>NZ_JADYVR010000798.1:0-414 GCF_020193935.1 Bradyrhizobium sp. NBAIM08 | reverse complement strand
CCAGGGAGGTGACGACCCGCCAGCGGGCCCAGGCCCGCCACGCGGGCAGTCGATCCTCGGTGAGCAGCCCCGGCAGCTCGGTGATGAACGACGGTTGGGCCACGACCAGGTCGGCCATCGCCCGCTCGTCGATCCCCGCCCCGTCGAGGAAGTCTCGCCAGCGCAGCCCGGGTGCGGCGGTCTCGAGCTCGGCCAGGGTCATCGGGTTGTACATCGCCCGCAGGTCCCGGCAGCGCACCTTGTCCCAGTGCAGCGACGCGATCGCGCTCTCGAGCTCGAAGACCTGCTCCGCTGCGTCGGTCGGGTCGTCGACGTCGGCGAGCTCGAGCATCGTGGTGAGGTGGGTGCGGTATTCGGCGCGCAGGTCGGCGTACGTGTCGAGCCGGTAGTACTCCTCGTCCGGCAGCCCGAGGC
>NZ_JADYVR010000797.1:0-414 GCF_020193935.1 Bradyrhizobium sp. NBAIM08 | reverse complement strand
GTGGACGATCGCGTCGACCGCGACGGCGTCGCCTGCCTCGAGGCGGGCGATGAGGGTGCGCAGGCCGAGCTCGTCGGTGCGGCCGAGGCCGATGCAGCGGCGGCGGCGCTCGGCATCGCGTCGCTGCTCGTGGAGCTCGCTGTCGGCCTCGATGATCTTGGCCTCGGCGACCTCGAGCACGCGGCCCGCCGCCTCGGGGGCGATCTCCGCGACACGGCACTGTCGACCAGCCCGACCTTGTCGCGGCCCAGGTGACGCGACAGCTTGGCAACGCGCCTGGCCACCCACACCTCGCACTCACCGCGCCGGCACACCGCCCACGTCAACGGCAGC
The DNA here is from genome assembly GCF_020193935.1 of Bradyrhizobium sp. NBAIM08. Taxonomy (NCBI): domain Bacteria; kingdom Pseudomonadati; phylum Pseudomonadota; class Alphaproteobacteria; order Hyphomicrobiales; family Nitrobacteraceae; genus Bradyrhizobium; species Bradyrhizobium sp. NBAIM08. The sequence goes on along the minus strand of NZ_JADYVR010000797.1, from coordinate 81 downwards.
CGGTGCTCGAGGTCGAGCACGTCGGCCAGCGCGTGCGACGTGGCAGTCACCCCAGCTCTGCGGGCGACGGCGATCTCACCG
>NZ_JADYVR010000796.1:0-414 GCF_020193935.1 Bradyrhizobium sp. NBAIM08 | reverse complement strand
GCGGAAGCAGGTTCCAGGCCAGGCGCCGCAAGCGACGCGCGTTCGAGGACGGTCCGGTCCGCGGTGCCGAGGCGGCAAGCGATCTGGAAGGCAGGCCCCCGGAAGTCATGATGGAATGCTATTCCATCATTGAGCGGCGAGCGCTCTCGATTTCCCTATGGCGTCAGGCGTAGTCGAGTGCGCGCGCCTTTCCCCAGAACACCCGGTACGCGAAGATCGTGTAGCCCACGATCGCCGGCACCGCTACCGCGCAGCCGATCGCGATCACCACCAGCGACTCGGTGGCGCTGGCGGCCTGCCACAACGTGAGGCGGTCGATCACGACGTCGGGGTACAGGCTGTATGCGAGGCCGAGCGCGCCAAGCAGGAACACCGCGATCACCAGCGCGAACGGCAGCCAGCACAGCTTGCCGA
>NZ_JADYVR010000795.1:0-414 GCF_020193935.1 Bradyrhizobium sp. NBAIM08 | reverse complement strand
TCCGTGTCTCCGTCCGAACCGGGACGAACACGGTGTCGACTGCCAAGGCCGTCCAGCAGCTGCGCAAGGGCCGCGGGATGCTCCTCCAGGGCAACAACGAGGGGTTCGCCAACAAGGGCAACAAGAACCACGCGATCTGGGTGAACGAGGTTCGCGGCGGCACGGCCGACAAGCCGAAGGAAGCCCTGCTGTACGACCCGCAGCGCCAGGGCCCGATCTGGGTGAAGTGGCAGAAGATCCTCGACTTCGCGGCGGCGCTCCGGCTCAACGACGCCGGGACGATCAAGCTCGGCCCCGGGGGGATGTATGCCGGGTTCCCGCCACCGCGCGCGGGGCAGGCCGAGCTCAGCGACATGCCCGCAGCGGTCGAGCAACCGGACGTCAGGCTGCGCTTCGGCGCGCGCAGGACGAAAC
>NZ_JADYVR010000794.1:0-414 GCF_020193935.1 Bradyrhizobium sp. NBAIM08 | reverse complement strand
GTGGCGGGGGCATCCCAGTATCAACGCCACATTGACCTTCGATGATGGCGACAGCGTTTTCAGCGTCGCGCAACGGCTGCGCGCGGAGCATTTCGACCTCGCGGTGGTGTTTCCGAATTCGCTGCGTTCGGCATTGGAATCCTTCCTGGCCCGAATCCCGCAGCGCGTCGGCTACGCGTGCAACGGGCGGGGGCTCTTTTTGAACCGGGCGGTGCCGCCTCGCGCCGGCGCCGTGCGCATGCACAAACGTTCAACCGCGGAGGTGAAGGGCCGCGTGGCTGAAAACCTGGCGCGTGAGACATACCCTCCCACGGCCCACCATGTGCACGATTACCTGCAACTCGTCGCCGCCCTTGGTGCCAACCCGGCGCCGCTGCCGCCATGCTTGCGTGTGGGAACGGAAGAGATTGCGGA
>NZ_JADYVR010000793.1:0-414 GCF_020193935.1 Bradyrhizobium sp. NBAIM08 | reverse complement strand
TGCTTGGACCCTCTCTTTTGAAATTAAACTGTACCTGATGCTGCTGGCATTATTCCTGACCGGCATCCTCACCAAACGATGGCTTTTTACATCGGTTTATTTTCTTTTCCTGCTGATCAGGATGCTGGTACCGGAGGACATGATAAAAAACCACCTGCACTTCAATCCTGACGCGTATTATCACCTGGGTGGCTTTTTTCTTACGGGTGCCGCGATATTCATATGGAGAGATGTCATTAAGATCAGCCTTTGGCCCATTCTGATTTCCGCTGGTGCATGGTTTGTGGCCTACCAGCTGAATATCGAAGGCAACCCTTTCCAGCTGATCTTTTTTGCCTACCTGGTTTTGTGGCTGGCATTGAAAACGCCTGCACTGTCCTTTCCTAAACAGGATATCAGCTACGGGATTTATAT
>NZ_JADYVR010000792.1:0-414 GCF_020193935.1 Bradyrhizobium sp. NBAIM08 | reverse complement strand
ATCACGAAGCTTCCGTCGGGGTTGCGGAGCTTGCTGGTCGTCGCATTCGGCCGGGTAATCCATTGCATGGTCGGCTGGTTATTCACCCGCGGCAGCGTCCAGAGTGGGATGTAGGCGTTGATGTCGACCCGCACGACGGCGTTTTCCGATCGGATGGGATCGAGGAAATAGCGCGACCAGTTCTCCTGGTTGTAACCCAGCTCGACGTGCAGGCCTTTCGCGATCTGCTGCTCGATCGTCACCGTCCGGTTGTTGCCCTTGAACGAGGTGTTTGACGCCAGCCCGTGGATATTGAGCCGGCCCGGCACGATGCTTTGATCCGTGAAAGTCCGCAACGGGTCGTTCGGGTCGGGATTGCCCACGGTCGAGGCGCCGTCGAAGAAGATAATCCCCTGGAATCCCATCTTCTGATAC
>NZ_JADYVR010000791.1:0-414 GCF_020193935.1 Bradyrhizobium sp. NBAIM08 | reverse complement strand
AGTCGGCGTCGTCGATGCTCCCCGACCCGTCGATCACCAGCCCGATGTCGAGTTTGGCGGCGGAGGCCGTGGCCGGGGCGACCAGCCCCAAGACCACCAGCCACACGCAGAGCAGCAACTTCCGTGTCATCCGGTTCCCATCGTCAAGCCGAGATCACTGATGCGCAGCTCGATGCGTCCGCCGGCCGGCACGGACTCCTCGAGGCAGGTCTGTGGAGACGGGGTCGGCGTCTCGGACGAGCCGAGCTCACACACCCGGACGCGTCCCGACTCGACCGCGAAGCGTGCCTCGCCGTCACCGTCGGTGCGCGCCGTCTCGTCACCGACGCGCAGCCACACCCCCTCCAGGGGGCCGGCCTCCACGTCGGACGTATCCGGCAGCGAGCGGACCACGACCGTGGTCCCACCCGAATC
>NZ_JADYVR010000790.1:0-414 GCF_020193935.1 Bradyrhizobium sp. NBAIM08 | reverse complement strand
CGCCGGCAGCTCGTAGGTCTTCTTGCCGACGGTCACGGTGCGATCCTGCAGGCCCTCGAGGAAGGCGCTCTGCGACTTGAGCGGGATGCGGTTGATCTCGTCGAGCAGGATCACTTCCGCCTCGGCGAGCGGGCCCATTTCGGTCGTCAGCTCGCCGGTCGCCGGGTTGATCATCTGGAAGCCGACCACTTCGGTCGGCTGCAGGTCGGCGCGGCCCTGGATGCGCGCGAACTTGGCGTCGCTGATGGCCGCGAGGATGACGCCGAAGAACGTCTTGCCGACGCCCGGCACCCCTCGCAACAGCAGGTTGCCGGAGTTGACCTGGCGCTGCTCTTTCTTGTCGTAAGTCGTCGGAATTTCCGACAGCAGCACGAGGTTAGCCAGGATCTTGGGCTGCTGGTAACCGACGAGGGC
>NZ_JADYVR010000789.1:0-414 GCF_020193935.1 Bradyrhizobium sp. NBAIM08 | reverse complement strand
GAGCCACTCGGCCGCGGCCCGCAGGATCGGTGCGCTGCCGCTCTCGTTGCCGAGCGACCACACGATGATCGACGGGTGGTTCTTGTCGCGCTGGGCCATGCGCGTGATGCGCTCCAGCACCGCCGAGCCCCAGCGCGGGTCCTTCAGGAGGCTGCGCAGGTACGCGTGGGCCTCCAGGTTCGCCTCGCCCACCACGTAGAGGCCGAGCCGATCGCACGCGTCGTAGAGGGCGGCATCGTTGGGGTAGTGCGAGGTGCGCACGGCGTTGATGCCGTGCTGCTTCATGAGCACGAGGTCGGCCTCGATGCTCGCCGCCGTCACCGCCTTGCCGCGCCGTGGGTCGTGGTCGTGGCGGTTGACGCCCTTGATGAGCACGGCGCGCCCGTTCACCAGCAGCTCGTGGCCCACCACCTC
>NZ_JADYVR010000079.1:0-589 GCF_020193935.1 Bradyrhizobium sp. NBAIM08 | reverse complement strand
CCCAAAGCTTCGACGTGATCCTGACCGACATCGAGATGCCCGATATGAACGGGTTCGAGTTCGCGGAAGTCGTCCGCTCCGACAACAACCTCGCTGCGACGCCGATCATCGGCCTGTCGGCGCTGGTGTCGCCGGCGGCGATCGAGCGCGGCCGTCAGGCCGGCTTCCACGATTACGTCGCCAAGTTCGACCGTCCCGGCCTGATCGCGGCGCTGAAGGAGCAGACCGCGGGCGCCGCCGGCGCCTCCGAGCTGAGCCGGGCGGCCGCGGCTTAAACCTTAGCGGCATGGACCAGGAGACACTGAAATGAGCAAGAAGACCCAGTCCAGCGAAGGCGCCATGGTCGAGTACGTCACCGCGATGATCGGTGGCCAGCTGTTCGGCCTGCCGATCTCCCGCGTCCAGGACGTGTTCATGCCCGAGCGCGTCACCCGCGTGCCGCTGGCCTCGCGTGAGATCGCAGGCGTTTTGAACCTGCGCGGCCGCATCGTCACCGTGGTCGACATGCGCTCGCGCCTCGGCCTGCCCAAGGACGAGGACGGCAAGACCGCGATGGCGGTCGGCGTCGACCTGCGCGGCGAATCCTATG
>NZ_JADYVR010000788.1:0-414 GCF_020193935.1 Bradyrhizobium sp. NBAIM08 | reverse complement strand
CAATCATCTAGCCGAGAACGGCCTTGGCAAGCCGAAAAGTCTCGCTTATCGCGTTGTGCTGCTGTTACCCTTGAGCGGCCAATGGCGCGTTTCGAACGGGGAAGCCGGCAGGCCGGACCCCAACTCTCTGACATGGACAAGTTCGTAATAGAAGGCGGATACCCGCTGTCGGGCACCGTGGTGCCCGCCGGGAACAAGAATGCTGCGCTGCCGATCCTGGCGGCCTGCTTGCTGACCGAGGAAGAGCTCGTGATCGGCAACGTGCCGCGGATCCGGGACGTTGACTCGATGCTGGCGCTGCTCGAAGACCTCGGCGTCAATGTGCTGTGGCGCGACGATCACGAGCTGGCGCTGCGAGCGGCGACGGTCGGTGCCGATGTCGAGAGGGAACTCGCCGAGCGGATTCGTGCGTCC
>NZ_JADYVR010000787.1:0-414 GCF_020193935.1 Bradyrhizobium sp. NBAIM08 | reverse complement strand
CGACAACGCCCCGCGCGCGTCCGCGGCACGGGCGTAGAACGTGTACGTGCCCGCCGACCACCCGTTGGTCGCGACCTGCGCGACGCCGTTCGCGCCGACGTTGCTCACGATCAGCGTGTCCGGCGACACCGTCCCGCTCGCCTGCAGGCCGGCGATGCCGTTGCTTTCTCGAAAGAAGCTGACCGAGCCGATCCCATCGGCATCGTTCATCGACGCCAGCGTCAGCGTCACCGGGGCACCGATCGCCGTGGTGGCCGATGCGGTGAGCGTGCCGACGCTCGGCAGCGCATTGCCGAGCGTGTACAGGTCGGACGCGTCGACGTTCACGAGCGGGTAGCCCATGTCGATCAGCGAAGCGGCCGACATTCTGCTGAGCGGGTTGAAGCCGCCCGACAGATAGCCGGTCATCAGTTC
>NZ_JADYVR010000786.1:0-414 GCF_020193935.1 Bradyrhizobium sp. NBAIM08 | reverse complement strand
ATCACAAGCCGTGCTTTGCCGCCTTTTTTCTTCACTTTCGCGAAAATCTCGACACAATCGACCGGACGCTTGACGGCGCGGAAATTCGACACGTGAACGAGGAGTTTTTCACCGTTCGGCGATAATTCATCGCGAAGCGGCGATTCGGGCAGCTTCGTGTAATGACACGCGCAGATAAAGTTCGGGATCACCTCGATCTCGTCGAAATCGAAGGTTTCGATCGTCGCCTGCTTCAAAAATCTCGACACGGCGGTCACGCCGTCCGACTGCTGCAGTCCGTAGCGCGTGATCGGCAAATACGAACGGTCGGCTCCGACCAGTGTGATGTCCGTGCCGTGAAGCGTCGTGATCACCGGAACATAGCGTTTTTGTTTGATCGATTCGCGGGCGAGAATCGCCGAGATCGAATGCGGG
>NZ_JADYVR010000785.1:0-415 GCF_020193935.1 Bradyrhizobium sp. NBAIM08 | reverse complement strand
CCGACCAGGACGTTCACGTCGCCGGTGCGCTCGGTGACGAGCGCCGTGCCGTCAGGTGTGAAGGCGAGGTCCCACGGGTTCTCGAGCCCGGTCGCGACGGTGGCCACGTCGTAGCGGACCGGAGCCGGGGCCGGTGTGGGTGGTTGGCACTGCGGCTCGCACGACGCCGGGGCGAGGCCCATGGCGACGAGCATGGCGGCGTTGGTGTCGTATTTGAACTCGGTGAGGCCTTGCGCCTGGGCGCGGGCGTGTTCGTCGGCTTCGAGGCGCTGCCAGTCGGCCTTGGTGACGATGGGCCGGGGGAGCTGGGCGAGACGGCGGCGCAGAGGCTCGAGCCCGAGGGGGCCGAGCGCGGGCAGGGTACGCAGATATTGGAGGACGGCCTGGGCGCCGTTGTTGCCGTCCTTGCGCGTCT
>NZ_JADYVR010000784.1:0-415 GCF_020193935.1 Bradyrhizobium sp. NBAIM08 | reverse complement strand
TTTCTACGTCGGCCTGACCAGGGCCAGGTACGAGGTCCACATGCTGTACTCCGGTTGGCGGGACTCGCCCTACGGTAGGAAACACGACGGCCCTTCCGAGTTCTTGGAAGAAGTAAGGCGTTCGGTTTCGACAGCGTAATGGACGGCCAACGGGGGAAGTGGGTTTCCATGACGCCCCCCATCCCCCGGCCCACGGGTACTCCATCTGCCTCGCCGTCTTCCGGGCAACGACCTCATGCGGGAGGTCTTCCAGAAGCACAAGCTGAAGTGAACTCCCAAAGTCGGTCCTGCACCGAGTCGGTGCCACGTCATCGGGGAGAAGGGACATGAAGAATGCGTTCGGGATCGGTGCGATCTGCGTGGTTTTCACGGCGGTGTCCGGCACGTCGCCGACGCTGTGCGCCCAGGACAAGAA
>NZ_JADYVR010000783.1:0-415 GCF_020193935.1 Bradyrhizobium sp. NBAIM08 | reverse complement strand
GTCCGTTCCTGCGCCGACTCGAGTACGTCGTCATCGACGAGCTCCACACGCTGCGGGGCATCTTCGGCAGCCACGTCGCCCACGTGCTGCGCCGTCTCCGTCGGGTGTGCGCGCACTACGGGTCGCATCCCACCTTCATCTTCTCGTCGGCCACCATCGGCCAACCCGATCGTCTGGCCGGCGACCTGTGCGGGCTGCCCGTGCAGGCCGTGACCGACGACGGGTCGCCGCGAGGCGAGCGCCTGTTCGTGCTGTGGAACCCGCAGGCGGTGGCCGATCCGGCAACCCCCGCCCGAGCGGCGGAGAGCGGAAAGGCCGCCCGAGCGGCGGAGAGCGGAAAGCTCGACGCGATCGGTGCGCCCAGGAAGCCGTCGGCGAACCAGGACACCGCCCGGCTCACCGCCGCGCTGGTCAC
>NZ_JADYVR010000782.1:0-415 GCF_020193935.1 Bradyrhizobium sp. NBAIM08 | reverse complement strand
GCAGAACGCACCGGACATCCCGGCGTCCCGGTTCAGCGCGATGATGCGCCTCGACCACAACCGCGCCCTGTCGCAGGCGGCCAAGAAGCTGGGCGTCGGCGTCGACGACATCACCAACATGGTGGTGTGGGGCAACCACTCCGCCACCCAGTACCCGGATCTGTTCCGCGCGCAGTTCGGCGGCCGTCCGGTCGCCGAGCAGGTCGACCAGGAGTGGATCGAGGGCACCTTCATCCCGACCGTGGCGAAGCGCGGCGCGGCGATCATCGACGCCCGCGGCGCGTCGTCGGCGGCGTCTGCCGCCAACGCGGCGGTGGACCACATCCACACCTGGGTGCACGGCACCCCCGAGGGCGACTGGACGTCGGCCGCGATCGTGTCCGACGGCTCGTACGGCGTTCCGGAGGGCCTGATC
>NZ_JADYVR010000781.1:0-415 GCF_020193935.1 Bradyrhizobium sp. NBAIM08 | reverse complement strand
CCCGGAGAGCGACAGGACCGCCTGGGTCGTCGAGCGCCGGTCCTGGTCGACCGTGGTGGCTCCCGGCCCGGCGGCGCGCTGCGCGGCGAAGGCCGTGCCGTCGTAGGCCACGCCGCCGCGGAGGGCGACGGGGAAGGTGCAGTCGTACTGCAGGCCCCCGAGGAACTGGTTGGCGAGCCGGGCCTGCGCCGCGCGGCCGCCGGCGAGGAAGGCCTGTCCGGCGAGGCCGGTCGAGTTCGCGTTGACCGGGCTCGTCGGGCCGCCACCGCCGACGCCGCCGCTCGCGGACTGCCTGGCGGCGAGGTAGTCCAGTCCCTGGGCGGCGTCAGCGTCGCCCGTCCCGTTGACCGCGATGAGGGCCTGCACCGCCATGGCGGTCGCGTCCGGGTCGCTCGCGCAGGGCACGGCGCCGAAG
>NZ_JADYVR010000780.1:0-415 GCF_020193935.1 Bradyrhizobium sp. NBAIM08 | reverse complement strand
GTCCGCAGCTGATCGAGCAGTTCGTCTGCACGCACGGCCGGGCGGTGATCAAGCCGGTCGACGGCTTCGCCGGCGGGGACGTCTGGCTGGTCGACGCCGGCCCCTCGTGCCGGGCCCTCGTCGAGTCGGCGACGGCGGGAGGCCGGCGACAGGTGATCGCCCAGGAGTACCTTCCCTCGGTCTCCCACGGCAACAAGCGGTTGTTCCTCCTCGACGGCGAGATCGTGGGCGCCGTGCTGCGACGGCCCTCCGCCGACGACTTCCGGATCGGGGCGCCGGTCTCCGAGGCCGCCGTGGACGACGCTGACCTCCGCATCGCGGCCGACCTGGCCCCGCTGCTGTCCGCCCACGGCATCACCCTGGCCGGCCTGGACGTCATCGACGGCCGCCTCATCGAGGTCAACGTCACCTGCCC
>NZ_JADYVR010000779.1:0-415 GCF_020193935.1 Bradyrhizobium sp. NBAIM08 | reverse complement strand
GGGAATTCACCGAGGATTTAATTTGCATCTTTGATTTGCGGTGGTTAATCCATATTTTACCCTTTCCCCGATTTTAAATTTACTGGCTCAAGCCGCGAGCGATAGATCGTGAAAGCCTTTTTTGGCTTTCAAACGATTGCATCGTTCCTCGCGGCTTGGCAAAGTTCGGGATCCTGGATCAATTATGTTTTGCGATACATGCAAAAACTTTGCGCCAAGACAATAAATTTAAAATGGGGGAAAGGATTTTAATAGAATGGTTTTTCTCCTTCGCCAATCGAAGATAAGCAAAATAGAAAAACCCTTGGATTCCCTGAATGGGATATCGGAGACAACGAATCCTACTGCCGCTAACAGCGGCTTGCCAAAAGCGGCGCTGTATCGAAGGTTGTGACATTAGGGAAGGATATATCAC
>NZ_JADYVR010000078.1:0-593 GCF_020193935.1 Bradyrhizobium sp. NBAIM08 | reverse complement strand
GGCATGCATGATCGCCACCCGGTCAGCCAGCTCCTCCGCCTCTTCGAGGTGGTGGGTCGTCAGGAGCACCGACCGACCCCGATCCCGCAAGGCTGCGACGAGGTCCCAGACCCGGCGCCGGCTTTGCGGGTCGAGCCCGGTGGTCGGCTCGTCGAGGAGCATCAGGTCGGCCGGGCACATCAGCGCACGCGCGAGCTGCAGGCGCATGCGCCATCCGCCGGAGAAGCTGTCGACCGGCTGGTCGAGCTCGGCGCTCTTGAAGCCGAGTCCGAGCAGCATCGCCTGCGCGCGGGGCCGGGCGTCGAAGCCGCCGGCCTCGCTGATCGCGACGTGGGCGTGCGCCATCGCCTCGCCGTCGTCGCTCGCCTCGGCGGCGGCGAGCTCGGCCTCGGCTTCCGCGAGCGCGGTATCGCCCGCGAGCACGAAGTCGGTCGCGCCTTCACTGGTCTCCGGCATTTCCTGCGCCACTTCGGCGATGCGCCAGCGGCCCGGGATCGAGACGTCGCCGGCGCCGGCCTGCAGGCGCCCGGCGAAGAGCGAGAACAGCGACGACTTGCCGGCGCCGTTGCGACCGACCAGGCCCACCTTCTCCC
>NZ_JADYVR010000778.1:0-415 GCF_020193935.1 Bradyrhizobium sp. NBAIM08 | reverse complement strand
GCGACGCGGATGTACAGGGCAGCGTCCCCGTGGCCCTCGGCCAGCAGCTTGTCGAGCTGCGCGAGCGCGAGGGCGCGGTCCTTCATGCGGTGCTCGAGGAAGTCGGCCGCACCGAGCCGCGCGAGCCTGCGCTGCGCCTTCGGCACTCCCGGCGCCTGCGCGAGTCCCTCGAGCGCCTGCACGGCCTCGGGCCACTGCTCACGCGCGGTGTGAATCTCGGCCGCGAGCGCGAGCCCTCCGACGTGCTCTTCGAGCATCGAGAGGTGATCGAGGGCGTCGAGCGCCGCGTCCAGATCACCCACCGAGCGCTCGAGGCGCGCCAGCTCGTAGAAGAGTCGTGCGAGCTCCTGCGGATCGTCGATGAGATCGGTGCGCTCGTTGACGAGCTGAATCACGCGCTGCGGATCGCCACGCT
>NZ_JADYVR010000777.1:0-415 GCF_020193935.1 Bradyrhizobium sp. NBAIM08 | reverse complement strand
GTCCTGCGCGAGGCGGGCCTCGTGGGCTCGCGGGCGGAAGGCAAGCGGCGCCTGTACGCGCTGCGGCCGGAGCCGCTGGCTGAGGTCGATGCCTGGCTCGAGCCCTACCGGCAGCAATGGTCACGCAGCCTCGACGCACTCGAACGACACCTGGAGGAGAACCCATGAGCCTCAGCAACCATCCGCGCGGAACCCTGGAGACGATCGACGGCCGGCGGGCGTTGCGGTTCGAGCGCGAGCTGCCGTATGGGATCGAGCGGGTGTGGCGCGCGATCAGCGAGCCGGCCGAGATGGAGCAGTGGTTCGTAGCCACCGTGGACTGGACGCCTGCCGCCGGCGAGAGGATCGACGCGGGCGGTCAGTCGGTGGAGGTGACGACCGTGGAGCCGCCGCGCCGGCTCGCCTGGTCCTGGGG
>NZ_JADYVR010000776.1:0-415 GCF_020193935.1 Bradyrhizobium sp. NBAIM08 | reverse complement strand
AGGCAAGGCAAGCAGCTTTCCCTGCAGCCACACCGAGTCTTGTGGAGGGAAGAATGCCACCGCAGGCAGGAGATGAAAAACCGACGTCGAGAGAAATGCGACAAGCAGCACCGCCACGACGAACTCAGGCAATGCCGCGAGTGTGAGCGCTATCAGCGAGACGGTGTGGTCGAACCACCTGTCGCGTCGCCACGCGGCAATGACCGCTGCGCCGACAGCGACAACCGAGCCGATGACTCCGGCGAGGATCGTCAGTCCCGCAGAGTTCAACAGCCGAGGCCCGACAACCTTCGACACCGATGTGTCGTTCGCCAGTGACTTTCCCGGGTCTCCGTGAAGCATTCCGGTCACCCACAGCCGGTATTGCGTGATTGCCGGGCGATCGAGATGGAGTTGCTTCTCCAGTAGCTTGACT
>NZ_JADYVR010000775.1:0-415 GCF_020193935.1 Bradyrhizobium sp. NBAIM08 | reverse complement strand
GAATCCGCAGTCGGCGGTGCTCAAGGACTTCAATCTCGACCATGTTTTCGGGGATCTGGTGCGGGATTCGTCGGGGCGGGCGCTGATGTCGGTGAAGGGGAAGTCGCAGAAGCTCGACATTTTGTTCGGGCCAAATTACCGGTCGGCGGTGATTTATGCGCCGAATCCGCCGGCGGGGCAGGGGCGAGGCGGTACCGCGCAGAATCGCAACTTCATCTGTTTTGAGCCGATGGCGGGCATCACCGACGCGATGAACCTCGCCCACAAAGGTCTGTACAAGGAGCTGCAGAGCATTCCTCCCGGACAGACCTGGCAAGAGAGCTTCTGGGTGCGTCCCAGCGGGTTCTGAGCTACTGGCGCTGCACGCGATTGCCGGCGATCCAGACGGATTCGATCGTGTTGGTATTTCGAATGT
>NZ_JADYVR010000774.1:0-415 GCF_020193935.1 Bradyrhizobium sp. NBAIM08 | reverse complement strand
GCGCAGCAGGTTGAAATTGGGATTGGCGGCCATTTTCGCTCCGGTGAGACTGGTCCTCTTACGGGCAATTAAGCCATCTTTTGTCTTCACAAAGGTCACATTGTCGATCGTCCCTTCTAAAGTGATAGATCCTGTTACTCTTGCCATTGCGTTGGTTTCAGTTTTTGAGATGAAGTGAAAAAGGGCATGCTGATCGCCTGCTTTGCCGACTAAAGGGGAGAACTCTTCCCGCGCCGCGATCGGGGCTATACCGAATCTTCCGGACCTCATCCGTACAGACTTGCGCAACCCTGCCGCAGGGTGAATGGTCACCTCATAACTGGCTCATCAAATCTACGTACAAATCTCGGGTTTATCTTGGGTCAACTCCCACCATACCTCATACTTACCTCATACTTACTTCATAGTAATCTCA
>NZ_JADYVR010000773.1:0-415 GCF_020193935.1 Bradyrhizobium sp. NBAIM08 | reverse complement strand
GTGACGCGGTCGCTGACGCCGTTGCGGAACGCGTTGGCGAGCGTGTTCGACACGGCGCGCGCGTCGATGTCGATGCAGTGCACGTGCGCGGCGTGGTTGAGCGCGAGCTGGACGCCGAGGATGCCCGTGCCGCAACCGACGTCGAGGCACCGGCGGCCGGCACCGATCCCCTCCGCGAACAGGTGCCGCCAGGCCATGAAGCTCGGTGCCGCGGGAGCGATCACGCCCGGCTCGACATCGAGCTTCGGGAACGGCAACGGATACAGCGCGCGGCCGCGGGCATCGGTCCACGCCGGGGCGGGTTGCGCCGGCGTCTCCGCGGCCGGCTCGGCCAGCGGGCGGCGGTGACCGGGCCGGGTTCCGTCCAGTCGTTCGCGCGCGGCCGCGATGTGCTCCGGCCGCACACCGCAGCAAC
>NZ_JADYVR010000772.1:0-415 GCF_020193935.1 Bradyrhizobium sp. NBAIM08 | reverse complement strand
GCCGAGCGCAGCACGGCCGGGATCCACTCCCCCTCCGGATCCAGCGCCGTCCGCCACGCCTGCGCGGTGATGTCCTTCGTGTTGTCCTGGCCGAGCTGCGCCTCCATCTCGTCGCCCGTGCGCGTGCGCCAGCGCATCTGACCGGCGTAGACCAGGAACATCACGGGCCGGACGACGCCGTCGGCCAGCGCTCGGCCGTACCCGTAGCTGTAATCGGTGCGGGAGAGGCGGATGCCGTGCTCGTCGGGGTGGTACTCGACGAACGGGATCGGGGAGGTGTCGCTGCGGAACGGGGTTCCGGACAGCAGCAGGCGCCGGGTCGCTCGGCCGTAGGCCTCACGCAGCGCGTCGCCCCAGCTGAGCGCATCGCCGCCGTGGTGGACTTCGTCGAGGATGACGAGGGTACGGGCATCGC
>NZ_JADYVR010000771.1:0-415 GCF_020193935.1 Bradyrhizobium sp. NBAIM08 | reverse complement strand
CGTCATCATCGTCATCGTCATCAGATTCCGTGTCCCAGACTCCGGAATCTGAACTTCGCGAAGAGTCATCTTCACCGCCGTGTAAGCCTACAACTAAAAATGCGCCGCGTCCCAAACTTTCCGTCTTGATAAATTCAACGCCTGCAAGCGCATCATCAATTGTCGGCACCATCACACACTGCAATTCGCGTCCGAAAAGACTCTCAATCAATTTTTCATATTGCGGCTCGACCTCTACGAAATCGGCGAGCGTTCCCAGCGCATTCATCTTTGCAGCCTGTTCGGGTGAAAGAATCTGCTGCACGGCATCAGAATAATAGGCGTGATGGGCATCCAAATCTTCGAGCGAACTTAAACGATGAACCACCGCCGCGCGTTCCGTGCGAACCGTTTCAAACTCTCTGGTGAATTGACT
>NZ_JADYVR010000770.1:0-416 GCF_020193935.1 Bradyrhizobium sp. NBAIM08 | reverse complement strand
ATAAGAGACAGCCGCGTCACGCAGCAGTGGCGGGATCTCATGCGGTTCGAGATCGACCGCAACCGGAGGATCTACTCGGCCGCCGACCCGGGCATAGCGATGCTGCCGCCGCGCGGCCCGGTGCGTCGCTGCGGCCCGGGTGCTCTACTCCCGCATCCTCGACCGCATCGAGGCGGCGTACGCCGACGGGGTGCTGCGGCTGGTCGTCCCGGTCGCGGAGAAGGCCAAGCCCCGCAAGATCGAGATCGCGCAGTCGGGCTCGGACCGCGGCGAGCACGCCCAGCTGACCGTCTGATCCACCGACCCCTGGTCGCGGGGTCGCAGCCCTTGCGCAGTGAGCTGCGGTCCCGCGGCCGATCCACGTCTGCCGGCGATGAGCATCCCGCCAGACTAGGTCGCGGCGTGCTGCTCAGGAT
>NZ_JADYVR010000769.1:0-416 GCF_020193935.1 Bradyrhizobium sp. NBAIM08 | reverse complement strand
GTCCCGGGACCGAGCAGGCGATGCGACTTCCTCGCGAGGCGGCGGGCATAATCCGTTTCCAGCCACTTGACGACGCGGGCCATGGCGTGGACGGCATTGCGCCCCAGCTCCGGCTGCGAGCCGTGCGCCGCCCGGCCGTGCGTGCGCAACGTCAGCCACAAGTCGCCCTTGTGCGCCGTGATGACCTTCAGCCGCGTGGGTTCTCCCACAATTGCGAGGTCCGCTCGAAAACCGCGGGCGGTCAACGCGCGCGAGCCGCCTTGATTATTTTCTTCATCCACGAGGGCGGCAAAGACCACTTCCGTTTCCTTGGGACGCGAAGCGCTGTGGGCCACGGCCAATAATGCCGTGAGCATCGCCGCGACGGACCCCTTGGTGTCGCAGGCGCCGCGTCCGAACAGGCGGTCCCCCTTTCG
>NZ_JADYVR010000077.1:0-600 GCF_020193935.1 Bradyrhizobium sp. NBAIM08 | reverse complement strand
AATAAGTCTTCGCGTGTCAGAAGATTTCTTCCAGCGGCCCTTTGATTGTGAGGAGGCGATGACCGTCACTTGCTGCGGCAAGTGAGCGAAACGGTTGATATGTCCGGGGCCAACCAAAACCACACGAATGGGTCTGACGAGATCCTGTCCGCGATCGACATTGCTCGCGAACTGCGCTGTTCCAAGGCGCACGTCTATAACGTCATCCTCGGCCGGGTTTCGGGCGTAACGCCACTGCCCGTGATCGTACTGGGGCGGCGACGATTGGTGCGCCGGAGCTCGTTCGAGCTTTGGAAGCGGTCCAACGAACACGAGTTTGTTCCCGCAGAGGTTTCGGCATGATGTCTGGCGTTCTTTTCAGTCACGCTTTGCGGCAGCTTTCAGAGACGGAGGGCCGGGCACCAGTCGGAGATGTATTGTGACTGGTGCCGCCGCCTTCGAGAGGCACTTCCGCGTTCGTGAGCTTGGAGAACTTTGGGGGTTCTCCGATAACACGATCATCAAGCTGTTCAATTCGGAAGCTGGTGTAATCCGGTTAGAACGCGGCGCTGGAAGACGAAAGTACACAACCCTCTCGATCCCAGAAAGCGTTGCGCTACG
>NZ_JADYVR010000768.1:0-416 GCF_020193935.1 Bradyrhizobium sp. NBAIM08 | reverse complement strand
GAATACCTCAAGACGCGGCGCGCACAGCGGTTCAACTTCGTCCGCATGACCGTCGGCCATAGCGAGGCGCGCGCGGCGACGAACTTTGCTTACTGGGCTTGGGGTGGCACGGCGAAGCAGCCCGACCTGGACCGCTTGAATCCCGCCTTCTTCCGTGGCTTCGACGCGTTGATGCACCAACTGCGCGCCAGCGGAATGAACGTCGAATTGCTGGTGTTGAACTTTTATCGCCGGCCGTTCACCGACACGAACGCCTGGACGGCGGCGCGCGAGCGCCTTTGGCTGCGCCACCTGCTCGCTCGCTACGGAGCGTTCGACCACATCTTCCTCTGGACGCTGGCCAACGAGTACGAAACCCATCCGGATGGCCGATATCGCTTGGATTTTCCGGGCGACGTGAGTGGAGCTATCAACTG
>NZ_JADYVR010000767.1:0-416 GCF_020193935.1 Bradyrhizobium sp. NBAIM08 | reverse complement strand
TTGTGTATGCGTCCGACCGCCTGACCCGCAACCTGGCGCATCTGATCCTGCTGCGGGAAGAGTGGCGCCGGCTCGAGGCTGAGCTGCACTTCGTCAACCGGGGCAAGTCGGAAGACAACCCCGAGCACCGCATGACGGAAAACATCGAAGGCGTGTTCAACGACTACTGGCGCGAGAAGATTCTAGAGTCCACCATGCGCGGAAAGCGGCGCAAAGCCCAGGCCGGCCTGTGGGTGGGCGGCGGGCCTACGCCGTACGGCTACGCGCGCCGGGGCAAGGGGAAGAAGGCGCAGCTGGCCATCCTGGAGCGGGAGGCCGCGATCGTCCGCCAGATCTTCGCCTGGTACATCGGCGCCGGCGCGCCAGCCCTGATGACCGCCGAGATCGCCGAGCGCCTGACGGCCGCCGGTGTGCCC
>NZ_JADYVR010000766.1:0-416 GCF_020193935.1 Bradyrhizobium sp. NBAIM08 | reverse complement strand
CCAGTGGCATTATGTTGACCATCGCCGAATGCGCGATCCCCACCGACACCGAAGGAGTGCACGACAATGCTGATCCAGACCGACCCGTTCCGCGACCTCGACACCCTCTTCAGTCGCTTCTCCGGACGCCAGAGCAACAGCGCAGGCACCGGCGGGATCATGCCGATGGACGCGTTCCGACGCGGCACTGACGTGTGGGTCCACATCGACCTTCCCGGCGTCAAGGCGGACAGCCTCGACATCTCCGTCGAACGCAACATGCTGACCATCGCGGCCGAACGCAGCTGGCAACGTCAGGAGGGCGATCAGCCGTATTTTGCCGAGCGCTACCGCGGCAACTTCCGCCGCCAGGTTCAGCTCGGCGACGGTCTCGATCTTCAGTCCCTCGAAGCGGACCTTCACGACGGGGTGCTCAC
>NZ_JADYVR010000765.1:0-416 GCF_020193935.1 Bradyrhizobium sp. NBAIM08 | reverse complement strand
ATGCTGCCGCCCCGGTCACGGACAAATCCACCAAAGTCAAAGGTGCCGCCTGCGGTGTGGATGATCAGATTGCCCGTGATGTCCGCGCCGCCGGTGGCGGCATCGAATGCCTCAACCAAAGATGCGGCGGAAGCCGCACCACTAAGCCCCCTGATGGTCTCCGTATAACTTCCCGGTGTGGCGAGGCCCACCACGAACTTGCCGCCGTGGGAAATCACCACCTCCGATGCATCCGGAATGACCTCGTTCGCGCCGATCTGCAAGGTGCCCGCGGAACCCGTGCCACTGATGATGGTTTGACCGGTGTAGCTGTTGGCGGTGTTGGTCAAAGTCAGAACGCCCGCTCCGGATTTGGTCAGTCCGAGGTTGTTCTGATGGGTTCCGCCGCCGCCGAGGATGCCGGCGAACGTCACGTT
>NZ_JADYVR010000764.1:0-416 GCF_020193935.1 Bradyrhizobium sp. NBAIM08 | reverse complement strand
GCTGTGGGTCTACCCGGTCGCGTTGTTCGCGTCGATCTTCGTCGCCCCCTTCCTCGCCCGGCTGCCGTTGACGGCTCATTCCATTCTCTCCACCGCGCTGATCACGATCGTGATGCGGCTCGCCGTCGGTCCGTTGCGCAGCCGTCTGCGGGCTCGCCGCTCGATGTGACGGGCCGCTGACGTCCGTGTGACGCAAACTCCGGCCGAAACTCGCGGCGGCATCGGATGTTGGGTTGGGGCGAGAACGGCGCGCTGCTATCTTCATGTCCGCTGATCACGGGGCTGTAGCTCAGTTGGTAGAGCATCTCCATGGCATGGAGAGGGTCAGGGGTTCGATTCCCCTCAGCTCCACAAACTCCGAAGATCGAGCAACGGATCACAGGCCACTTTCCACTCCGGTGGGAAGTGGCCTTGTG
>NZ_JADYVR010000763.1:0-416 GCF_020193935.1 Bradyrhizobium sp. NBAIM08 | reverse complement strand
CATCAATGCGTCCGGTCGAGCCGCGAGGATCTGGCTGAACGTCGCATGCGACAGCGCCGCCATGCCGGCCGGTCCTGGTTCGGCGAACGCCCGAGGGTCGTCGTGATGGTGCACGATCGTCGCGCCGGCGTCGATGCAGGCGATGCAATCGGCGGCGATCTCGTCGGGCGTGATCGGAACGTTCGGGTTCTGCGTTCGTCGGGTGGCCCCATTGACCGCAACTTCGAGGATGACGGGTTGGCTCATCGAGGCGCACCCTACGGGAGCCGCCACCCCCCGGAGCGACCGGTCGGTCGGCGACGGCTCACTGGGCGACGAGGTGGATCAACAGCGCCGTCTCCGGGTTCATCACCGGCAGCTGCAGCCCGGTGGTCGCGAGCATCCGAGCCGACATCTCCACGCCGCCGGACCACCAC
>NZ_JADYVR010000762.1:0-416 GCF_020193935.1 Bradyrhizobium sp. NBAIM08 | reverse complement strand
GTCATGGTCTACCGCGTCGGCCGACGCCGTGCACCCCGCAGCCACGCTCAGGGTCCCGGATAGTCTCACTCGCGTGAGCGAGCAGCAGCACCGAGACAAGGCCGGCTTCGAGACGCGGGCGATCCACGCGGGATATGAACCGGACCCCACGACCGGCTCGGTGATCCCGCCGATCTACGCAACCTCGACCTTCAAGCAGGACGGCGTCGGCGGCCTTCGCGGGGGCTACGAGTACAGCCGCTCGGGGAACCCCACCCGCACGGCGCTCGAGGGCAACCTCGCCGCCCTGGAGGAAGGGGAGCGAGGCTTCGCCTTCGCCAGCGGCCTCGCCGCCGAGGACACGCTGATCCGCGCGCTGTGCCGGCCGGGCGACCACGTGGTGCTCCCCGACGACGCCTACGGCGGCACGTTTCGGC
>NZ_JADYVR010000761.1:0-416 GCF_020193935.1 Bradyrhizobium sp. NBAIM08 | reverse complement strand
ATTATTTTTATGTAAAAGTGTTTATTGACTTGCAGTAAAGCAAAGCAGTAACAATACAATGCTTTGATTTGAAACAGGTCGTTAGGTAATTTCTTCATAAAAGGTGAGCAGGTTTCTATGAATGTCTACTGCATGAAATTCTTTATGCCCCCAATGCTTTTCTTCGACTTTCGTATCCGGACTGTGCAATACTCCTTGCCTTTTATATTCTTCAAATAGTTCTTCAATGCCTTGTACCTGTATTCTGCAACTTGCTGTGCCCGCTATAAAAGTTTCTGCACCAGTCAAAATAGGCTTTAGTGCCAAAAACACACTCCTCCATTTCCAGGACTTATCACAGGACTGCCAGAAATGGATTTCAATATCATCCCGAACTGCAATAGCAAAAGATTCTTCCTGATGACGAATAGTAAAGC
>NZ_JADYVR010000760.1:0-416 GCF_020193935.1 Bradyrhizobium sp. NBAIM08 | reverse complement strand
CCAGACGAGCCGCCGCCGGGTGGCCACGGTCCGCCCGGGTCAGGACATGAGCGACCTGATCACCGACGAGGACGTCGCGCTGCTGCGCGCCGAGATCGACTCGGGCGCCCGCGGCGACGCCTTGGCGACGTACAACCTTCACCAGTCGGGCCTGCAGGTGGAGGGAGGGATGTACCCCTTCATGCTGCGCGAGCTGGTGGTCCTCGGCGACGACGCACCGCCGTGGATGTACTCCCGCTGGTGCCTCGACCTCGCCTACCGCTGGATGCTGGTCGAGCACGACACGCGCGTCGACGACGCGGTCAGGCAGCTGATGCTCATGTCCCACTGGGACCAGGCCGAGCCGCTGCTGGACGACAAGGTTGCGATGGCCGAGCTCGGCACCCGCATCGCGGCGGGGGACCGGCTGTGCGAGG
>NZ_JADYVR010000759.1:0-416 GCF_020193935.1 Bradyrhizobium sp. NBAIM08 | reverse complement strand
GTCCCGGCCAGCGTGGGCGCCACCCGGGCGTCGACCAGCTGCTCGATCGCCGAGCCAAGACGGATCAGCTGCGGCTCCTCGTACGCCCCGGCCGCCAGCCAGAGCGCGACGGGCTGGGTGCCGCGGACGTAGCCGATCGGGATCGACATGCTCGGGTAGCCCGCGGTGGCCGCGACCGAGGTCGCCGAGCTCGTCGAGGGGGTGAGGACGGCGTCGAAACCCTGGCGGCGGTAGCCGTCGATCACCCGGCGACCGAAGTTGCGCGTCGTTGCCACGGCCGCCAGATATTCCGGGTCGCGGAGGTTACCGCTGGTTGCCTCGGCGAGCTCGAAGATCTCCTGGCCGTACCAGACCAACTCCTCAGCACACCGAGCCCGGTTGAAGGCGATCAGGTCGGCGAGCGTCCGCATCCGGGT
>NZ_JADYVR010000076.1:0-603 GCF_020193935.1 Bradyrhizobium sp. NBAIM08 | reverse complement strand
CATCTGCACGGCCAAAAGCGAGTGGCCGCCCAGTTCGAAGAAGTGGTCGTTGCGCCCGATGCGCTCGACACCAAGGAGCTCGGCCCAGATCTGCGCCAGCGCCGTCTCGACCGCACCTTGCGGCGACTGGTAGGCCGCCAGCGCATAGGCCTGATCGGCCGGCGCCGGCAGCGCGTTCCGATCGAGCTTGCCGTTCACCGTGAGCGGAAGCGCCGCCAGCCGCACGAACGCACTCGGCACCATGTAGTCCGGCAGCCGCGCACTTAAGTGCGCCCGCAAGGCGCCCGCAAGCCCGCCTCCATCGCCCTCGTCCGAGCCGGCCTCGGGCGCGCAGACCACATAGGCGATCAGATGTTTGTCGCCGGCGCCGTTCTGGCCCGCCACCACCACCGCCTCGCGCACCCAGGCGTGCTCGCAAAGCCGCGCGACGATCTCGCCCGGCTCGATGCGATAGCCGCGGATCTTCACCTGATCGTCGTTGCGGCCCAGGAACTCAAGATTGCCGTCCGGCAGATAACGTGCAAGGTCGCCGGTCCGGTACAGCCGATCGCCCTCGACAAAGGGACTGGCGATGAACCGCTCCGCGGTCAGCTCAGGGCGGTT
>NZ_JADYVR010000758.1:0-416 GCF_020193935.1 Bradyrhizobium sp. NBAIM08 | reverse complement strand
AGCTTGGGCAGCGCCCGCGCCGCGGCCGGCGCCTTCAGCGCCCGAAACAGGTGCGCGAGCTCCGATGAGGGGCGGGTCATGCGATCAGGGCGTCATAGACGTCGAGTGGCCGGACCTCGACCGTCGGCTCGGCCGGTTGGCGTCCGGCGCGCAGCGCCCGGGCGTGCTCGAGCGCGACGATCGTGCGGTGCTTGGCAAAGCTGCGCTGGTGGCGGCAAGCGAGCTCGCCGGTGTCCAGCGCGACCGCTGCGATCTCGCGCTGCGAGACGCGCGCTTCGACGCGCCGGCCGACCAGGCCGGGATCGAGCGAGTAGTCGTTGGTGTCGACGCGCAGCACCGGATCCGGGGCGACGCGGGTCACCCAGCGACGGTCGACATCGGGCATCACGGCCGGCAGCGGCGCCATCACTTCGAGC
>NZ_JADYVR010000757.1:0-416 GCF_020193935.1 Bradyrhizobium sp. NBAIM08 | reverse complement strand
GCGACGCACCGAAGATGCCCAGGATGCCGACCGCATAGCTGCCGCGCGAGCCCTTCTTCAGGCTGCGCTGGGCCAGCGCGGTGAGCGCCATGATGCCGCCCTCGCCCTCGTTGTCGGCGCGCATGATCACGATGACGTACTTCAGGGTCACGATCAGGATCAGCGACCAGAAGCCCAGCGACAGCAGGCCCAGCACGGTGGACGGATCAGGTGTCAGCCCGAAATGCGGGTGGAACATTTCCTTGATGGTGTACAGCGGGCTGGTGCCGATGTCGCCGAAGACCACGCCCACCGCGCCGGCGACCAGCGCCGCCATCCCCGCCTTGCCATGACCATGCTCGCCTGGGTGACTGGCGGGAACCTGCGGGGAATTGGTGGCTGACATGGCTGCCTAAGGGTAGCGCGGGGAATGTGAG
>NZ_JADYVR010000756.1:0-416 GCF_020193935.1 Bradyrhizobium sp. NBAIM08 | reverse complement strand
CACCTGTCGGGTAGGCCGTGGACTGCGGGGCAGGGTAGTGGGCAACGCCGACGGGTCGTCCGGCGGTGGGGGCAGCATATCTTCGCGGGGCCGACAGAGCTACCTGCGAGCCGTGCCTTACCTTGACGGTCGTGAAAGACGGGCAGCTCCCGAGCCAGCCCCTTGCCCCTGCGACAGGGGTGGTATATACACCAACTCTTAACCTCCGACGCCCAACAATACTGCCCAATTACCGTCGATGCTCCCGATCGTCCGCAGCGTGGGGCTTTGCCGCCCAGCTCGCGGTCGTGGCGTCGGCCGGTCCAGTCCGAGCCGGGTGCGGCGACTACGTTCACATCGGCTCGCCGGTGTCTACTACGGACGGCACTCTGGCGGCCCAGAAGCCGCCACCGACCGTGCCCTGCCGCGGTCCGAAC
>NZ_JADYVR010000755.1:0-416 GCF_020193935.1 Bradyrhizobium sp. NBAIM08 | reverse complement strand
GAATCATTCTGGTCCTGATGCTTGCTGCTTTGGGCCTCGGAGTCTGGTACTTCATAGGATGGGTGTTCTGACTTCAACTTTTCACTCCGTCGCTTGACAGTTAAAGCGTTGACCCTTATAGTTTCCCGTTTCGGACTCACAGTCTGGAAGTGAAGTGCAGCGTCTGGTTGGTTCTGTCGGTGTGGAGGCGTTGCCCGACTGGTTGTTTTGAGACAGTCGTTTGACAAGTATTGTGGCGTAAATTGCACGCGTCGCGACCGGCCAGCGGCTAGTTGCTCCAGCGCGTGTCCGCTTGAAGGGTCTAACGCCCTTTCATCCTGAATGCGACGCCACAGAAAAGTTTCGGCTTAAGGGAAGCCATAATCCACACCCGCCTGATCGCGAACTCAGAACATCCCTGCGTCAAACTTGTTAAC
>NZ_JADYVR010000754.1:0-417 GCF_020193935.1 Bradyrhizobium sp. NBAIM08 | reverse complement strand
AAGAGACAGCTTCGAACCCGCTTTCCGGCTCGTCGCACTCCTCAACGACGACACGACCGACGTGGGCTCCGTCCACCTCGGGGCCGTCTACCTGGCGGACGCTTCCGGCCGCGCGGTCGCGATCCGCGAGACCGAGAAGCTCGAAGGCGCCTTCGCCGAGCCGGCCGAGGTGGCGGCGGTTGCGGATCGACTCGAATCGTGGAGCCAGCTGACGTTCGAGTATCTGGAGACGACCGCAGTACGATAGGGCCGTCGGAGGTCCCCGTGGCCCGTCACATCGGCCGGTTCCTGTTCGCGATCCCACTGCTCCTCGGGATCGTCACGTTGTTCGCCGGAGCGTCTGCACGCGCAGCGGGTGCGTCCGTGGCCGTCCTGCCGGCGACCGGCGTCGTCGACAACGTGCTCGCGGGCTACCTC
>NZ_JADYVR010000753.1:0-417 GCF_020193935.1 Bradyrhizobium sp. NBAIM08 | reverse complement strand
GGTCCTCGCTGACCGCCTTGCCCACGTGGTGCGGCATCGCCGGGACATAGGGCGAGGCGACGGAGTGGTAGACCACCCGCCCGACGCCCGCCTCGGTCAACGCGGCCAGCACCGAGGCGACGTACGCCGGCTCGTCGGGATGCAGGTTCGGCGCGATGACGTACGCCGCCTCGCACCCGGCGACGGCCGACGCGAGGTCCGGCCACTCGGCTCGTCCCAGCGGCACCGCGTCGTCGAGGGCGGCGTAGACCGCGCGACCGGTCTTGCCGTGCCCACCGACGACCGCCACGCGCGCCATCGTCAGATCCGGTCGACCTCGGCGAAGGGCGCGCCGTCGGCGAGCGACGCGTAGCCCGGGCCGCGGTCGAAGAACGCGTCGCCCTCGCGGCTCCACGCCTGGCGCGAGCCCCGCTCGGC
>NZ_JADYVR010000752.1:0-417 GCF_020193935.1 Bradyrhizobium sp. NBAIM08 | reverse complement strand
GCTCTGCTCGCCCGCCAGGTTCATGGGCGCCATGCGCAGCAGGTGGCGGCCCGAGTCGGCGGCGCCGTAGTAGCGGTAGGTGATGGAGAGGCGGATGTCGTAGCGCATGGCGGCCCCTCAGCGCAGGTAGCTCTGGGCGATGCGGCCCGAAAGGTCGGCGATGTCGGCCGTCACCTGGCGCAGCGCGGCGCTGTCCAGCTCCTCGGGCAGGGCGACCGCGACGGAGGTGTGCAGGCGGATCAGCGCGCGCTCCAGCTCGCCCATCGGCGCGTTCTCGTCGCGCGGCCAGACCTCCTTCAGCCGCTCGGACACCACGTCGAGCTGGAAGAGGAGCGCGCGCGGGTTCATCCGGTCGAGCGCCAGCAGGTCGATAACGGTGGCGCGGTTCGTCTCCACCGCGAAGGTGCGGCGGTGGGT
>NZ_JADYVR010000751.1:0-417 GCF_020193935.1 Bradyrhizobium sp. NBAIM08 | reverse complement strand
GAGTAAGGAGGTGTGATGAACGCGGTCCGGCATGATGCAGGGACTGAGGGCAGGGAAGCTGGTTCTGATCAGCTGCTCCTGCTCGAGGATTTGGTTGATCTTCTCTGGGTCCGTGGTGCGCGGAATGCGATTGAAGATAACCTTGACGCGCTCTGACTGCCTGAGCCATTCGAGATCGGGGTACATTTCGGACATCACATCGCGGATGAGCTCGATGCCGCGTACTGAAAATGTGTCAAGCGTGACCGGCGCGACGACGTAGTCAGCGACCGCAAGTGAACAAACTGTCGTGAAGGTGCTGCACGGGTTCGTATCCAAGATTACGAATTTGTACTGCTCTTTAGCTTTGCGGATGAACTCCTTAAAATTCGCAAGGATCGCTCTCGCCATGGCTGGACCGGAGATGACACCGAACCT
>NZ_JADYVR010000750.1:0-417 GCF_020193935.1 Bradyrhizobium sp. NBAIM08 | reverse complement strand
TCCGATACGCGATACCACCGAACGCCCGCATTGGCGCTCGACGGCAACGTCAAGTCGGGCAGCATCGTGTCGACACCGTTTCGGCGGATGAATGCCTGACTACCTGCCGTGGCGAACGCGTTGCGAATGCCGATCATGACCACACCGATTTCGCCGGTAATGCCGCGCGACGCCATCGACTCCATCAGGTAAGAAATCTTCTGGTTGGCCGCCGTGGTCGTCACGACGTTCAAAGAGCCGACAGAGCTGTGCACGGCGGTGTGAGCACGCCAGTCGGGCTGGCCGCCCGTCCATTGCGAATACGTGCCTGGGCCCGCGACTTGCAACAGCGTGGTCCGCCAAGTGTTGCCATACGGGTCTAGCGCGTCGGCATGAGTCGCCGCTGAACTGTTGGCAACACGAAACACATTCATCAAC
>NZ_JADYVR010000749.1:0-417 GCF_020193935.1 Bradyrhizobium sp. NBAIM08 | reverse complement strand
TCTTGTAGGTGAGCCACCGTGAGCCGTCGTCGTCCTCGAAGAACGAGGCGTCGATGACGCCGTCCGGGTGCTGCACCAGCGGCGCACCGATGTCGGTGAAGGGGCCGGTGGCCGCGGGCGCGCCGGCGGCGCCGATGGAGAGCACGTTGGCGGCGTTCACCGACGTGAAGTACGCGACGTAGCCCTCGCCCACGCGGTGGATCTCCGGCGCCCAGTTCCGGCCGCCGTTGGCCGCCCACGCCGGCTTTCCGTCGGGGAGGATGAAGCCACCGGTGTCGGCCCAGGTGACGAGCGTGCGCGAGAAGCGGACGGGGAACTTCCCGCCGGTGCACACGGCGGCGAACCCGGGCACGTCCGCGTCCGGCACGGCGACGACGCCCGGGTCCGGGCAGTCAAAGGCGATGACGGGGTTGGTGT
>NZ_JADYVR010000075.1:0-605 GCF_020193935.1 Bradyrhizobium sp. NBAIM08 | reverse complement strand
CCTCTAGACCCAGGGTGGACGAATGCAGCTCAACACGGAAATCGTCGGTGACGTCGGTGTGATCCGTGTCCGCGGAGAAGTGGATGCCGTCACCGCTCCCAAGCTCCACGAGACAGCTACGGAGATGCTGAGCGACGGCGCCCGCAGCCTCGTGATCGACTGCCACGACATCGACTTCATCGCTTCGGACGGACTCGTCGACGAAGCCCACCTCGCCAACCCGGTGATCGCCGCCTCCGGCTGCTTCGGGTACGGACTCGAGTACGCCTCGTCGATGGACCTGTCGACGCTGGGCGGGGTCGCGGTCAAAGGCCTGTTCCTCGCCGAGCGCGAAGGACACCCGCCCCCACGCATCGTCGAAACGCCGGCCGGCATGCTCAACGCGATCGGCCTGCAGGGCATCGGCGTCTACCGTTTCGTCCGCGAACGCCTGCCAGAGCTGCGCCGGCTGGGCGCGACGGTCATCGTCAACATCTGCGGCACGACCGTCGAGGAGTACTGCGAGGTGGCACGCGTGCTCTCGGACGCGGAGGGCGTGCACGCCCTCGAGATCAACATCTCGTGTCCCAACATCAAGGAAGGCGGCATCCAGTTCGGATGCAGCC
>NZ_JADYVR010000748.1:0-417 GCF_020193935.1 Bradyrhizobium sp. NBAIM08 | reverse complement strand
TCGTTGTTCTCCATGAAGATCGACATGTGGTCGAGGCGTCGCAGACCGTACGAGCGAAGCAGGTGGGCCAGCCGGTTGGCGCGGGCCTCGAAGTCGCGGTAGCTCACGGACTCCCCCGTCGACGCCATCACGAACGCAGCCCGGTCAGGATGCAGTTGGGCGTAAGCACCTGGATACATCTCAGCCCCCAGCTGGTCGGCAGCGCGCGGCGGCGCTGTTCGACCGCAACCTAGTCGGCCACACCGACGTGAAGGATTGATCCAGCAGGACCTCTGCTGACGGACGCGAGGGGAAGCGGGGCGACGTGGGCGTCCGGCGCGTTCGAGGGGCGGCCACCGTCCCGCTGCCGACGAGCGGGACGGTCCTGCGTCGGGCTGACAGGATTTGAACTGCTTAATCGGCCCTCTGCCTGATGAC
>NZ_JADYVR010000747.1:0-417 GCF_020193935.1 Bradyrhizobium sp. NBAIM08 | reverse complement strand
GACGTCGACGGCAACTCGCTGATCGACCTCGGCTCCGGTATCGCCGTCACCACGATCGGCAACGCCGATCCGGCCGTGGCCGCCGCGGTGGCCGACCAGGTCTCCCGGTTCACCCACACCTGCTTCATGATCACCGGCTACGAGGCGTACGTCGAGGTGGCCGAGCGGCTGAACCGGCTGACCCCCGGTGATCACGAGAAGCGCACCGCGCTGTTCAACTCCGGGGCCGAGGCCGTCGAGAACGCCATCAAGATCGCCCGGGTGGCCACCAAGAAGCAGGCCGTGGTGGCGTTCGACCACGCGTACCACGGCCGCACCAACCTGACCATGAGCCTGACCGCGAAGTCCATGCCCTACAAGAGCGGCTTCGGCCCGTTCGCCGGTGAGGTCTACCGCGCGCCGATGTCGTACCCGTAC
>NZ_JADYVR010000746.1:0-417 GCF_020193935.1 Bradyrhizobium sp. NBAIM08 | reverse complement strand
GGGCGAGGGCGTCGCACACGGCAACGTCACCCCGCTGGCGAACGTCGTCGATCAGCTCGCCGATCGACGCCCGTAGGGCCGGGTCGAAGATCTCGTCGAGGCCGCGGCCCAGCAATGCCCGGCGCGCCGACTCGTCCATGTCCGACCACCGTTGGACGCGCATGACGTTCACGGCGCGCAACGGTATCGGGGTGCTCTACGTCATGGCTCGGCGGCGAGGCGGTGTCGGCGGAGTCCACACACCTTCGTCGCTGAAGTCGCCACGCCACTAGTGTCGGGATACGTTCCAGTCACCCATCCCAGGAGCGTGTGCATGCCTGTCACCGTCGTCGTCGGAGCCCAGTGGGGCGACGAAGGCAAGGCGAAGATCATCGACTTGTTGTCGAAGGAACACGCCTATGTCGTGCGCTATCAAGG
>NZ_JADYVR010000745.1:0-417 GCF_020193935.1 Bradyrhizobium sp. NBAIM08 | reverse complement strand
GCCGCTATCACTTACAACACTACATCAGAGATAAGAAGAGTGAGAACAACATACGACGGCGGTAAAACCTGGCAGGCCATTGATGCGGGTCTTAAAGGTGATCAAAGAACCGCCTCAATTGTGCAGCTTGGTGAAAACTTCTTTTGTGGCCATCCTGATGGGATTTTCAGATCATCGGACAAGGGAAAAACATGGAAACTGATTCGTTCTTCCGTAGATAATAAAGTCTTCAATTTGTTTGTTTCAGGCAACATAATTTATGCAATACCAAGAAGTGGAGGATGTTAAAAAATTTATCAGATTCATGAAAATTATTATTTACGACCTCTATCAAAAATTCGTTATGACATCTGCAGGCATAAGGTGGGTTTTCTTTCTGATCTCTGCATTTTTTGCATCAACCTGTATCTCCCAGGA
>NZ_JADYVR010000744.1:0-417 GCF_020193935.1 Bradyrhizobium sp. NBAIM08 | reverse complement strand
CCGTACACACCGATCGAGCCGAGCAGACCGGCAACGGCCGCGAACACGCCGAGCAGCACCGCGTAGAAACGCTCGCGGGCGCGCGAGCTGGCCTCCAGTTGTTCCATCGGCACGATCGCGTCGATGCCAATGTTGGGATCGACGCCGTTGAGGACTTCACGCACGCGCGGGACCCGCGATCCCGGATCGCCGGCGGTGCGTAGCGCGAACGACAGAAAACCAATCGCCGTTTCGTTCTGTCCCGCCGGCCGATCCTTGCTGAATCGCGCCAGGTACTGGCGGTAGTCGAAGAAGATTTCGGCCACCAGCGGATCGGTCGCCGCTTCCTGGCGGACGTCTTCGACCACTCCGATGACGGTTGCCTGTGCCTGGCCCTCGCCGACATACCAGGTCATCTCCTGGCCAACCGCGCTGGCA
>NZ_JADYVR010000743.1:0-418 GCF_020193935.1 Bradyrhizobium sp. NBAIM08 | reverse complement strand
ACAGTCTTCAGTGGATCGAGGACCTGTGACCGGAGGGCTGCCTTGTCGGTGTACAGCTTGGCCAGTTCGGCGTTCCCGGCTGACGTGGCGGTCGTCGCCCTGGCGTTGAGCCACGCGATCGAGCCCTTGGTGTTCGCGTCGCCCTCGAGACGGGTCAGCACGGCCTGCCGCTTCGGCAGGACCTTGTCGATCCGGTCGCGGTTGACGTAGGTGCCGTTCAGGCTGCCGGCGTCGGCCACCGTGAACAGGTCGCCTTCGCGGCGGAACTCCGCGTGACGACGCGACACGGTCACGTCGTCGAGGAAGATCTCGCTGTCCGGGTGACGCCCGGCGTTGACGTCGTCGACGTCGAGCAGGAAGCGGTTGCCGGCGCCGGGACCCCGCTGGACCACGAGCAGCGCGTGGCCCGCCGGCAGCG
>NZ_JADYVR010000742.1:0-418 GCF_020193935.1 Bradyrhizobium sp. NBAIM08 | reverse complement strand
GCTACGCGCTCGACGCCGAGACCGACGGCTGGGACCCCACCAAGAGCCGATTCGCGCCCGCAGGCACGCAGGTGGGCCTGGCCGTCTTCGATCCGCTCGCCGCCTACGACGCCGACAGCCGGGCCCAGCCGTACCTCGCTGAGTCGTTCGAGCCGAACGAGACCTTCACCGACTGGACCGTCACGCTGCGGCCCGACATCACGTTCCACGACGGCTCCCCGCTCACCGCCGCGGTGCTGGAGACGATCTTCGCCGCCCACAAGGCGTCGCCGCTCACGGGCCCCGCGGTCGCTGCGCTGGAGTCGGTGGAGATCACCGGCGACCTCACCGCGGTGTTCCCCATGGAGACGCCGTGGGCGTCGTTCCCGGCATCGCTCACCGGGCAGCTGGGCATGGTGCCCAGCCCGGGGATGATCTC
>NZ_JADYVR010000741.1:0-418 GCF_020193935.1 Bradyrhizobium sp. NBAIM08 | reverse complement strand
CCGCGGGATGTGCCGCCCCGAGCGCGCGCTTCACGCCATCGGAAAGATCCTCCGCCGTGGCCTCAACGAAGTTGGCCTTTCCCAAAGTAGAAGATTGCTTCAACAACGCCACACGCGTCTCACGATCGGAAAGGGCGGCCAGCAGAGCGATGCAATCTCCAAACGCTTCGTGAAAGGCGCCCTGCTCAGAGATGGTGCTGACGAATAACTCGGGACGCAGAACGTCCAGAAAGGCGTGCCCGCACTCATGGGCGACCACGTCGGTGCTCGCCCCAGAAAAGGTAGTTTTTGTGCCGGAAGTATCCTGAAAAAACGCCAGATGCTTGCGGTCGTAGAAAGCATTCAGGTCCGTGCCGCCATCGGGTACAAGAAAGAGCTTCTTGGGATCGTCAGCGGCGGACGACCACTTCTTCAATGG
>NZ_JADYVR010000740.1:0-418 GCF_020193935.1 Bradyrhizobium sp. NBAIM08 | reverse complement strand
TTATTGAAGTTTGCGCCATTGTCGTAAAGCTGATGACGTGAACATTTATGTCTGAACCAAGCAGGATGAGAAATCTGCTTGGTTCAGACATAAATGTTCACGTCATCAGCTTTACGACAATGGCGCAAACTTCAATAAACGTCAATAATTCGATTCTCAAAGGCGGCGAATCAAACCCTAAACGCGTTCCCGATGCAGCTTTGATAATTATGCCGCAAGCGCAGCAGCAAATCTTGACGCTTCCGCGCCTCGGTTCGGTAAATACCGACCGCGAAATGATTAAAAAACGCAAAGAACAAACCGAAAATCTCAAGAAAAGTGAACAAAATCTCACTAAAATCGCCGAAGATACGAACGGCGAAATCTTTCTGCCGGAAAACAAAGACGAACTAATCGGTAAAACCGGACAGATCGCCGC
>NZ_JADYVR010000739.1:0-418 GCF_020193935.1 Bradyrhizobium sp. NBAIM08 | reverse complement strand
GCGATGGCTTGGCAAGCCCCTCCAGGATTTGCCGCACACGGTCTTCCGCGGGAGGCGCGGTGAGTCCCGCCGCGATCGCCTGCCTGGATTCCTCGATTGCGCGTCGCGCTTGAGCGACGATCAACCGGCGGGGAAATTCTTTTTCGAGATCGGCAAGCCGCCCCAGCAATTGATCGACTGAGGGAAGCTCTCGCCGCTTTTCGGTGTCGGCCAAACTAGATCGTACCGCATGGTTGTAACATGGAACTCATTATGCGGATCAGAAATTTCGCGCTTTTCATCGCCCTCGCGGCATCCGCGCAGCAGTTGCCGCCGCCCGCGAAAGAGATCGCCCTCTATCCCGGTGTCGCGCCCGGATCGGAGAACTGGACCTGGGCCGAGCGGGCCGCCACTACCGCTACGGGAATGCCGATGGCGC
>NZ_JADYVR010000074.1:0-606 GCF_020193935.1 Bradyrhizobium sp. NBAIM08 | reverse complement strand
ATTCTAGAGCGCAAAGCAAACGGACCCTACAAAACCATTGCATCGTTCCTTGAACGCGTCACCCATAAAAATCTGAATAAAAAATCCCTCGAGGCGCTCATCCTATGCGGTGCCATGGATGCATATGGCGAGCGCGGCACACTCCTTGATAACAGTGAAACGCTGCTTGCTTTTCACAAGGGTGTACTCAAAAATGAGACCGCACAAACGTCCCTTTTTGTTGGTATGGATGAGGAGCCAAAGAGTACCCTGACGCTTACTGATGCGACGCCTGCTACCATGGAGCAACGGCTTGCGTGGGAGAAGGAACTCCTCGGTCTCTACATCTCAGGACACCCGCTTGATCGTTTTGCATCGCAAATCGAAAAGTCTGGCAACACCATTGCTTCGCTCATGGCACAAAAAAGTGCTCGCAACAAGATCCTGGTCGCATCAGTCGAAAGCGTCAAAAGTCTCATTACAAAATCAAATACGCGTATGGCGTTTGTGACACTCTCGGACAAGACCGGTACTGCTGAAGCGGTCATATTCCCGGAAGCGTTCAAAGAGTTTGGAAATCTCCTGACTGACGGTGCGATTGTTGCTAACCAATGTGGTGTGTCTGAC
>NZ_JADYVR010000738.1:0-418 GCF_020193935.1 Bradyrhizobium sp. NBAIM08 | reverse complement strand
GGCTACGACGCCCTGGAG
Source organism: Bradyrhizobium sp. NBAIM08 (assembly GCF_020193935.1). Classification (NCBI taxonomy): domain Bacteria; kingdom Pseudomonadati; phylum Pseudomonadota; class Alphaproteobacteria; order Hyphomicrobiales; family Nitrobacteraceae; genus Bradyrhizobium; species Bradyrhizobium sp. NBAIM08. The sequence continues at coordinate 400 of NZ_JADYVR010000738.1, read as the reverse complement.
CCCACCGCCTGACAGACGGCTGACCGACGGCCGGGCCGCGCGCTGCCCTGCCTCGGGCAGGGGTCGGACCCCCGACGTCGGGTGACGACGGGGGTCCGGGTCCCTCCGTGCTGCTGCCGGGGTCAGCGGCGCAGGATCGCTCGTCGACCGGGGAGCGCGAGCACGAGGCCGGCCGCCACGAGGAGCAGCCCCAGCGCCGCCCACAGCAGCAGGCCCGTGGGAGCACCGGTGTCGGGCAGCGCCTGGCCGACCATCGCCGTGGGCGACGTCGCGCCCGTCGGGGCCGCAGCCGCGGGGCCACCCTGCGCGAGCACCGTGGCCGGCACGTTGTCCGTGGTGGTGCGGGCCGGGTCGGTGCCGGTGGGCGTGGTCGGGACCGTGGGCATGGTCGGGACCGTGG
>NZ_JADYVR010000737.1:0-418 GCF_020193935.1 Bradyrhizobium sp. NBAIM08 | reverse complement strand
GTGCGAGATCCAGGGTTGGAGCAAGAGCGCCGCCGGCCACATCTACTTCAACCTGGTCGAGGTCGACGACCGTGCGGCGAAGTCCACCATTCGCGTCGCCTTCTTCGCCGGGGCGCAGCATGGGCCGCGAGAGCGCTTTCGCCGTGCGGGTCTGAAGCTGGGCGACGGGCTGAAGGTGCGCATCTTCGGCGGGCTCGACTTCTTCGCCGGCAGCGGCCAGGTCACGTTGAAGATGACCGACATCGACCCGCGGTTCACGCTGGGCGAAATGGCGCTGCAGCGCGACGACGTCGTGCGCCGGCTGGTGGCGACCGGGCTGTTCGATGCCAATCGTCAGTGCCGGCTGTCGGTCGCACCACTGCGGGTGGGGGTGGTCGCCAGCGTGGGCAGCGCCGCGTGGGCCGACTTCCTGCACGAG
>NZ_JADYVR010000736.1:0-418 GCF_020193935.1 Bradyrhizobium sp. NBAIM08 | reverse complement strand
TCCCACAGCTCTTTCCGGGAGAGGAGTTCACCGATGTCTACTACGACGTGACGGTGGTAGTGACTGCGCTCGTGGTGCTGGGGCTGGCCCTGGAAGTAAAGGCCAAAGGCCGCACCTCCGAGGCCATCAAGAAGCTGGTGGGACTACAGCCGAAGACCGCCCGAGTGGTGCGCGACGGTAAAGAATTGGACGTTCCGGTGGAAGAGGTGCTGACGGCCGATACGGTGGTGGTGCGCCCTGGCGAGAAGGTACCGGTAGACGGCATCGTGCTGGAAGGGCGCTCCTCGGTGGACGAGTCGATGATCACCGGCGAGTCGATCCCTGTCGAAAAGCAGGCGGGCGACGAGGTCATCGGCGCGACCCTTAACATGACCGGCAGCTTCAGATTTGAGGCGACGAGGGTAGGAAAGGACACAGC
>NZ_JADYVR010000735.1:0-418 GCF_020193935.1 Bradyrhizobium sp. NBAIM08 | reverse complement strand
GGGAAGTGCAGCACGGTCTCCAGGCGGACTTCGCGCTGGATGAGGTGGGCCACGGCCCAGGCCGACATGCGCATGCGGGCCATGGGCGAGTCGGCGACGTTGATGACGTCGGCGCCGGCCTCGGCCAGCAGGTGGGCGCCGGCCAGCACCTTGTGCGGGCTAAAGCCGCGGGGCGGGTCCATCTCCACGCCCACCACGAAGTGCCCGGCGGCCAGCTTTTCGGCCAACTGCGTGGGCTGGTCGGCGGTGGGCAAGCTTTCGGCGCCGCGCGACGTGAAGCGATCGGGCTCGGCGGGAACGGCGGGCACACCGGCCGTCCGCGGGCGGGGAGGCGCATCGAGCGCGGCACGCATGGCGGCAATATGGCCGGGCGTGGTGCCGCAGCAGCCGCCCACCAGGCAGGCGCCGGCCTCTACAA
>NZ_JADYVR010000734.1:0-418 GCF_020193935.1 Bradyrhizobium sp. NBAIM08 | reverse complement strand
ATGCCGACATGCTCGCCACGCCGTACGCCATGGGGGTCACAGCCCGGCGATGAGGCCGCCGTCGACGGCCACCAGCTGCCCGGTGATGTACGAGGCGCGTTCCGAGGCGAGGAACGCGACGAGTGCGCCCAGCTCCTCGGGCCGCCCGTAGCGCCCCGCCGGGATCGTGGCGATGTGCGCGGCACGGACGTCGGCCTCCGAGACCCCCTCGCGCTCGGCGCGACCGGAGTCGAGCTGCGTGATGCGCGGCGTGTCGACCCTGCCGGGCATGACCCCGTTGGCCGTGACTCCCTCCGCGGCGACGGCGCGCGCCGTCGTCTTGAGCCACGCGGCCAGCGCCGAGCGGCCGGCGTTCGAGTAGACGAGGTCACCGATCGGCTGGCGGACGCCGCTGGACAGGATCGCCACGATCCGGCCC
>NZ_JADYVR010000733.1:0-418 GCF_020193935.1 Bradyrhizobium sp. NBAIM08 | reverse complement strand
CTCGTCAGTGGAGCGCAACGCGTTCACCACCTCCGCCCAGCAGGTGCTCGCCGACCAGGTGCGTGCCCTGGAGGAGGAGCAGCAGACCCTGCAGGCCACGCTCGCCACGGTCAACCAACAGATCGAGGCTTTCCAGGCGTCCGCCCCCGGTTCGGAGGCGGACCTCGCGGACCTCAACGCTCGGCTGGCCGCGGCACGCGCCGCGGCAGGGCTGACCGCGGTGCACGGGCCGGGGGTCCAGATCGAGATCGCGGACTCGCAGCGCGAGGTGCCGCCCGGTGAGTCGGTGGCCAACTACCTCGTGCTGGCCGAGGACCTGCGCGCCATCGTCGTCGCGCTGTGGGCATCGGGCGCCGAGGCGATCAGCATCAACGGCGAGCGGATCGTGTCCACCACCTCCATCCGCGCGGTCGGCAAC
>NZ_JADYVR010000732.1:0-418 GCF_020193935.1 Bradyrhizobium sp. NBAIM08 | reverse complement strand
ACCGAAGTGATCGTCGCCGCTCCGGTGGTGGTGAGCGAGGTGGTGACGGTGACGTCGCCGTTCGCGCCGCCGCCGGTCGTGCGCAGCGTGCCGGTGGTGCCCGCCGTGCCCGTTCCGAGCGTGAGCGCGCCGTTGGACGCGGTTGCCGCCAGCGTGGTGCGGGCGCTGGCCGTGCCCAGATCGAGGCTGGCGCCGGTGGCGACGATGTCGGCCCCGGTGCTGCGGATCGTCGTCGCGGTGCCGGCGGTGCCGGCGGTCAGCGTCGCAGTGCCCGCAGCGGTCAGCGAACCGATGCCGACGGTGCCGGTGGCGCGGACCGTGCCGGTGGTGCCGGCGATGCCGGTGCCGAGCGTGGCGTTGCCCGCGGTCGCGTCGACCAGCAGCGCGCCGCCGGCACCGCGACGACGATCCGCAGCAC
>NZ_JADYVR010000731.1:0-418 GCF_020193935.1 Bradyrhizobium sp. NBAIM08 | reverse complement strand
CGACCACACGCCGCCTTCTCCGCGCCCTGCGCCGATCGACATCGACTTCGGCACCGCGCGTCCTTCGGCGCCGGGCCTGACCGGCATCGCGCCGCTGGTCGCGAGCGAGTTCGACTTCACGCCCCCCGCGCCGCGGCCGTTGATCCCCAGCCAGGCCGGCGTCACGCCCGTCGAGCCGCGGCCCGCGATGGTGCCGCCGTCGTTCATGGACCTGCCGAAGATCGGCGCCCGTGAGCTCACCACCCAGCCCGGTCTCGCCGGCCCCTACTCGGCCCAACAGCCGTTGCGCGTGGACCTCGTCACGCCGCCCGAATCCCCTTCGGCGCCGTCGCACACCGTCGCCGACGTAGAGCCCGTCGGCTCCGACCAGGTCCTCGCCACCCCCGCGTCCCTCTGGCGCCGCACCTTCGCGTCGATC
>NZ_JADYVR010000730.1:0-418 GCF_020193935.1 Bradyrhizobium sp. NBAIM08 | reverse complement strand
AGGCGCGGCAGATCCTGGTGAGCGAGCTCGCGCTCGCCGAGGGGACCGACGAGGAGCGGGCCGAGATCCTGCTCGACGAGGTCCTGGCGACCGCCTCCTGAACCGCTCCGCGCCCCGTACACAGGGCGCCGTCGCAGTGGTCGTCGCACACCGGCCCGGTGTCGACGGCCCCTGCGACGTACTGGCGCCACTGCTCGGTGTTCCCGTCGTTCTCCGGGCCGTCCGGGCGTTGCTCGCCTCCGGGGCGGTCGACCGTGTCGTGCTGCTGGTCGACTCGGAGGGTGAAGCGGCTGCCCGTCGGCTCGTCGACGGCCTGCCGGTCTCGCTGCACACCGATCCGCTCGAAGCGGCGCGGTCCGCCCAGGGACCGGGCCCGGTGGTCTTGCACGACGCCGCGCGCCCGCTCGCGTCCCCGGCC
>NZ_JADYVR010000729.1:0-419 GCF_020193935.1 Bradyrhizobium sp. NBAIM08 | reverse complement strand
GTCCCGACCTCCACCGGCGGCGGTGGCCGCTCGAACGGCGCCAACGCCCAGCGCAAGCGCGCCCGCAGCACCGGTCAGACCAACGGCCAGTCGCGTCGGGGCAACCCGACGTCGTACACGAGCGAGACCCCCGGCTCCGGTTCCACCGGTGGCGGCCAGCGTCGTCGCTCCGGCGGCGGCTCGACCGGTGGCGGCCAGGGCGCCGGCCAGGGCCAGGGCGGTGGCGGCAACCGTCGTCGTCGCTCCGGTGGCAGCGGCCAGTCCGCCGGCACCTCGACCGGCGGGCGCGCGCACAGCGCGTCGTCGTTCAGCCGCGGTCGCTGACCCCTCGCGCACTCGTCCTTGCCCTTGAGTCTCCTGGAGACTCAAGGGCAAGCGCGCGTCCGGGGGACGGTCGCTACCGAACCTGTCTCTTATAC
>NZ_JADYVR010000073.1:0-611 GCF_020193935.1 Bradyrhizobium sp. NBAIM08 | reverse complement strand
GCTGCTGGCCGCCGCTCATCTCGTGCGGGTGGCTCGCCAGCCGCCGCTTCGGGTCGGGGATGCCGACTTCGGCGAGCAGTTCCTCGGCGCGCTCGAGCGCCGCGGCGCGGCCGAGCTTCAAATGCTTCGTCAACGGCTCGACGAGCTGGTCGCCGACGGTGAACACCGGGTTGAGCGAGCTCATCGGGTCCTGGAACACGCACGCGATCTCCTTGCCGCGCATCGCCTGCAGCTCGCGCAGGCCGGCCCGCAGCAGGTCGCGCCCCTGCCACCGGATCGCTCCGGTGCGGACCGCGTTGTCGGGCAGCAGGTTCAGCACGCTCATCGCGGTGACGCTCTTGCCCGAACCCGATTCGCCGACCAGCGCGACGGTCGTGTTCTCGGGGACGTCGAAGCTCACGCCTTTCACAGCCTCGGCGACGACGCCGTGGCCGGCCGCGAAGTTGCGCCGGTCGGATTCGGCCGCGGCGCGGGCGCGCTCGCGCTGCTCGGGCGTCAGCGTCTCGCTGTTCGCCAGCCGCGACATCGCCCAGTGCATGCGGGCGGACACGAAGCTGGCGTGGAAGATGCCGTCCATCGGCCGTGCGTCCTGGCGCAGCGGCGAGGCGTAG
>NZ_JADYVR010000728.1:0-419 GCF_020193935.1 Bradyrhizobium sp. NBAIM08 | reverse complement strand
GATCGGCCTCAGCAAGCGCCGCATCGCCGAAGAGGCCGCCGCGGCGCAGGCAGCCCAAGCCGCCGCCCAGGCAGCGCAGGAAGCAGCGAAAGCCGAGGCCGAGTCGGCGAGCCTCGCCAAGGTCGCCGAGCAGGAAAAAGCCAAAGCGCTCGCCGAAGCCGAAAAGCGCATTGCCGCCGAGCAGGCACTCGCCGCTGCAGCCACCGAACGCAAGAACGCCGACGCCGCGGCCGCCGCGTGCCACTGGCTCAGCAGGCCGTCGAGCACGCGCAGTTGCGCAACCGATTCGGGGATCGTCGCGTCGACCTCGCCGTCGGCCGGCGGCAGCGCGCGCAGCAGGCGGTGAATCGACGGCACCAGGCTCGGGTCGAAGCCCTTGGGGTTGACGCGCAGCAGCAGCGAGACACGCTGGTCGGGCC
>NZ_JADYVR010000727.1:0-419 GCF_020193935.1 Bradyrhizobium sp. NBAIM08 | reverse complement strand
GAAGACGGCATACGAGTTACTGATCGGTCTCGTGGGCTCGGCACGGCCCGGTTGTACGAGCGCGGGGCCCGGGTCACCGCGGTGGAGCCGGGCGACGGGATGGCCGAGCAGTTCGCCCGGAGCCTGCCGGACGTGCCCCTGGTCCGGGGCGACGGCAACAACCTGCCGCTGCGCAACATCCCCACCGGTACCGTCGTGCACGCCATCGAGCTGCGCCCCGGCGGCGGAGCCAAGATGGCCCGCTCTGCCGGTGCGGCGGTTCGCCTGGTCGCGAAGGACGGCCCGTATGCGCAGCTGCGGCTGCCGTCGGGTGAGATCCGCAATGTGGATGCCCGCTGCCGGGCGACCGTGGGCGAGGTCGGCAACGCCGAGCAGTCCAACATCAATCTCGGCAAGGCCGGACGCAACCGGTGGAAGGG
>NZ_JADYVR010000726.1:0-419 GCF_020193935.1 Bradyrhizobium sp. NBAIM08 | reverse complement strand
CTACCGCCACTTCCTCCGCCACAACATCGAGGAACTCGTCGAACAATGTCCCGACGACCTCGCCGGCTTCATGCTCGACCCCGAGTTCCCCGTGAAGTGGAACGGCCTGGAGTGCCACCTGCTCGCCATCCGCCACAACCCGCGTCCGGGGGCCTACGTCCAACGCTGGCTCGAGTGGATCGCCGATGGATGCTTCGACTCGGCCGACGACGAACGCATGTGTCGCACGTTGTACCAGCTGCTCAGTCTTTGCCGCGACGCACCGTTCGCTGCGGTCCGCGGCGCCGTCCACGCGCACGCCCTGGATCACCGGCAGCCCGCTCGCCTCGGCGGCCGCGGCCGGGTCGGCGTCGCCGTGGACCTGGAGGTGCGTCAGACCGGCCCGCCGAGCCGTGTCGGCCATCTCGGCGGGCGAGGCC
>NZ_JADYVR010000725.1:0-419 GCF_020193935.1 Bradyrhizobium sp. NBAIM08 | reverse complement strand
GTCTCACGCAAAGCCGACCTGGTGCGTCTTGCCCACGCCATCGAGGCGGCGCCGGACGCGGGGCAGGCGTGGCAAGTGTGGACGGCGGCGACGTCCCTGTTCGCGGCGAGGCACCTGCGCGTCGGGGCGCCCGACCCGGACCGTCCACTCCAGACTTCGGTGTGGGAGGCCGCACCGGCGGCCGTCTCGAGCCGGCTGCGTGCCCAGGGTCAGCGCTCGCTCCTGGGCGCGGCACCCCGTATGCCGGACATGGGTGCCGCTCGCGCTGCGGCCAGGCAGCTCGCGGCTCGGGATCGTGCCGATCTCGCCCGAGCCGAGGCCGCGCTGGCCGAACGCTCTGGGACTGAGCTGTCGAACTGGAGTCCATTGACGTCGATCGAGGCGAGGCTATTCCTCGAGTTGCTGTCCTCGGCGCGCAA
>NZ_JADYVR010000724.1:0-419 GCF_020193935.1 Bradyrhizobium sp. NBAIM08 | reverse complement strand
CTGCTGGACGGCGCCGTCCGGATCCGCCGCGACGCCGACACCGCCAGCCTGACCGTCGAGGCACCGCTGCCGGCGGTGGTCAGCGTCACTGACCAGGCGGGGGAGGCCCGCTACCCGTCGATGCGCGGCATCCTGGCGGCCAAGAAGAAGCCCGTCGCCACCCTCGCGCTCGCCGACCTCGGGGTCGAGCCGGCCGACGTCGGGCTGTCGGCCGCCTGGACGACGGTGATCGAGGCCACCCCGCGCCCGCCGAAGCAGCCCGGCCGGGTGGTCACCGACGCCGACGGGGCCGGCTCGGCCGCGCTGGTCGAGTTCCTGGTCGCCGGCCGTTACGTCTGAGCCACCCCCGTCCCGACGTCTGGAGAGGAACCCATGCCGCAGGTCCTGGTCGTGGTCGAGCTGGTCGACGGTGCCGTCGC
>NZ_JADYVR010000723.1:0-419 GCF_020193935.1 Bradyrhizobium sp. NBAIM08 | reverse complement strand
GTACCGGGTCGAGGCGAGCTACGGTCACATCCGCGATCTGCCGTAGTCGGCCGCCGAAGTTCCGGCGGAGATCAAGGGCAAGCCGTGGGGCCGGATGGGTGTCGACACCGACGGCGACTTCACTCCCTATTACGTCGTCCCCGCCGACAAGAAAAAGAATGTCACCGCGCTGCGCGCGGCCATGAAGGACGCCTCGGAGCTGATTCTCGCGACCGACCCTGACCGCGAAGGCGAGTCGATCAGCTGGCACCTCAAGGAGCTCCTCAAGCCGAAGGTCAAGGTTCGCCGCATTGTCTTCCACGAGATCACCGAAGAAGCCGTGAAGGCCGCGCTCGCCGAGGCCCACGACGTGGACGAGAATCTGGTCCGCGCCCAGGAGAGCCGCCGCATTCTCGATCGGCTGTACGGCTACACCTTGT
>NZ_JADYVR010000722.1:0-419 GCF_020193935.1 Bradyrhizobium sp. NBAIM08 | reverse complement strand
TGGCCGGCGGGACCGAAGAGGAACGCGACAACGAAACCTGGGTGCCGCTCTTCAATGCCTACCCCTACGGACCCCTGCCGGACGAAACCGGCAAACCCGTCTTCGCCAAGCTGGTCGATCTCGTCGAGGTGGAAACCGACCGCGAGGTACGCACCCTTATCCAACCGGTGCTCACCGCCATGGACCTGCATAGCCCTGACAAGTCCAAGCGCCGCGCCGCCGCGCTCTCCGTGGGCGAATCCGGGGATCCGGAACAGGCCGCCCTGCTGCGCGCTTCGCTGGATACCGAGAAGGACAAATCCGTGCGCCATCTGCTGCGCGAGGCCCTGGCCCGCCTGGAGCTGAACTCGCCGGACGCGGCCGTGCGCGCCGCCGCCGCCGCCAAGCTCGGCGAAATCCATTCCGTGAACGTACTGCCC
>NZ_JADYVR010000721.1:0-419 GCF_020193935.1 Bradyrhizobium sp. NBAIM08 | reverse complement strand
TTGATCTTCAACCGCTTTGGCGCGAACAGCGCCGCCTACGCCATCACCGGTGCAGGAGCGGTCGTGAAAAACGGCCTCGGCACGCAGGTCCTGACGGCGGCCAACAGCTACAGCGGCGGCACCACCGTCAATGGCGGCACGCTCCACATCACAACCACCGCCGGCGTCGCGAACACCGGCACCTTCACCCTCAACACCGGCACCTTCCAAATCAACCTCGGAGCCGGCACCAACTTTGGCTATGCCCCGACGATCAACCTGACAGCAAGCTCCACCATCGGCAATGCCGCCGCCGGATCGAATGCCGACCTGCAGGGGCAAATCAATTACACCGGTGCGCTCGATGGCGGTGGAAACACCCTGAACGTCGCGAACACCGGGCTGGCACGCCTTTACATGAACGGCACCCTGTCCAATCT
>NZ_JADYVR010000720.1:0-419 GCF_020193935.1 Bradyrhizobium sp. NBAIM08 | reverse complement strand
GGGCAACAGGTAGTGATCGAGCGGATCCGTGAACTCAGTGCGTACCGTCGCTCCGACGGCGCCGATCGTTCCACTAGCGTGGACGTAACCGAGTCCTCGCGCAGTCTTGACGAAGCCGGTGCGCGTTAGCAGCACGACGACGTCGTCCTTCGCCAGCGAGAGGAGTGCGCTGCGGAGCTCTTGCGGCCGACCGTGAAGCACCACGCCCGCACCAAAATGCCTTGCGATCCACTCCGCCGTCTCCAGCTCCGCGGGCGTGACCGTCGCACGCTTCAGTGGAGTGCCATCGAGCGATGTCGCCTCGACGACGAACACGAAGTCGCCATCCTCTGACTCACGTTGCTCGACGATTTGAAGGACACCATCGGTGATGACGCGAAGGCGCTCGCCCGATGCGCAGATGCGGTTGTCGACGATCC
>NZ_JADYVR010000719.1:0-419 GCF_020193935.1 Bradyrhizobium sp. NBAIM08 | reverse complement strand
CTGCAGTGCAGGCGGGGTCGTGAGTCAGGCGTCCGATGCAGACCGATAACCTCGACGCCTCCCCGGCCAAGCTTCCCTCAGCCGAGGTTCACCCACCGCAGATGCCGCTGACTCATGATGTGCTCCTGTCCAAGGAAGGGCCGCTCTAGCCTGATAGGCATCGGGAGGCGGACCATGCCCTCAGATTGAGACGGACGCGACGACAGGGCCGGAAGGTGAGGAGCCCGCCATCTCGCGCAAGGTGCGAGAATGGGACATTTGGCCGATCGGGTCGCACCTGTGCGCCGGGTCTTCTCGGTCGTGCATTGGCCTCCGATCTACGGTCTCCTGCTCAGGGTCCTGCTCCCTGGCCGCTTGCAAGTCCCAGTGCTCGACATGCGAGACCACATCCGCTCCCTTGCGCGGACGGACGACCTGAT
>NZ_JADYVR010000072.1:0-613 GCF_020193935.1 Bradyrhizobium sp. NBAIM08 | reverse complement strand
ATCAAGCTCTACGCCGCCCGCCAGGCCACCCAGGGCCACGCCTACGGTCCCGACACCCCGTGGCAGCGCGAGCTCGAGGACGCGTTCCCGTTCACCGAGACCGTCGACCAGCTGACGACGGTCGACGAGGTCAAGGCCGACATGCGCCGCGTGGTGCCGATGGACCGGCTCGTGTGCGGGGACGTCGGCTACGGCAAGACCGAGATCGCGGTCCAGGCGGCGTTCAAGGCGGTGCAGGACGGCAAGCAGGTCGCCGTGCTGGTGCCAACCACCATCCTGGCCCTGCAGCATGGGCGCACCTTTGGCGAGCGGCTCAAGGAGTTTCCCGTCACGGTGGACTACCTCAATCGCTTCCGCTCGGCGAAAGAGAAGAAAAGCATTGTGGAACGGTTGAAAAAAGGCCAGATAGACATCATCATCGGCACCCACGCCATGCTGTCGAAGGACATTGTGTTCAAGGACCTGGGCCTGCTGGTCATTGACGAGGAACAAAAATTCGGCGTCGCCAGCAAGGAAAAACTGCGCGCCCTCAAGGTGAATGTGGATACGCTCACGCTCACGGCCACGCCTATTCCGCGCACCCTGCAGTTCAGCCTGATGGCTGCCCGTGACC
>NZ_JADYVR010000718.1:0-419 GCF_020193935.1 Bradyrhizobium sp. NBAIM08 | reverse complement strand
GCTCGAAGGCCGGCATGCCCGCGCGAAGCGCCCGAGAGCGCGTCGTCCCGAACCCGAACCACTTGCCGCCGATGCCGACGAACAGGCCGCTTGGCAGGCTGCCGCGGACCGCCTCGGCGATGCCCGCGACCTGCTGGATGGGCAGGGCGTGCGAGGACCGCGGGGAAACGGCACTGTCGTAGACGAGGTCCCCGAGCGGCATCTCGACGATGCTGCCAGCCTCGACCCCGACCACGGTGTCGAGCACGAGGCAGGACTCGCCGGGGCGAACGTCGATCAGGTCCGTGGCGTCGAGCTGGGTGCACCGCCGGACCTCGAGGCGCTGGCAGATCGCGTGGTCCAGCTGCGGCAGGACATGCGCGATCGCCGAGAGCGCGGCGCCGTCATCGCCCCGATCGGCGCTGCCACAGACGAGGACG
>NZ_JADYVR010000717.1:0-419 GCF_020193935.1 Bradyrhizobium sp. NBAIM08 | reverse complement strand
GATCAGCACCGCGGTCGGGTCGCTGGCCAGCGCCCGCGCGGCCGCGACCAGCAGGTCGGCCAGGCTCTGCCCGAGACCGGTCTTGACGATGACCGAGGTGATGATCCCGGCCGCGGCGCAGACGGAGGCCACGGGCAGCACCGCGCGGATCCCGAGGGCGAGGGCCCGGTAGAGCTCGAGGCCGTACTCGCGCAGCGCGCCGGCCAGCGAGTGGGGCACGGCGTCGGGATCCAGCGGGTCGCGCCGCGACACCGCCCGCTCGACCAGGCCGAACCCCGCCGCCACGAGCGTCGCGTAGACGACGGCCCGGAACGGCGCGATGCCCAGCGCGAGGAAGACGACGATCACCACGAGCGAGAGGAAGTGGTAGCCGAAGCGGAGCAGCAGGGCCAGCGCCGGTCGTGTCGTCACGGTGACGG
>NZ_JADYVR010000716.1:0-419 GCF_020193935.1 Bradyrhizobium sp. NBAIM08 | reverse complement strand
GTATTCATTTTTGCACATATTATGTGCCACTGAATAAAACCAGGTGTGAAAAGCAAAATTTGGATTGTAACTTTTAGGTTTTTCAACGATTTTCATAAACAGTTCCTGCACAAAATCGTTGGCCAGATCGGCCGAATTTCCAAGCATACGGTAGAAATAATAATACATACGGTCCTTGAACCGGTGGTATAATTCGCTGAAAGCGGCCTGGTCACCCAGAACAATTCGCCCCATCAACTCACTATCTGTCAGCGTTTTATTTTTTCTTTGAAAAATCAATTCGATGGTTTTTTTAAAATGAGCCAGATTAAACTTATGTACGAACCCACCACGATGAGGGGTGCAAGGGTGATCCGACGGAAACTGAAAATTTCTTCATTGAAAACATTCGGGTCGGATGAACCTCCGCCACTCATCAG
>NZ_JADYVR010000715.1:0-419 GCF_020193935.1 Bradyrhizobium sp. NBAIM08 | reverse complement strand
TCGCCATGCACTACCGTTTCAACAAGCGGGCCGACACGGCGTTCTGGGAGGACTGCCGGCGGGAGGTTGATCTCGCGGGCATCACGGAACTGATCGCCTACTTTCACGAGCACGGGCTGCTCAGCGTCGCGGATCCGCGCACGCGCGAGAGCTTCACCTACCTGTGGGACGCCGGACTGTTCGGCACCAACGGCATGGACCTCATTCTGCTTGGACAGGGTGAGCGGCCAGGCGGCAAACCCGCGGACGATACGTCGCGCGTTGCGTGGCTCAGGAAAAAGCGTGTGGTCTGGGCAGAGATGAGCGATCGCGCGCTGCCCCAGAACCGCGCCCTGCAACTGGTCGAGCGCAATCCCGGGATTCTTTGGAAGGATGCGAGGGCGAGCTGAGCCGGAGCCGATCGCCTAACTGTACCAGCT
>NZ_JADYVR010000714.1:0-419 GCF_020193935.1 Bradyrhizobium sp. NBAIM08 | reverse complement strand
GGTCAGCGATGCGGTGCCCTGCGGTTCCTGCGGCCTGCACGGTTCGGGCGGACAGCTGGCCGATCTCGCGCGCGGCCACTTGGCTGCGCTCGGCCAGCTTGCGAACCTCGGAGGCCACCACTGCGAAGCCGCGGCCAGCCTCGCCCGCACGCGCCGCCTCGATGGCGGCGTTGAGCGCGAGGAGATCGGTCTGGCGGGCGATGTCCTGAACGATCTGGATGCGCTCGGAGATGGCGGTCACGGCGGCCACCGCTTCGGCCGTGGCCTCACCCGAGCGCTGCGCGTCTCCGGCCGAGCGGCGTGTGGCGGCGGCTGTGGCGGCGGCGTGCTGCGCGGACTGCTTAATGTTGGCGGCCATCTCCTCAACGGACGCCGAGGCTTCCTCGGTCGAGGCGCCCTGCTCGGTCGCCCCCTGGGCA
>NZ_JADYVR010000713.1:0-419 GCF_020193935.1 Bradyrhizobium sp. NBAIM08 | reverse complement strand
CCGTCGATGAGGCCGCCATCGCTGCCGCTGCGCTGCCGCTCGTCGGCCTCATCGACGGTGCGCGCCACGTCGAAGCCTTCGCGGTCGTCGCGTGACGTTCCTCGCTCAAAGCACGCGCAGCATCTCGACGTGGGCGATTCCCGCCTCGTCGAACTCCGGCCCGCGTCGCACGAACCCGGCGCGCTCGTAGAACGGCGCGGCGCCGAGCTGCGCATGCAGCACGGCCTCCCGGTCGCCGCGCGCCCGTGCCGCATCGAGCAAGGCATCGAGCACCGCGCGGCCGACCCCGCCGTGACGCGACGACGACGCGACCGCCATCCGGCCGATCTTGGCGACGCCGGGGACGTGCTCGAGCATTCGGCCGGTGCCGAGGGCGCGGCCGAGCCGGTTAAAGGCGACGGCATGGACCGCGTCTGTGT
>NZ_JADYVR010000712.1:0-419 GCF_020193935.1 Bradyrhizobium sp. NBAIM08 | reverse complement strand
GTGTGAGCCAGTCCCACCAACTGCCAGCGTAGGCGCGGTTCTCGACCTCGATCCCCTGCAGCAGCGCGCCCAGGATCATACCTTGCGCCATCGCGGCGACCAACGAGCCGCCGAAAAAAGCGAGATCCCAGAACGGTTGGTGACGCTCGTCGCGCCAGCGGAACTCGAACGCAACGCCGCGGAAGACCAGGCCGAGCAGCATAGCGATGATCAGCGGATAAGTCGCCGGCAGGATCACCGCGTAGGCCAGGGGGAAGGCCGCCAACAGGCCGCCGCCGCCAAGCACAAGCCAGGTCTCGTTGCCATCCCAAACCGGCGCGATCGAATTCATCGCGCGGTTGCGGCCATGGCCCACGCGGACCGTGGGGAAGAGGATGCCGATGCCCAGATCGAACCCGTCCATCACCACGTAAGCGAAC
>NZ_JADYVR010000711.1:0-419 GCF_020193935.1 Bradyrhizobium sp. NBAIM08 | reverse complement strand
TATCCAGATCGTGCGACGCGAGCTGAAAGCCCGCGCCGAGGTTTTCCAGCGACTGCAGCACCTTCAGGCGGCGCTCCGCCTGTGCGGTGATCTTGGCCTGCGCGGGCAACGTGAACAGCGCATAGGCGCGCAGCTTCGAACGACCGACGCGGCCGCGCAACTGATAGAGCTGCGCCAGACCGAACATGTCTGCGCGATGGATGATCAGCGTATTGGCATTCGGAATGTCCAACCCGGACTCCACGATGGTGGTCGACAGCAGGATGTCGTATTTGCCGTCATAGAAGGCCGACATGATGTCCTCGATGATGGTCGGCGCCATCTGGCCATGGGCTACGGCGACCTTCATCTCCGGCACATGCTTGTCGAGGAAGTTCTTCACTTCGGCGAGATCGTCGATGCGCGGCACCACGTAGAAT
>NZ_JADYVR010000710.1:0-419 GCF_020193935.1 Bradyrhizobium sp. NBAIM08 | reverse complement strand
ATGCCAGGGATTAAAGATGTTTTTAGCCAAAAATTATATGAAGATGGCTTTGAGCAAGGCGGTTTTGACACCCGTTCTTTCAACGATTTGCTGGTGGTGGTGGGCAATACCACCTGGGAAGTGATGAATGCCCGTAAGAAACTAAAGGTACAATGGGAGCCTGCCGGCGATACAAAAGACACGATGGGCGGCAGGGGCCAAAAAAGAGAAGTTGTTGTTCCGGGAGAGCTGGAAAGTACAGACGCTCAGCTGAAGAAAATGCAGGAATATGCGGCCAAACCTGCCCAACAACTAAGAAGAGACGGAGACCCGGAAACGGCATTTAGAAATGCGGCCCAGATTATTGAACGCACCTATAATGCACCGTTTCTGGCACATAACTGCATGGAGCCAATGAACTTCTTTGCCCATGTTACGGA
>NZ_JADYVR010000709.1:0-419 GCF_020193935.1 Bradyrhizobium sp. NBAIM08 | reverse complement strand
GCATAGAAGCGCGGCAGCGCCTGGAGCAGCGCGAAGTCGTAGGAGGACAGGCCGTTATTGACCTCGTCGATCACGCGCAGCCGCGTGGTGCGCAGGATGCTGGTCTGCCAGATCGTGAGGACGGCCCGGCGCAGCGCCTCGCGGTTGGCGGCGAGCTCGTCCGGCGTGAACGGCATGCGGTCGCGCGCGTCGAGCAGGGCCGCGATCTCGCGTTCGCGGTTGATCATGCTCGCGCGCCGGACCTCCGTCGGATGCGCGGTGAGCACCGGCGCCACGAGCGCGGTGGCGAAGAAGGCCTGCAGTTGGGCGCGTGCGACGCCGCCGTCGCGGGCATGCGCCAATGCGCGCGCCATGCTGCCTTCTTCCGCGGCGGCGCCGGCGATCGCAGCGTCGCGGGCACGACGGATGCTCTGCTGGTC
>NZ_JADYVR010000071.1:0-618 GCF_020193935.1 Bradyrhizobium sp. NBAIM08 | reverse complement strand
GACCAACCACCTCGACCTCGACGCCCTCGTCTGGCTCGAGGCCTGGCTGCAGCGCTACGCCGGGACGATGGTCGTCATCAGCCACGACCGCGAGTTCCTCGACGCGGTCACCAAGGTCACGGTCCATCTCGACGAGACCAAGCTCGTCCGCTACACCGGCAACTACACGGCCTTCGAGGAGATGCGCGCGATCCGCATGGAGCAGGCGCAGCAGAGCTTCGAGAAGCAGAAGGAGCGCATGGCGCACCTGCAGAAATTCATCGACCGCTTCAAGGCCAAGGCCAGCAAGGCCAAGCAGGCGCAGAGCCGCGTGAAGGCGCTGGAGCGCATGGAAAAGGTGGCGCCGCTGCTCGCGGAAGCCGACTTCACCTTCGAGTTCAAGGAACCCGGCAACATCCCGAACCCGATGCTGTCGATCACCGGCGCGAGCTTCGGCTACCAGGTCGAAGACGCCGCGCCCAAGACCATCCTGACGGGCGTCAGCCGCTCGGTGCAGGGCGGCCAGCGCATCGGCATCCTGGGCGCCAACGGCCAGGGCAAGTCGACGTTGGTGAAGACCATCGCCCGCGAGATGGGCGCCGTCGCCGGCACGATCACCGAGGGCAAGGGCCTGAACAT
>NZ_JADYVR010000708.1:0-420 GCF_020193935.1 Bradyrhizobium sp. NBAIM08 | reverse complement strand
GCATGCCGCCCACCGGCGGTCTCGGGATCGGGATCGACCGTTTGATCATGCTGCTCGCAGAAGTCTCTAGCATTCGTGAGGTGATCCTCTTCCCGCTGCTGCGCCCCGAACAGGACGACGACGAAGCGCGGGACCAGGCGGTCCTCGATCAGGAGGCCGGCGACGCCGCCGCGCCGGAGGGTCCCGCCTGATGCGAGTGCTCGTGACAGGGATGGGGGGTGAGCTCGGGACCCGGGTCGCCCAGCTGCTCGAGGAGCAGACCGAGGTGCGCGAGATCCTGGGCATCGACTTCGTCCCGCCGCGCCGCCGGCTGCGGCGCAGCGAGTTCCGCCGGGTGGACCCGCGCGACCGGGAGAAGCTCACCGACATCGTCACCGACTTCGCGCCGAACGCGGTAGCGCACTTCGGGGTGTACGAACC
>NZ_JADYVR010000707.1:0-420 GCF_020193935.1 Bradyrhizobium sp. NBAIM08 | reverse complement strand
ATTCCTAACTCAGGTCGCCGACCGCATCGCGACCTGGATGGAAAATAGTCGCCTGTTTCAGCTGGCCGAACAGCGCGCAAATGAGCTGCAGATTAGCTTTGACAGCATCACCGACATTATCGCCACCTACAACAAGGCCGGGGAAAAAGTACGCATCAACAAATCTGGGCGGCAGTTTTTGGGCCACACCAGCCTCGATGCCCTGGCCCCCGAGCTGATCTGGCGCAAACCCAACGGGCAGATCCTCTCCCCGGACGAGCATCCGGTCCAGCGGGCCCTGCGTGGCGAGACGGTGGCCGATGTTGAGCTGGGCATTCCGCGCTGGGATGGGCAAATCGTGGTCCATACCGTCTCGGTTGCGCCGCTGCGGGCCACGGCCGGTCAGTTCGGCGGGGCCGTGCTGGTCGCCCGCGATATCAC
>NZ_JADYVR010000706.1:0-420 GCF_020193935.1 Bradyrhizobium sp. NBAIM08 | reverse complement strand
GGACCTGTTGAGCGCGGCCAGCGATGGGAAGAACTACTACGTCGGCTCGGCGCGAGGGGTGTACCAGCTCGATGCGCAGGGCACCCTGCGCCTGCTGGCCAGCGACCGGCAGCTCGGCAGCGGCGTGGTGTGGTCGGTGCTGCCGCGCCCGGATGGGCGCCTGTGGCTGGGACGCGGCGGCCGCATCACCGTCTACGATCCGGCTACCGGCGCGCTGCGCGATCTGCGGATCGATGGCAGTGCCGACCTGCGCCAGCGCATCGACCTGATGCGGCAGGCGCCTGATGGCACGGTGTGGGTGTCGGTGATGGGCCTGGACCTGCAGCAGCGCGATGCAGAGGGCCGGCTGCTGCACCGCTATCCGCTGGAGCATTTCCGCGGGACCGCCGATGCGCCGATCGAGCAGATCCGCTTCGACGC
>NZ_JADYVR010000705.1:0-420 GCF_020193935.1 Bradyrhizobium sp. NBAIM08 | reverse complement strand
CGCTACTTCGACGGGCTGGTAACGGTTGATCCGCACTTGCACCGCTACGATTCACTAGATGCCGTCTACTGGACCCCTTCGCGCGTCGTCCATGCCGCCCCACTGCTGGCGCAATGGATTCAAAATAACGCCTATCAGCCATTGCTGATTGGGCCAGATAGCGAAAGTGAACAGTGGGTCTCAGAGGTCGCCCGGCTGGCCGGCGCCCCCTACTTGGTGCTGGAAAAGGTCCGGCGCGGCGATCGCGATGTTTCCGTCTCCGTGCCGGACGTCGGTCGCTGGCTCAATCATACACCCGTCCTCGTCGATGATATCATTTCGACGGCTCGGACGATGATCGAGACCGTCGGCCACGTGCGGGCGGCTGGCCTGCTGCCGCCGATCTGTGTCGGCGTCCACGGCATTTTTGCTGATCGGGCC
>NZ_JADYVR010000704.1:0-420 GCF_020193935.1 Bradyrhizobium sp. NBAIM08 | reverse complement strand
CCGGTGCTCATCGCCGGCCACGTCACCAAGGACAACGGGCTCGCCGGGCCGCGGGTCCTCGAGCACGTCGTCGACACCGTCCTGGCGTTCGAGGGCGACCGCCACCACGCGCTGCGCCTCCTGCGGGCCGTGAAGCACCGCTTCGGCGCCACGGGCGAGCTAGGGGTGTTCGAGATGAGCGGCGACGGGCTGGCCGGGGTGCCGGAGGCCAGCGCCCTCTTCCTCGGCGACCGCCGGCCCAGCACCCCGGGCTCGGCGGTGGCCCCCACGGTGGACGGGCACCGTCCGGTGCTCGTCGAGGTGCAGGCGCTCACCATCCCGGTGATGCCGGGCGCGACGCCGCGGCGCAACGCGCAGGGTCTCGACAGCGGTCGTCTGGCACTGCTGCTCGCCGTGCTCGAGCGTCGCGCCCGGCATCAC
>NZ_JADYVR010000703.1:0-420 GCF_020193935.1 Bradyrhizobium sp. NBAIM08 | reverse complement strand
ACATGACCCCCTGGATCGGCCTGAGTGGCAAGCGCATCGGCGTGGGCCTGAGCGCTAATGCCGATAAAGCCCATATTCTCAGCCGCACCGGCGTGCAGCTCAATTTCGCTTACCATTTGGTGGAAAACGATAGCTGGCAATTGTCTGCCGGTATACTTGCCGGAGTTATGTTTCAAAACTTCTCTTTTGGGAATACCCGCATAAGCGACCCCAACGACCTGGCCCTGTTCAGTGGCGAACGCAACGCCACTTTATTCAACGGTGGCTTCGGCTTGCATCTCGGTACCGGTGAGCCTGGAGGGGAATGGCTGCACGTGGATGTGGTGGCCCCACAACTCTATAGCAGCGACCCGGCCTACCAGGGTCCAACCGATGTGCCACCAGGTACCAGTACCAGTTTTGTTTACGACAACAATGCAC
>NZ_JADYVR010000702.1:0-420 GCF_020193935.1 Bradyrhizobium sp. NBAIM08 | reverse complement strand
GGTACGCCGGGTACCGGCTCATCCACCGCACCGGCGCGTGGCTGCCGATCACGCTCGCCGTGCTCGTGGCCCCGATGCTCTGGCTGCACCCGGTGAGCGACGGCATCCGGTTCGGGCAGGTCAACGCGTTCATGGTGCTCGCCTGCCTGATGGACCTGCGCGAGCTGCGCCCCGGCCTGGTGCGGCGGGTGCCGCGCGGCGTGCTCGTCGGCCTCGCCATGGCCGTGAAGCTCACCCCCGGCGTCTTCGTCGTGCACTTCCTCGTCACCAAGCGGTGGAAGGAGGCCGCCACCGCCGTCGGCACCGCCGTGGCCGTGACGCTGGCCATGTGGGTGCTGTTGCCGCAGGCGTCGTTCGCGTTCTGGGGCGGTGCGCTCCAGGACCCGGCGCGGCTCGGGCCCAACGGCGGCACGTCCAACC
>NZ_JADYVR010000701.1:0-420 GCF_020193935.1 Bradyrhizobium sp. NBAIM08 | reverse complement strand
GCGTGGAGCTATCTGTACCGGAAAATGCTTCCGGTATTCCTGGCCGCAGGTGGTCGGGTGGTGGCGCCGGACATGGTTGGTTTCGGCAGGAGCGACAAGCCGAAAAAGGACGCGGCCCACAGCTTTGCCTGGCATCGCCGGATGCTCCAGGAATTGGTGGAGCGGCTCGATCTGCGCAATGTCGTCCTCGTGGTGCAGGACTGGGGCGGATTGCTCGGGCTGACATTGCCGATGGCGGCGCCGCAGCGTTATCGTGGCCTGCTGGCCATGAACACCACCCTGGGCACCGGCGACACGCCCCTCAGCCCGGGTTTTCTCGCCTGGCGCGAGATGTGCGCGAAAAACCCGGAGTTCGACGTTGGCCGCCTGTTTGCACGAGGCAACCCGCAGATGAGCCGGCAAGAGTGCGCGGCCTACAAC
>NZ_JADYVR010000700.1:0-420 GCF_020193935.1 Bradyrhizobium sp. NBAIM08 | reverse complement strand
CCGGTTGCTTTGGCGGCGGAAACCGCGGCGGTGTCTTCGGCGGAAAGGGTGAGATCGGAGCGGTCACCTTTGCTTTCGGCATATGGATCCTCACCGACCACGACGAGGGCAAGGTCCGCGCCGGTGGCATCAGGTTGATCCTTCGAATCCGTGATCAATGTGTCTTTCCCCGCGGCTTGGCGCAGCGCTTGGAGAATAGTGGTCCCGCCGGTCGTCACCGCGCCGCGTTTGCCCTGCCAATCGACGGTCCAACCGCCGCATTGCATGCCGAGGTCGTCGGCCCCGCGACCGCTGACGTGGATCCGCCTGGCCGTGAGGGAAAGTGGCAGCAGCTTGCCTTCGTTCTTGAGCAGCACCATCGACTGGCGGACCGCCTCGCGGGCGACGGCGCGACGTGCCGGGGAACCGAACTCCTTTTGC
>NZ_JADYVR010000699.1:0-421 GCF_020193935.1 Bradyrhizobium sp. NBAIM08 | reverse complement strand
GATCAATTATGTTCACGCGGAGACGCGGAGACGCGGAGAAGAAAGTGAAGAGGAGTTCGCGCAGAGGCGCAGAGGGCGCAGAGGGGTTTGGCGGCGCAGCCGCCTTGCTTGATCGAATTCAGCGGCTTGCCCAAGCGAAGCGATACAAAGCCGCTTCGCGGTAGCGCACCATCCCTCTGCGCCCTCTGCGCCTCTGCGCGAACCCGTTTTCCTTCCTTCTTTTCTCCTCCGCGTCTCCGCGCCTCCGCGGTTCAAATCTGCGGTAGTGTCTGTCGGACAAGGCTGGACGCCGGTGCGGCGGTCCCGGCATACATCGCGGCGCATGTCCCGTTTCGCCCTCCTCCTCGCTTTATCTGCCGTCGTGTTCCTCTCCGGTTGCGCCAGTCCGAAGTATCATTTCGAGCCCGTGCCCGGAACTGTC
>NZ_JADYVR010000070.1:0-620 GCF_020193935.1 Bradyrhizobium sp. NBAIM08 | reverse complement strand
GCAATACTGCAGGTGACGGCTCGGGTGCTGAAGGTAACGGCGGCGGGATGTACAACGATTTGTCATTCCCTATACTTAACAATGTAGTGTTTTACGGAAATTATGCTTACCGGGACGGAGGCGCTCTATATACCTATTCCGTTAACTACACCAACACCCGCAAACCGGTAATCAATAACACCTTGTTTCTCAACAATCAGTCCGGCAACGGAGCCGGTGGTGCCGTGTTCGGGTATGCCACTTCCTACTTTTTTACCAACTGCACTTTCGCCGGTAACCAATGCTTCCTGGCAGGCTGCGGCGGTGCCTTACACAATTTTGGTAACACCAATTCCGGTACTACCGCTACCTCTCAGGTGAAGAATTGTCTTTTCTGGGGAAATAAGGTAAGCACTACCAACACACCCTCTGATGTGTTCAATAATACTTATGCCACGTCAAATGTTACTTACTCCATGCTGCTTTCGCCACCTGCAACCGGTGGTAATGTGGCGTCATCCGGCAGCATACCTTTTGTAAATACGGGTGATCCGGATGGTGCAGACAACATATGGCTGACTGCAGATGATGGCTACCGCCTGGGTAATTGTAACACATTGGTAATTGACAAAGGCGATAAT
>NZ_JADYVR010000007.1:0-411414 GCF_020193935.1 Bradyrhizobium sp. NBAIM08 | reverse complement strand
GTCCGTGTGGAGAGATCACCCCACCCCGCTCGCGCTACGCGCGATCGACCCTCCCCCTCCAGGGCCCTCCAGGGGAGGGTAAGGGCACGGCTCCTATCGAGCTTCAGCCGATCGCGATGCCGTTCCCCACCGTCCGGTTCAGGACCTGGGTCGATTTCTCGATGCGCTCGGCGGCGGCGTTCAGCGCGTTGACCACCGCGGTCTGCGTCATCCTGGCGCGCTCGACGGCGGCATTGCGGAAATCCCTGAGCTCGGTCAATTCCTGCTCAAGGGTGCGGACGCGGTTGGTGGTGTCGATCAGCTCATCGCACACGGTGAGCGCAGCCATGACGGTGAGGCGCGCATCGCCGATCTCGCCGAATTTTCCGCGCAGCGACTGGATGCGCGTCTCCAGCGTCTCGGCGAGCTTGAGCAGCCGCACCTCCTGGCCCTCCTCGCAGGCCATGCGATATTGCCGGCCGTTGATGGTGACGTTGATGTGGCTCATCCGTCCTCTCCGGTATCGAGCACCGAGCGTATCGTCACGATCGCGGAATCCAGCCGGTCAGAAATCTCGCGATTGGTGCGCTCGAGCTTGCGTGCCTTCACCAGCGCGCCGTCGAGCTCGTCGGCAAGACGCGAGCGATCCGCGCCGAGCGCCTGGATGCGCGCCGCAAGCTCGTTCTCGTCGCGATCGGCATCGCGACGCCGCTCCACCGCACTTTCGAGCGCATCGAGCGCCGCCATGAGTCTGCGGGTCGCAATCTCGATCTCGACGGCGGACGACTCCGTCATGGCGGAACTGTTGGATACGCGATCGTTCATGCAGTCAGCGGCGGAACCTGGCGGCCTTTGCCCAGTGGCCTTTCCCTGGAGCTTGCCGTCCGGCAAAAGACTCGGTTCGGCAAGCGGTTAGAAGCAGAAATTTACAAAGCAAGCTAGCCAAGCGCAACGCCGCCGCAAAACTATGCACTGTTCAATCGGGACGACGTGTCGCTGCGTCGCTTCCGCCCGGCGCGATCCCGGCGGAAAACCGATGTCCACACAGGCAACTTTTGCGGCCAAACCGGCGTTCGATTGCCTTGGACTCCCGGAACCGAGGTGCTATCCCAGCGCCAACCTTCAGTGGCCGCCAGGCTTCTCCCCGCGCGGGCAACCATCGCCAAGCGCTTCATTTCAGACGGATTTCAGACATGACGCAGGTCGATCACACCCGTATGGCCAACGCGATCCGCGGCCTTTCGATGGACGCTGTCGAGAAGGCGAAATCGGGCCATCCCGGCCTGCCGATGGGCGCCGCCGACATCGCCACCGTGCTGTTCACGCAGTTCCTGAAATTCGATGCCACTGCGCCCGCCTGGCCGGACCGCGACCGCTTCGTGCTCTCGGCCGGCCACGGCTCGATGCTGCTCTATTCGCTGCTGTATTTGACCGGCAATGCCGAGATGACGCTGGACCAGATCAAGCAGTTCCGCCAGGTCGACTCGCTGACCCCCGGCCACCCCGAGAACTTCCGCACCAATGGCATCGAGACCACCACCGGCCCGCTCGGCCAGGGCATCTCGACTGCGGTCGGCATGGCGCTGGCCGAAAAGATGCTCGCCGCCGAATTCGGCAAGAAGATCGTCGACCACCACACCTATGTGCTCGCCTCCGACGGCGACCTGATGGAAGGCGTGTCGCAGGAAGCGATCGCGATGGCCGGCCACTGGAAGCTCAACAAGCTGATCGTGCTCTACGACGACAACGGCATCTCGATCGACGGCCCGACCTCGATCTCCGATTCCGTCGACCAGGTGAAGCGCTTCAAGTCGGCGGGCTGGGCGGCCGAGAAGATCGATGGCCACGACCAGGCCGCGATCGCCGATGCGATCACGCGCGCGAAGAAATCCAGCAAGCCCACGCTGATCGCCTGCCGCACCACGATCGGCTTCGGCGCGCCGCACAAGCAAGGCACCTCGAAGGTGCACGGCGAAGCGCTCGGCGCCGACGAGCTCAAGGCTGCCAAGGAAAATCTCGGCATTTCGCTCGAGCCGTTCGCGGTCGCCGACGACGTGCTGAAGGCATGGCGCGCGGCCGGCAGCCGAGGCGCCGCGGCACGCCAGGAATGGGAAGCGCGGCTCGGTGAGCTCGGCAGCCGCAAGCGCGCCGAGTTCGAGCGCCGCCTGCGTCACGAGCGTCCCGCTTCGCTCGCCAAGGCCGTTCGCGCCTACAAGAAGGAGCTGCTGGAAAAGCCGATGACCGCGGCCACCCGCAAGTCGTCGGAAGCGGTGATCGAAGTCATCGCCGGCGCCATGCCGATGGAATTCCTGGCAGGCTCGGCCGACCTCACCGGCTCCAACAACAACAAGGCGAAGTCGGCGACCGCCTTCTCGGCCAAGACGCCGAAGGGCCGCTTCATCCATTACGGCATCCGCGAGCACGGCATGGCGGCCGCGATGAACGGCATTTTCCTGCACGGCGGTTTCGCGCCGAACGGCGCGACCTTCCTCGTCTTCACCGATTATGCGCGTCCGGCGATGCGCCTTGCCGCGCTGATGGGCGCCGGTGTCGTCTACGTCATGACCCATGACTCGATCGGTCTCGGCGAAGACGGCCCGACCCATCAGCCGGTCGAGCATCTCGCAGCGCTCCGCGCCATTCCCAACATGCGCGTGTTCCGTCCCTGCGATGCCATCGAGGTCGCCGAGTGCTGGGAGCTCGCGCTCAACCGCGTCGATGGCCCGACCGTGCTGGCGCTGACGCGGCAGAACCTGCCGCAGCTGCGGACCACCGCACCGAACGACAATCCCTGCGCGGCTGGTGCCTACGAGCTGGTCGCCGCCCAGGGCGAAGCCAAGGCGACGCTGTTCGCCTCGGGCTCGGAGGTCGAGATCGCGGTCGCGGCCCAGAAACAATTGGCGGAACGCGGCGTCGCTTCGCGCGTTGTCTCCGTTCCCTCGCTGGAGCTGTTGTTAGCGCAACCAGAGGCCAAGCGCGCCGCCATCATCGGCAACGCGCCGGTGAAGATCGCGATCGAGGCCGCCGTGCGCTGGGGCTGGGACGCCGTGATTGGCCAGGATGGCGAATTCATCGGCATGCATTCGTTCGGCGAAAGCGGCCCTGCCAAGGAGCTTTACAAGCATTTCGGCATTACCGCCGAGGCCGCGGTTAACGCTGTGCTGAAGCGCGTTTCCTGAGAGTTGAGCTTGCCGCAAAAAAGGACTACCTAATCTCTCATATGATCAAGCACCGCCCGGCCGAACCGGGCGTCCGCCCCTAAAAAACCCTCGCAGGCGCGTATAGCGCGTTGTGCGGGATGACAACGGTCATTGAAGGAGACGAAACATGGCAGTCCGCGTCGGAATTAACGGTTTTGGCCGCATCGGCCGCAACATCCTGCGGGCTATCGCCGAGTCCGGCCGCAAGGACATCGAGGTCGTCGGCATCAACGACCTCGGCCCGGTCGAGACCAACGCTCATCTCCTCCGCTTCGACAGCGTCCATGGCCGCTTTCCCGGCACCGTTACCGTCGACGGCGACTCCATCAGCCTCGGCAACGGCAAGATCAAGGTCACCGCCGAGCGCGATCCCTCGAAGCTGCCCTGGAAGGATCTCGGCGTCGACATTGCGATGGAATGCACCGGCATCTTCACCTCGAAGGACAAGGCTAGCGCGCATCTGACCGCCGGCGCCAAGCGCGTGCTGGTCTCCGCGCCCGCCGACGGCGCCGACGCCACCATCGTCTACGGCGTCAACCACGACACGCTGACCAAGGATCACCTCGTCGTCTCCAACGGCAGCTGCACCACCAACTGCCTTGCGCCGGTTGCCAAGGTGCTGAACGATCTCGTCGGCATCGAGACCGGCTTCATGACCACGATCCACGCCTATACCGGCGACCAGCCGACGCTCGACACGATGCACAAGGATCTCTACCGCGGCCGCGCGGCGGCGATGTCGATGATCCCGACCTCGACGGGTGCTGCGAAGGCGATCGGCCTCGTGCTGCCCGAGCTGAAGGGCAAGCTCGACGGCGTCGCGATCCGCGTGCCGACCCCGAACGTCTCGGTCGTCGACCTCAAGATCGTCGCCAAGCGCGCCACCGACGCCAAGGAGATCAACGCGGCGATGAAGCGCGCCAGCGAGCAGCAGCTCAAGGGCATCCTCGGCTACACCAATGCGCCGAACGTCTCGATCGACTTCAACCACGACCCGCACTCCTCGACCTTCCACGAGGACCAGACCAAGGTGCAGAACGGCACGCTGGTGCGCGTGATGTCCTGGTACGACAACGAGTGGGGCTTTTCGAACCGCATGGCGGACACCGCCGCCGCGATGGCGAAGGTGATCTGAGGGAAGCCAAGGTGCTTCCTCACTGGATTGGCATCCCTGGCGTCATACTGTTGATCGCGTTGATCGCGTACGGATTTCGCCGGGGCCTCGCAGTGAAGTCTCCGAAAGACGGTGGAGGGAGCGGCGACCACGGCCATTCGCCTCCCCCCGATTCCGACACTCCGACGCACGGATGATGAACGATGCCCGCTAAATTCCGCACCCTCGACGACGTCGACGTGAAGGGCAAGCGCGTGCTGCTGCGCGTCGACCTCAACGTGCCCATGGAGAGCGGGCGCGTCACCGACGCCACCCGGCTCGAGCGCGTGGCGCCGACCATCACCGAGCTCGCCGACAAGGGCGGCAAGGTCATCCTGCTCGCGCATTTCGGCCGGCCGAAGGGACGCGACGCCAAGGACTCGCTCAAGCCCGTCGCGGAGGCGCTGGCGAAGGTGGTGAAGAAGCCCGTCGCGTTTGCCGAGGATTGCATCGGCGAGCCCGCGGCCAAGGCGGTCGCCGGCCTGAAGGATGGCGACATCCTGTGCCTGGAAAACACCCGCTTCCACAAAGAGGAAGAAAAGAACGATCCCGCCTTCGTCGCGGAACTCGCGAAGCTCGGCGACATCTGGGTCAATGACGCGTTCTCGGCCGCGCACCGCGCCCACGCCTCGACCGAAGGTCTCGGCCACAAGCTGCCGGCCTATGCCGGCCGCACCATGCAGGCCGAGCTGGACGCGCTGGAGAAGGCGCTGGGCTCGCCGAGCAAGCCCGTGATCGCCATCATCGGCGGCGCCAAGGTCTCGACCAAGATCGACCTGTTGGAAAACCTCGTCACCAAGGTCGACGCGCTCGTGATCGGCGGCGGCATGGCCAACACCTTCCTGCACGCGCAGGGCGTTGCGGTCGGCAAGTCGCTGGCCGAGAAGGATCTTAGCCCCACCGCGCTGCGCATCATGGAGAAGGCGGAAGCCGCCAATTGCGCCATCATTCTCCCGGTCGACGCCACCGTCGCCTATCACTTCGCCGCCAACGCGCCGTCGCATGCCTATGGACTCGATGCGATCCCGGCCGACGGCATGATCCTCGACGTCGGCCCGCAATCGATCGCGCGCGTCCATGCCGCGATCGACGATGCGGCGACGCTGGTCTGGAACGGCCCCCTGGGCGCATTCGAGATGCAGCCGTTCGACCGCGGCACGGTCGCGGCCGCCAAGCACGCCGCCGAGCGCACCAAGGCCAAGAAGCTGATCTCGATCGCGGGCGGCGGCGACACCGTCGCGGCGCTCAACCAGGCCCATGTGGCCGGAGACTTCACCTATGTGTCGACCGCCGGTGGCGCGTTCCTTGAATGGATGGAAGGCAAGCCCCTGCCCGGCGTTGAAGTTCTGCGTAGCAAGTAATCAAGCGGCCTTTGAGGCCCAACGGGAGACAAAGACAGATGGCTCGGATCACGTTACGTCAATTGCTCGACCACGCGGCGGAGAACGATTACGGCGTACCGGCCTTCAACATCAACAACATGGAGCAGGCGCTGGCCATCATGGACGCGGCCAACCAGGTCGACGCGCCCGTCATCATCCAGGCCTCGCGCGGCGCGCGCTCCTACGCCAACGACGTCATGCTCAAGCACATGATGGACGCGGTGACCGAGATCTATCCGCACATTCCGGTCTGCGTTCATCTCGACCACGGCAACGAGCCGGCGACCTGCATGACCGCGATCCAGGCCGGCTTCACCTCGGTGATGATGGACGGCTCGCTCAAGGCCGACGGCAAGACCCCCGGCGACTGGGGCTACAATGTCGGCGTCACCAAGACCGTCACCGACATGGCCCATCTCGGCGGCATCTCGGTCGAGGGCGAGCTCGGGGTGCTCGGCTCGCTCGAGACCGGCATGGGCGACAAGGAAGACGGCCACGGCGCCGAAGGCAAGCTTAGCCACGACCAGCTCCTGACCAATCCGGACGAGGCCGTGAAGTTCGTCCAGGAAACCAAGGTCGACGCGCTCGCGATCGCGATGGGCACCTCGCACGGCGCTTACAAGTTCACCCGCAAGCCCGACGGCGACATCCTCGCCATGAACGTGATCGAGGAGATCCACCGCAAGCTGCCGAACACGCATCTCGTCATGCACGGCTCCTCCTCGGTGCCGCAGGACCTGCAGGACATCATCAACGCCTATGGCGGCAAGATGAAGCCGACCTGGGGCGTGCCGGTGGCCGAGATCCAGCGCGGCATCAAGAACGGCGTGCGCAAGATCAACATCGACACCGACAACCGCATGGCGATGACCGGCCAGATCCGGAAAGTTCTGAAGGACAACCCGGAAGAGTTCGATCCGCGCAAGTACCTGAAGCCGGCGATGGAAGCCATGACCAAGCTGTGCAAGCAGCGCCTGCAGGAGTTCAACACCGCAGGCCAGGCCTCCAAGATCAAGAAGGTGCTGACCACCGCCGAGATGGCCAAGCGCTACGCCAAGGGCGAGCTCGATCCCCGGGTCGCCTAAGGCCTCCGTCACATCCTCCCGTCATTTCCGGGACACGCGAAGCGTGGGCCCGGAATCCATAACCACAGCCTGGGGTTATGGATTCCGGGCCTGCGCGTTTCGGCGCATCCCGGAATGCCAGAAAGACCCTTTACCCTGCGACGAACGATAACTCGGCAATTGCCCGAGAACGGTCTATTTTCACGGGCAAGGGCAGAATCGTTTTGGGAGGACCTCTCGATGAATCTGACTGAGCTCAATGGGATAGCGACCGCCATGGTCGCGTCCGGCAAGGGCATCCTTGCCGCCGACGAATCCTCCGGCACCATCAAGAAGCGCTTCGACGCCATCGGCGTGGAATCGACCGAGGAGAACCGCCGTGACTATCGCGAAATGCTGTTTCGCGCCAAGGACGCCATGAGCCAGTACATCTCCGGCGTGATCCTCTATGACGAGACGATCTGGCAGAATGCCAAGGACGGCACGCCGCTGGTCAAGCTGATCGAGCAGGCCGGCGCCATTCCCGGCATCAAGGTCGACGAGGGCACGCAGGCCCTGCCGATGTGCCCCGGAGAGCTCGTCACGGTCGGGCTCGACAGGCTCGCCGAGCGGCTGAAGAAATATTACGAGCGCGGCGCACGCTTTGCCAAATGGCGCGCGGTGATCGACATCGGCAGCGGCATCCCCTCGATGACCGCGATCAGCGTCAACGCCCACGCGCTGGCGCGCTATGCCGCGCTGTGCCAGGCCGCCCAGATCGTGCCGATCGTCGAGCCGGAGGTGCTGATGGACGGCGACCACGACATCGAGCGCTGCTACGAGGTGACGAGCCGCGTGCTCAACAAGACCTTCCAGGAATTGCGCGTGCAGCGCGTGGCGCTGGAAGGCATGGTGCTGAAGCCGAACATGGCGATATCAGGCAAGAAATGTCCGAAGCAGGCCTCGGTCGAGGAGGTCGCGGAGAAGACGATACGGCTGCTCAAGGCCTGCGTGCCGGCGGCGGTGCCCGGCATCGCCTTCCTGTCCGGCGGCCAGTCGGACGAAGAGGCGACCGCGCATCTCAACGCCATGCACAAGCTCGGTCCGCTGCCCTGGGGCCTGACCTTCTCCTACGGCCGCGCGCTGCAGGCCGCGCCGCAGAAGGCCTGGTCGGGCAAGCCTGAGAACGTCGCGGCCGGCCAGCGCGCCTTCAGTCATCGCGCCCGCATGAACGGCCTCGCCTCCAAGGGCGAATGGCAAAGCAGCCTGGAACAGAAGGCAGCCTAGACCTTGTCGAACAAACCGCCTCCGCCGCGCCCGGCGCCGCGTCTCTATCTCGCGACGCCCGTCGTCGATGATCCCGCGACGCTGGTCGCCGAGCTGCCCGAGCTGATCGCGTCCGCCGACATCGCCGCCGTGCTGCTGCGGCTGAAGGAGACCGATCAGCGCGGCATGATCTCGCGCGTCAAGGCATTGGCGCCGCCGGTGCAGAAGGCGGGCGCCGCACTCCTCGTCGACGGCCATCCTGATATCGTCGCGCGCGGCGGCGCCGACGGCGCGCACCTGCCCGGCATCGCCGCGCTGAAGGAGGCGCTGCCGTCGCTCAAGCCAGATCGCATCGCCGGTGTCGGCGGGCTGACGACGCGGCACCATTCCATGGATGCGGGCGAGATGGGCGCGGATTACGTGCTGTTCGGCGAGCCCGATGCGAAAGGCCAGCGTCCCTCGGCGCAAGCGATCGCCGAGCGGCTCGACTGGTGGGCCGAGCTGTTCGAGCCGCCCTGCGTCGGCTTTGCCACCACGCTGGACGAGGCCTACGATTTCGCCGCCAGCGGCGCCGATTTCGTGCTGGTCGGCGACTTCATCTGGGCCGATCCGCGCGGGCCCAAGGCCGCACTGATCGAGGTCGATGCCGCGATCAAGAAGGCTCATGCGACGGCACTGGCCGGCCAAGATCCTGCGGGCCAAGATCCTGCGGGCCAGCACGGCTAGCGCCCGACATGAAGCTCCCGTGCATCACCATGCTCGCCACGCTGCTGCTGACAGTGCCCGCGGCCGCGCAGCTGCAGATCACCCCGCCGGCGACGACGCCGAGCGCACCGGCAGAGAAGCAGAAGCCAAAGCCGCCCGCCCCTGCCAAGAAGAAGGAGGCAGCACCGGCGCCGAAGCCTACGGCATCTCCCAAGCCGTCCGCTTCGCCCAAGCCGGCAACCGTGATCCCCGCGCCGCCGTCCGACGATCCCAACGTCGACCTCGTGTTCGGCGCCTATCAGCGCGGCCAGTACAAGACGGCGTTCGAGCTCGCCACGGTGCGCGCTCAAGCCGGCGATGCCAAGGCGATGACCATGCTCGGCGAGCTCTATTCCAATGCCATGGGCATAAGGCGCGATTACGCCAAGGCGGCCGAATGGTACAAGCGCGCCGCCGATGCCGGCGATCGCGAGGCGATGTTCGCGCTCGCCATGCTGCGCATCTCCGGCCGCGGCGGCCCGGTCGACAAAAGCGAGGCGGTCAGGCTGATGGCCTCCGCCGCCAAGCTCGGCGAGCCCAAGGCGGCCTACAACCTTGCTCTGCTCTATTTGGACGGCCAGACGCTGCCGCAGGACGTCCGGCGTTCGGCGGAACTGCTGCGCCAAGCCGCCGATGCAGGCCTGCCCGAAGCGCAATACGCGCTCGCGACCTTCTACAAGGAAGGCACCGGTGTGCCGAAGGACCCCGAACGCGCGGTGCGGCTGCTCCAGGCCGCCGCGATCGCCGACAATGTCGATGCCGAGGTCGAATATGCCATCGCGATGTTCAACGGCACCGGCACGCCGAAGAACCAGCCGGCAGCCGTCGCCCTGCTTCGCAAGGCCTCCCGCCAGGGCAGCGCGATCGCACAGAACCGGCTGGCCTGGGTGCTGATCAACGGCGTCGGCACGCCCGTGGACAAGATCGAAGGCTTCAAATGGCACCTGGTGGCCAAGACCGCCGGCAAGGGCGACCCCGAGCTCGACAAGCAGCTTTCCGATCTGCCGGCCGATGACCGCGCCAAGGCCGAGGCCGCTGCCAGGAAGTGGCTCGGGTCCAAATGACTTGACGCGGGGCCCCTCACGGGGCACCCAGTCCCCCAAACAGGCGCGTTTCCGCGCCCCTCCCCCCGATCAAGACCAGAAGCATATGCTGTATTCCGCCACTATCAACGTCATGGTCAAGGCGGCGCGCCGCGCCGGCCGCAGCCTCAAGCGAGATCTCGGCGAGATCGAGCATCTCCAGGTCTCGCTGAAGGGACCGGCCAATTTCGTCTCGCTCGCCGACAAGCGCGCCGAGGAGATCCTCTACCAGGACCTCGCCAAGGCCCGGCCCGGCTACGGCTTCATCGGCGAGGAGGGGGGCAACCGCGAGGGCACCGACAAGAGCCACACTTGGATCGTCGATCCCTTGGACGGCACCACCAACTTCCTGCACGGCATCCCGCAATTCGCGATCTCGATCGGGCTTTCGCGCGAGGGCACCGTGATTGCGGGCGTGATCTACAACCCCGCCAATGACGAGCTCTACATCGCCGAGCGCGGCAAGGGCGCCTTCCTCAACGACCAGCGCCTGCGCGTCGCCGGCCGCCGCCAGCTGAGCGAATGCGTGGTGGCCTGCGGCCTGCCCCATATCGGCCGCGGCGACCACCAGGAATTCCGCCGCGAGATGACCGCGATCCAGGACCGCGTCGCCGGCTTGCGCCGTTTCGGCGCTGCCTCGCTCGATCTCGCCTTCGTCGCCGCCGGCCGGCTCGACGGGTATTGGGAGCGCGATTTGCAATCCTGGGACATCGCGGCCGGTATGCTGATGGTGCGCGAAGCCGGCGGCACCATCAGCGATATCGCAACGCCGGGCGACCCGCTGGTCACCGGGCACGTCGTGTGCGGGAATGAGTACGTGCACGGGGAGCTGGTGAAGATCTTGCGGAAGCCGGCTTAAGGCGGCAGCTCGCGCTCCACATTCCCCTGTCATTCCGGGGCGCGCCTCTTGGCGCGAGCCCGGAATCCATTGATCCTCGTCAATCGTGGCCCGCTGGATTCCGGGCTCGTGCTTCGCACGCCCCGGAATGACGGGGGTGCATCAGTGGCCTGTGTGCGCCCGCGCCGGTCGGCCGTGCGCTTCAGCTTCCCGCGCCGCCTTCGGCTCGCGATCACCCGCCAGCACGCGCTGCACCGAGACGAAGAACACCGGCACCATCAACAGCGCCAGGATCACGACCGCGATCATGCCGCCCATCACCACGCTGCCGAGCGCCTGCTGGCTGGCGCCGCCGGCGCCGTGGGCGATGGCCATCGGCAGCACGCCGCAGATGAAGGCAAGGCCGGTCATCAAGATGGGGCGGAAGCGCAGGCGGCAGGCTTCGATGGTGGCTTCGACCAGCGGCTTGCCTTCTTTCCGCAGATCCTTGGCGAACTCGATGATCAGGATCGCGTCCTTTGCGGCGAGGCCAATGATCGTGATCAGGCCGACGGTGAAATAGACGTCGTTGGGCAGGCCGCGCAGCATAGCGGCAGTGACCGCGCCGACGATGCCGAGCGGCACGGTGAGCAGCACCGCGAGCGGAATGGTCCAGCTCTCGTAGAGCGCGGCGAGGCACAGGAACACCACGAACACCGACAGGGCGAGCAGGAACGGCGCCTGCGAGCCCGACAGCTTCTCCTGCAGCGACTGTCCGGTCCATTCATAGCCGAAACCGCGCGGCAACCGGTCGGCGAGCCGCTCCATCTCGGCGATGGCATCGCCCGAGGTGAAGCCGGGCCTGGCCTCGCCGGAGATGCGCACCGCCGGATAATAGTTGAAGCCGGCGATCTGTGTCGGGCCGCGCGCCCATTCGATCGTGGTGAAGGACGAGAACGGCACCAGCTGGCCGCGGCTGTTCTTGACGTTGTAGTTGAGGATGTCCTCGGCCCGCATGCGGTCGCGCGCGTCCGCCTGCACCACGACGCGCTGCATGCGACCGCGGTTCGGGAAGTCGTTGATGTAGTTCGAGCCGAGATTGGTCGAAATGGTGTTGTTGATGTCCTCGAAGGTGACGCCGAACGCGCCGGCCTTCTCGCGGTCGATCATGAGATTGACCACGCCCGCCTCGGGCAGGCCTTCGATATAGACCTTCTGCAGCACCGGGCTGGCATTGGCCTCCGCGATCAGCTGGTCGGCGGCGCGCATCAATTGCTGATAGCCCTTCTGGCCGCGATCCTGGAGGCGAAACGAGAAGCCGGACGAGTTGCCGAGATTGTCGATCGGCGGCGGCTGCAGCGCCGAGATTTTTGCGTCGCGGATCGACGAGCCCAGGTCGCGGTTGACGTCGTTGACGATCGCGGCAGCGGAGTCCTTCGGCCCGCGCTCCGACCAGTCCTTCAGCGTGATGAAGGCTTGTGCGGTGTTCATGCCCTGGCCGGAGAAGCTGAAGCCGGTGAGGAAGGTGACGTTGTCGACGCCCGGCCGCGCGGCGAGATATTTTTCGACCTTCTCGATCACGGCCTCGGTGCGGGCATAGGACGAATCCGAGGGCGTCTGCACGTCGGTGGTGATGAAGCCCTGGTCGTCGACGGGGAGGAAGCCGCCGGGCAGGTTGACGAAGGCCCAGGACAGGCCGACCAGCAGCGCGGCATAGACCAGCATAAGGCGGCCGGTGCGATTCAGCGAAAAGCCGACGGTGCGTGAATAGCGTTCCTTGACGGCTTCGAGCATGCGGTTGAACCAGCCGAACACGAAATTGGTCGAATGACCGTGCCCCTTTGCCACAGGCTTCAACAGCGTCGCGCACAGCGCCGGCGTCAACGACAGCGCCAGGAAGGCGGAGAAGCCGATCGCGGCGACCATGGTGACGGAGAACTGGCGGTAGATGATGCCGACCGAGCCCGGGAAGAACGCCATCGGCACGAACACCGCCATCAGCACCAGCGTGATGCCGATGATGGCGCCGGTGATCTGCGACATGGCTTTCCGCGTCGCTTCCTTCGGCGGCAGGCCTTCCTCGGCCATGATGCGCTCGACGTTCTCGACCACGACGATGGCGTCGTCGACGAGGATGCCGACCGCCAGCACCATGCCGAACATCGAGAGCATGTTGATGGAATAGCCGGCGAGAAGCAGCGTGGAGCAGGCGCCCAGCAGCGCCACCGGGACCACGATGGTCGGAATGATGGTGTAGCGGATGTTCTGCAGGAACAAGAACATCACCACGAACACCAGCACCACGGCTTCGACCAGCGTCGTCAGCACCTTCTCGATCGAGGCCTCGACCACAGGCGTGATGTTGTAGGGGATCTCGTAGGTGATGTTGGCCGGGAAGAAGCGCGACAGCTCCTTCATCTTCGCTTCGACCGCGCTGGCGGTCGCCAGCGCATTGCCGGTCGGCGACATCAGGACCGACAGGCCCGCCGTCGGCTTGCCGTCGAGGCGCGTGTTGAACTGGTAGCTGAGGCCGCCGACCTCGATGCGCGCGACGTCGCGCAGGCGCACGGTCGAGCCGTCGGCATTGGCGCGCAGGATGATGGCGCCGAACTCGTCGGGCGAGGAGAGCTGGCCTTTGACCAGCACCAGTGCCGAGGTGCGCTGGTTCGAGGTCGACGGCTCGGCGCCGATGCTGCCGGAAGCGACCTGCGCGTTCTGCGCGGTGATGGCCTTGTTGACGTCGTCGGCGGTCAGGCCATAGCCGACCAGCTTGGCCGGATCGACCCAGACACGAAGCGAGCGCTCGGTCGAGTACAGTGTGGCGCGGCCGACGCCGGGAATGCGGCGGATCTCGCCGAGCACGTTGCGGATCATGAAGTCGCCGAGGCCGACTTCATCCAGGCTGCCGTCAGTCGAGTTCAGCGTGATGATCTGCAGCACTGCGCTCGAGGCTTCCTCGATCAGGATGCCCTGCTGCATCACCGCGCGCGGCAGGCGCGCCTCGACGCGCTTGATGCGGTTCTGGACCTCGACCGAGGCGGCACTGGTGTCGGTGCCCGGCTGGAAATTGGCGATGATCTCGACCTGGCCGAGCGAGTCGCTGGTCGATTCGAAATTGAGGATGTTGGCGGCGCCGTTGAGCTCCTCCTCGATCAGCCGCGTGACGCTATTGTAGAGGTTTTCCGGCGAGGCGCCGGGATAGCTGGTCGAGACCGAGATCGAGGGCGGCGCGATGATCGGATATTGCGCGATCGGCAGCAGCGGCACCGCGATCGCGCCGATCAAGCAGATGAACAGCGCGACCACCCAGGCGAAGATCGGCCTGTCGATGAAGAAACTCGGCATTGGCCGTTTTATCCTCGTTGTTCGGTTAGACCCTCATGGTGAGGAGCGCGGAACGCGCGCTCCGGACGATGCCGCGCATCGCCGCGAGAACCATGAAGGCCCGGCTCTCTCCCGCGGCCATCCTTCGAGACGCCCGCTTGCAGCGGGCTCCTCAGGTTAAGGACGACACTTGCTGCGCGGAGCGTTACCGCGTGAGCTGCTGAGCGTGCCGGTTGTCTGCGGTCGCTTCCGCCTCCGACCAGGATTGCGGCTTGACCTTGTCGCCGGCCGCGAATTTCTGGAAGCCTTCGACCACGACCTTGTCGCCGGACTTCAGGCCTTCGGTGATGAACCAGAGGCCGTCCTGCACCGAGCCGGTGCGCACCGGCTGCACCGCGATGTGATTGTCGTCCTTGACGACGAACACCTCGCTGCCGCCGCCGCCATTGCGCTGGATCGCCTGCTGCGGCACCGCGATCGCATCGGAATCGAGACCCTGGTCGATGCGGACCCGGACATACATGCCCGGGAGCAGCTCGCGCTTGGGATTGGGGAACTCGCCGCGCAACGTCACCTGCCCGGTGTGGGCGTCGACCTTGGCGTCGGAGAACAGCAGCTTGCCGTCGAGCGAATAGATGGTGTTGTCGTCGAGCACGAGGCGCACCTTGGCGGCATCGGCGGCGATGCGATCGAGGTCGCCGGTCTCGAAGGCGCGGCGGAGCTGGTTGAGCTCGGTCACCGACTGGGTAAAGTCGGCATAGATCGGATCGAGCTGCTGGATGGTGGCGAGATTGGTCTCGTTCTGCACGGCGAGCGCGCCCTCGCTGACGAGGGCCGCGCCGACCACGCCGTCGATCGGCGCACGCACGGTGGCGTAGTCGAGATTAAGCCTGGCCCGCGCGAGCTCGGCCTTGCGGCCCTCGACCTCGGCATGGGCCTGGCGTTCGGCCGCAATCGCCTTCTCGTTCTCGGCTTCGGGCGCGGCGCGATCCCTGGTCAGGGTGGCGATACGATGCGCCTGCTGCTTGGCCTGCGCCAATGCCGCTTCGGCCTTCGCCAGCGCGGCCTCGTTGGCCATGACCTCGACCTCGAACGGGCGCGGATCGATGCGGTAGAGCGGATCGCCGGCCCTGACCTCGCTGCCCTGGCGGAACAGGCGCTCTACCACGATGCCGGACACGCGCGGCCGGACTTCGGAGACCCGGGTCGGGGCGATGCGGCCCGGCAGCTCGCGCACCACGGCGCGCGGCTGCGGCTTGACGATAACGATGCTGACGTCAGGGGCAGGCGGCTGGGCGGCGGACACCGCGGAACTGGATTCCTCGCAAGCACCCAGCAGCGGCGCAAGGGCCGCGAGCATCATTGCAACGCATGCCGATCGCGCTCGAATTCCAAACATGAAGTGGGATGCCCCGATTGTTGAAACTGATCATGCTCGCGCGAAGCCCGTTCTGGACCTTTTGCACGCGGCTGATGCCGCCAAAATAGAATGCATCTGCTGCGATGCAACGCATGGCGCGGGCGGCTCATTGTCACACAGCTTATCCCGTTGAAATCAGGAGGCATTTGCGGTGTAACTTGATTGTGAATCTAAGTTCCACCGGCGCGTGCTGCGGCGGAACACCGCAATTACTCGGCGGCCTTCATCCGGTAATGGCTGACGCCCCATTCTGTTCCGTCGGCGTAACCGAACAGGCCCGAGGTCGCGAGCAGGAACCAGCGCCAGCGACGCATCCAGAGAGCGGTCTCCTCGCCGTGGACCCCGTGCAAGGAGGCTTCGATGGCCTCGCGATGGGCATCGAAATTGGCCAGCCAGTCGTTGGCGGTGCGCTGGTAGTGCGTGCCGCTCCAGCACCATTCCTTCTCGATGGCAAAGATATCGTCGAACTGCCTGACGAGGTGATGGCTCGGCATCAGCCCGCCTGTGTAGACGTATTGCGCGATCCAGTCGTCGCGATCGGCCGGGTCAGGCAGATGCGAGCCGGACCGGTGGGTGACGACGTGCATGAAGAACCGTCCCTCCGGCGCGAGCCATGACCGCACGCGCGTCATCAGCTTGCGCCAGTTGCTCATCCGCTCGAACATCTCGACCGAGACGATGCGGTCGAACTGGCCATCGGGCGCGAACACGTTCATGTCGGCCGTGACCACGCGCAGATTCAGCAGCCCGCGCCGCCGCGCCTCCTCCTCGACGGAGGCGCGCTGCGCCTGCGAGGCCGCGACCGCCGTCACCGTCGCGTGCGGAAATTGCCGTGCCATCCACAGCGACAGCGAGCCCCAGCCACAGCCAAGCTCCAGAATGGCCTGGCCGTCGGCCAGGCCGGCATGCTCGACGGTCTGGCGCAGCGCCTCCTCCTCCGCCTCCCGCAAGGTGGTCGCGTCGGTCTTGTAGAAGCAGGAGGAGAATTTGCGTTTGGGGCCGAGCAAGTCGGCGAAGAAGGCCGCGGGCACCTCGTCATGCCCCGCTGCCGCGCCCTCGGCGATCGGCCGCAGCATCATCCGCCCGGCGAAGGCGGCATCGTCGCCGAGGCCCAGCCCGGACAGGCGCGTCGCCATGCGGGAGCACAGGCGCTGGATCGCGGCGCGGATCACCACGTCCGGCAGCGGCACACGCTCGGCAGTCCCGATGATCGCGGAAACGACGCTCATGCGCCCCCCGAATGGCGAACTTCTGCAGAGACCTGCTTATCAAAGCACCGCTTCCGGTCCGGGTTCCCCGAGCTGTCCCCGAAATCGGCGCATCCGGCGCTTTTTTTGGGCCGGCGCTGTGCCATAGTGCGCGCCGCAAGCAAGCTTTACGTAACGGATGATACCGGCATGCGGTCTGGCACTTCCCGATCCACCAT
Organism: Bradyrhizobium sp. NBAIM08; assembly: GCF_020193935.1. NCBI lineage: Bacteria > Pseudomonadati > Pseudomonadota > Alphaproteobacteria > Hyphomicrobiales > Nitrobacteraceae > Bradyrhizobium > Bradyrhizobium sp. NBAIM08. Next base: position 394,578 of record NZ_JADYVR010000007.1, on the reverse strand, counting down.
GGACATCGAGTACACCAAACTGTCCTCGCCCAGCGTCTTCCTGGTGCGGATGCTGGTCTTCCTGGTGCTGTGCACGCTGGTGAGCGTGGTGCTCTACAAGCAGATCGTCCAGGCCTTCTTCGCCAATCCCGGGCTCAACGCCCTGATCGGGGGGGTGCTGTTCATCGGCATCATCCTGGCCTTCCGCCAGGTCATCCGGCTCTATCCCGAAGTCTCCTGGGTCAACAATTTCCGCGTCGCCGATCCCGGCCTGGCGCCGGCCCGCCACCCCAAGCTGCTGGCGCCGATGGCTGCGATCCTCGGCGGGGAGCGTTCAGGGCGGATGACCATCACCCAGACCACGATGCGGCACCTGCTCGATTCGATCGCGACCCGCCTGGACGAGGCCCGCGACATCTCCCGCTACATGACCGGCCTCTTGGTCTTCCTCGGCCTGCTCGGCACCTTCTGGGGCCTGATCGAGACGGTGGGCTCGGTGGGCAAGGTGATCGACGGGCTCAAGGTCGGGAGCGATTCCGGGGCGCTGTTCGACACGCTGAAGGAAGGCCTCGCCGCCCCGCTCGGCGGCATGGGCATCTCCTTCTCCAGCTCGCTGTTCGGCCTCGCCGGCTCGCTGATCCTCGGCTTCCTCGATCTGCAATCGAGCCAGGCGCAGAACCGCTTCTACACCGATCTCGAAGACTGGCTCGCCACCACAGTGCGCGAGTATGGCAACGGCGAGGCGCCTGTCGCGACCGGCGGCGGCGTCGCCAGCGGCGAGCTTCAGGCCGCGGTCGAACGGCTGCGGTCCGTGCTCGAGGAAGGCAGCGCCGGCCGCGGCACCACCGCGGCGATGGCGAGCCTTGCCGAAGCCATCCAGGCGCTGGTCTCGCACATGCGCACCGAGCAGCAGATGATCCGCGAATGGGCCGACGGCCAGGGCGAGCAGAACCGCGAGATCCGCCGCCTGCTGGAGCGGATCGCGCGCCAGCCCGAGAAGAGTTGAGACGGTGTTGTGCCCCGGACGCGACGCAGCATGAAATGATGCATCGCTGAGCCGGGGCCCAGCGTCAGGGACAAGATGGGTCCCGGCTCTGCGCAGCAGCGTTGCACGCTGCACCGCGTCCGGGACACAAGAGTGGAGACGGATGACATGGCCCTTGCCCGCGCCCGCCGCAGCGAAGGCGGTCTCAACTACTGGCCCGGCTTCGTCGACGCGCTGTCGACGCTGGTGCTGTCGATCGTGTTCCTGCTGTCGGTATTCCTCGTGGTGCAGTTCTTCCTGTCGCAGGAGGTCACCGGCAAGGACAAGGCGCTGGAGCAGCTCAACGCCAAGATCGCCCAGCTCAACGAGCTGTTGTCGCTGGAGAAGCTCGGCAAGCTCACCCTCGACGACCAGGTCTCGTCGCTGAAAGCCGGGCTCGCCTCGGCTGAGTCCGAGCGCGACCGCATCAAGGGTCTCTATGACGGCTTGGCGGCCGCCGGCAATGATGCGCAAGGCAAGACCGCCGAGCTCGGCAAGGCATTGGACTCGGAGAAGGCGGTTTCGGCGCGGGCGCTGGCGCAGATCGAGGTGCTGAACCAGCAGATCAGCGCGCTGCGCCGGCAATTGGCGGCGCTGGAGGAGGCGCTCGATGCCTCCGAGAAGCGCGACAAGGAATCGCAGAACCGCATCGCCGACCTGGGCTCTCGCCTCAACGTCGCCCTGGCGCAGCGCGTGCAGGAATTGTCGCGCTACCGCTCGGAATTCTTCGGCCGCCTGCGCGCCATCCTCGGCAACCGCCCCGACATCCGCATCGTCGGCGACCGCTTCGTGTTTCAGTCCGAAGTGTTCTTCGACACGGGACAAGCGGTCCTGCTGCCCGAGGGCCGCGCCGAGCTCGACACCTTGGCAGCGGCGCTGATCGAGCTCGACAAGAAGATCCCGAGCGACATCCCCTGGGTGCTGCGCGTCGACGGCCATACCGACGTGCGGCCGGTGAGCGGCGCGAACTTCAGGTCGAACTGGGACCTGTCCGCGGCGCGCTCGATCTCAGTGGTGCAATATCTGGTCTCGCTCGGCGTGCCCGCCCAGCGCCTCGTCGCGGCCGGCTTCGGCGAATTCCAGCCGCTCGATACCGGCAACACCGAGGAGGCCTACAAGCGCAATCGCCGCATCGAGCTGAAGCTGACGGAGCGGTAGTGAGCGCGCTCCACCTCCGCCTTTACCGACCCGAAGACGAAGCCGTCGCGATCGATCTCTGGCATCGCACCTGGCAGCAGGCCTATCCGCAGATCGACTTCGCGGCACGGCTCGAATGGTGGCGCGAGCGCTGGCTGAGGGATCTGGTGCCGAAGGCCCAGATCGTGGTGGCGGAGCAGGACGGCGCGCTGGTCGGTTTCGTCACCGTCGACGGCGAAGGCTATCTCGACCAGCTCGTCGTCGATCCCGCGCATTGGGGCTCCGACGCGGCAAGGCTGCTGGTGGACGAGGCCAAGCGGCTGTCGCCCTCGGGCGTCACGCTGCTCGTCAACAAGGACAATGCCCGCGCGATCCGCTTCTACGAGCGTAGCGGCTTCGCCCATGCGGGCGACGACGTGAACCCGACCTCGGGGCGGCCGGTGTTGAAGATGGTGTGGAAGGCGTGAGGTCCCCGGTACTTTCCGCCGTGTGAGGCGTCTACGCGCCCTCGAACTGCAGCCGCGCCAGCCGCGCATAGAGCCCGTTCGCCGCGACGAGCTCGGCATGCGTGCCCTGCTCGACGATCCGGCCCTGGTCCATCACCAGGATGCGGTCGCAGGAGAGCACGGTGGCGAGGCGGTGGGCGATGACGAGCGTGGTGCGGTGGCGCATCAGCTCTTCCAGCGCGGTCTGCACCAGCGTCTCGCTTTCGGCGTCGAGCGCGGAGGTGGCTTCGTCCAGCAGCAACAGCGGCGCGTCGCGCAGGATGGCGCGCGCGATCGCGATGCGCTGGCGCTGGCCGCCGGAGAGCGTCACGCCGCGCTCGCCGAGCGCAGTCTCGAAACCTTCGGGCAGGCGGCGGATGAATTCGGCGGCATGGGCGAGCTCGGCGGCGCGCTCGACCTCGGCATCGGTCGCATCGGGCCGGCCGAAGCGGATGTTCTCGCGGGCGCTCGCGGCGAACACCACGGATTCCTGCGGCACCAATGCGATGCGCGCGCGGAAATCGCCGGGGTCGGCGGACTTGACCGGCACGCCGTCGAGCGAGATCGTCCCGCTGCGCGGATCGTAGAAGCGCAACAGCAGATGAAAGATGGTGCTCTTGCCGGCCCCGGAGGGACCGACGATCGCGACCTTCTCGCCGGGGCGCACGGTGAACGACACCGCGTCGAGCACCTTGACGTCGGACCGCGCCGGATAGGCGAAGCTGACCCGATCGAAGCCGACCTCGCCGCGCGCCGGCACCGGCAGCGCAAGCGGCGTCGCAGGCGCGGTGATCTCGGGCTTGACGTGGAGGATCTCGAACAGGCGCTCGGCCGCGCCCGACGCCGCCGAGACCTCGCCCCAGACCTCGCTGAGCTGGCCGAGCCCCGCTGCGGCGAACACGGCGTAGAGAACGAACTGGCCGAGCCGGCCCGGCGTGATCGCGCCGGTGAGCACGTCATGCGAGCCGATCCAGAGGATGGCGACCACGCTTGCGAACACGATGAAGATGATGATCGCCGTGAGCACGGCGCGGGCCTGGGTCGAGGTGCGCGCGGCTTCATAGGCCTGCTCGACCTCGCCGCCGAAACGCTTCTCGGCAAATTGCTCGCTGGTACAGGCCTGCACGGTGCGGATCGCACCGACCAATTCGCCGGCATAGGCGGAGGCGTCGGCGAGCGTGTCCTGCGCATTGCGCGACAGGCGCCGCACCCAGCGCCCGAACGCCACCAGCGGCAGCACGATCAAAGGGATGGCCAGCAGCACGAAGCCCGACAGCTTCGGGCTCGTGATCACCATCATCGCCGTCGCGCCGAGGAACATCATCAGGTTGCGCAGCGCGATCGAGACGGAGGCACCGACCGCCGATTTCAGCTGGGTGGTGTCGGCAGTGAGGCGCGAGATCAATTCGCCGCTGCGGGCGGAATCGAAGAAGGCGGGAGAGAGCGACAGCAGATGGGCGAAGACGTCGCGCCGGAGATCGGCGACGATGCGTTCGCCGATGCTCATCACGAGGTAGTAGCGCGCGGCACTGGCGATCGCGAGCACGGCGACGACCGCGAGCATCACCGAGAAGTAGCTGTTGATCAGCTCGATGCCCTCGGGCGTCAGGCCGAAATCGATCATCCGGCGCACCGCAACCGGCACCAGCAGCGTGGTCAGCGCGGCGATCGTGAGCGCGACGAAGGCCAGCGCCGCGCGACCGCGATAGCGGATCACATACGGCGCGAGCGCGAGCAGCGGCCGCAGCTTGGCGCGGCCCTTGGCCGGCGCTTCGATCAGCTCGGCCTCGATCGAGGGATTGTCCGCGGCGTTCATTGCGGGCCGTTCGACATCGTGGTCATCCAGCCGTTCCACTGCGCTCATGAGATCCGACCCGTTGCATTGATCTGCTCCCAATAGGCCGGTGCAGGAGTAGTGGCAAATCCGGGAAGTCCCTTAGGGGCAAACCCGGTCCAGCGCGCGGGCATGGCTTGTTTTGCGGGGTTTCGTGAGGTATAGAGCCGCCCAAATCCGTCATTCGCGAGCCACCCAAGAAGGCGCCGGAGCGCCGAGGAATTGCCATGAAAGCCGAAATTCACCCGAATTATCATACGATTAAGGTCGTCATGACCGACGGAACCGAGTACCTGACCCGCTCGACCTGGGGCAAGGAAGGCGACACGCTGAACCTCGACATCGACCCGAAGTCGCACCCGGCCTGGACCGGCGGCTCCGCCCAGATCATGGACCGCGGCGGCCGCGTCTCGCGCTTCCAGAAGAAGTTTTCGGGCTTTCTCAAGAAGGATTGAGCCGGCCACAAGGCTGGAGATGAAAACGCTCCCGAGGAGACCGGGGGCGTTTTTTGTTTCTAGCCGTCATTCCGGGGCGCGACGAAGTCGCGAGCTACGATGCGCAATTGCGCATCTGAGAATCCATAACCTCGATCGGGAGTATGGATTCCGGGCCCGCGCCAAGAGGCGCGTCCCGGAATTACGATTGTTGATAGACCCTACCGCTCGAACGCGGCCTTCAGCGCGTTGAGGTGCGGCACCAGCGGGTTGCCGATCGTGGCCTGCTCGGCCGGCGGGGTGTGGATCGTGCTGTCGAGGCGGCGGACGCGGGTCTGCAGGCTCATCGAGCGATGGATCAGGTCCTGAAGCTGCGCGGGCAGCTTCTCGATGGTGTCGGCGGGACCGGGATCGGCGGCGGTAAGCTTGACCTTGGTCTTCTCGCGATTGGCCTGGCTTAGCGTCATCTCGCCTTCCTTGACCGCGCGGTGCAGCAGCAGCCAGGAGGCGAGCTGCATCAGGCGCGTCGTGAGGCGCATGCTCTCGGTCGCATAGGTGAGGCTGACGGCGCGGTCGAGCGCCTTGGCCTCAACGCGGCCGGCGCCGTCGAGATAGGCGGCGGTCTCCTCGACGAGGTCCATGCCCTCACGGAACAAATTGCCGAACGCCGCAGAATTGGTGAATCGCTCACTGAGCTGAACGAGCGCGCCGTCGGCCTGCAAACGTTCCATGGTTAACGCCTCTTACGCAACTGTTTGACTGCCCGGCTTTGCCGCCGGCTTATGATGAACAAATCATTGCGCGGGCGGGACGCGGAGTCCAGTGACAAGCGCGGATATGGTTTCCGCGGGTCAATCCTTTCGAATGCAACCGGGATGAGAGGTGCAAACCGGGCAGTGAACGCAAAAAAGAGCCGCCGGAGACCGGCGGCTTTGAAAGTTGATAACAGGGAGGCGTCAAACAGAGTGGACAGGAGCCACTCGGTGTCCAAACGAGGACAGTTCCAGTCATAAACCCGAAAGCTTAATCTGAAGTAAACGAGCTAATTTTTTCAGAGTTCATTAGTCATGTGAGCCAGTGGCCGAGTGTGCTGCGGGAACAGACTCTCCGTCGTCATTCCGCGGCGCGACGAAGTCGCGAGCTACGATGCGCAATTGCGCATCTGAGAATCCATAACCACGAGCGGATGGAACGGCCCGGCTCTCTTGGCGCGCCCTTTTGCAAGAGCCTGGATTATGGATTCCGGGCTCGGCGCTGACGCGCCGCCCCGGAATGACGAGGCGGGGAAAGTTCGGCCCACGCGTCCGGGACGACAGTCGTTGTGCGGCGACCACTACCACTTGAAAATACTGTTCGCCGCATCGCGCGAGGCGCGTTTCTTGGCGGTGGCTTCTTCCAGTCTTGCGATCTCGGTCTTGAGCAGCGCCACGCGCTCGGTCAGTTCCTCCACTGACAAAAGTGAGAGGTCCTGCCCAATTTCATGGCTGATCTTTTTGCGCGGGCGATCGTCCTCTTCTAGCGGCATCGTCGTTGCTCCTCTCGTCCGCGGACCGGACCACACGGCCTAAGGCGGTTGCCAGCCTGCACCGCGCTGGCTAAGCAAGGGCCTCGTTTCCTCCCGCACTTTTGCTCAAGGACACATCATGGACAAGCTGCCCGCGCAAATGACCGTGGTCGCCATCTCCAAGCCCGGCGGGCCGGAGGTGCTGGTGCCGGAGCAACGCAGTGTTCCGCAGCCCGGCCCCGACGAGATCCTGGTCAAGGTCGAAGCTGCCGGCGTCAACCGGCCCGACGTGGCGCAGCGCTCCGGCGCCTATCCGCCGCCGCCCGGCGCCAGCGACCTGCCCGGCCTCGAGATATCAGGCGAAGTCGTCGCGGTCGGCAGCAACGCCAAGCGGCACAAGGTCGGCGACAAGGTGATGTCGCTGGTCGCCGGCGGCGGCTATGCGCAGTACTGCATCGCCCAGGACGCCCAGGCGATGAAAGTGCCGCCGGCGCTGTCGATGAAGGAAGCCGGCGCGCTGCCGGAAACACTGATGACGGTCTGGCACAATGTGTTCGAACGCGGCGGCCTCAAGGCCGGCGAGACGCTGCTGATCCATGGCGGCTCGTCCGGCATCGGCACCATGGCCATTCAGCTTGCCAAAGCCTTCGGTGCGAAAGTGTTCGTCACCGTGGGATCGCAGGACAAGATCGACGCCTGCCTCAAACTGGGGGCCGACCGCGCCATCAACTACAAGACCGAAGACTTCGTCGCCGTGGTGAAGGCGGAGACCAACAACGTTGGCATCAACCTGATCCTCGACATGGTCGCCGGCGACTATGTCGACCGCAACTATGATGCCGCCGCGGTCGACGGCCGCATCGTCCAGATCGCGACCCTCAACGGCCCCAAGGTCAGCGTCAACATCGCCAAGGTGATGGTCAAGCGCCTGACCCATACCGGCTCGACCTTGCGCCCCCGTAGTAATGCGGACAAGGCGGCGATGGTGGCCGCGATCGAGCAGAAAGTGATGCCGCTTTTGCGCGAAGGCCGCGTCAAGCCGGTGATGGACAGCACTTTCCCGCTGGAAAAGGCGGCAGACGCCCACCGGCGCATGGAAACGAGCGCACATATTGGCAAAATTGTGTTGGAGGCCTAGGCCGCTGGCCCACAGGGCAAGCCGGAAACCCTTTGATTTTCCTCGCTTTCGTGGCATCTATCGCGACGCACCGAACCGCATCGGTCCGGTCTGAAATCGCCTTTTAGATTTGCCTTGCACTGACGAGTTTGCGTCGAACGCGGAGAACTGACCTTGCGTCTGATCAGGTGCCTCGCGCCCATCGCGCTGGGCCTCATGATTCTTGTCGCCGCGTATCCTGCGCGCGCGCTCGACGCCGTCAGCGTCCGCAGCGACGCGCCCGCGATCGACCTCACCGGCGTGCTCGAGCATCAGCGCAGCGATGCCGATCGTATCCAGGTCTCCACCGCACCCGGCACCGACGGCATCGTCCGCCGCATCGAGGTGCGCGCCCGCGAGGGCGGACAGAACTGGGTGGTGTTCGCGCTCGCCAACAACACCGACGACCAGCTCGACCGCCTGATCGTCGCTCCGCATTACCGGATCGTCTCCTCGGGATTGCTGTGGCCCGACCTCGGCCTGTCGCGCATCGCGACCATCACGCCCTCGATCGGCGACCGGCCGGAACGGCAGGAAAGCGCCACCGCGGACGTGTTCCGCATCACGCTCGACCCCGGCGCCGTCGTCACCTTCGTCGCGGAACTGCGCACCGACAAGCTGCCGCAGCTCTATCTGTGGGAGCCGGAAGCCTACAAGGACAAGGTCAACTCCTTCACGCTGTACCAGGGCATCGTGATCGGCATCTCCGGCTTGCTTGCCTTGGTGCTGACCATCCTGTTCGTGGTGAAGGGCAGCATCATGTTCCCGGCCGCGGCGGCGCTGGCCTGGGCGGTGCTGGTCTATATCGGCGTCGATTTCGGCTTCTGGGGCAAGGTGCTCGACATGTCGAACAACGCCGAGCGCATCTGGCGCGCGGCGGGCGAAGCGATCCTGGCGGCGACACTCCTGGTGTTCCTGTTCGCCTATCTCAATCTCAGCCGCTGGCACGTGCGCTATTCGCACATCACCGTCGGCTGGCTCGCGTTCCTCGGCTCGCTGGTGGCGCTCGCGCTGTTCGACCCGGCGGTGGCCTCCGGCATCGCCCGCATCTCGCTGGTGCTGATCGCCTTCGCCGGCTTCGCGCTGATCGTCTATCTCTCCACCCACGGCTTCGACCGCGCCGTGCTCTTGATCCCGACCTGGTTCCTCCTCGTGGTCTGGGTGGTCGCGGCCGGCATGACGGTGGCGGGCTCGGTCACCAACGACATCGTCGGCCCTGCTTTGCTCGGCGGCCTCGTGCTGATCGTGATGCTGATCGGCTTCACGGTGATGCAGCACGCCTTTGCCGGCGGCGGCGCCAGCACCGGCGTCGTCTCCGACATCGAGCGGCGCGCTTTGGCACTGGCCGGCTCCGGCGACCTGATTTGGGACTGGGACGTCTCCGCCGACAAGGTGTTCACCAGTCCCGAGACCGAAGCCCTGCTCGGGCTGAAGCGCGGGACGCTGGAAGGCCCGGCCGCCTCCTGGTTAGAAGTACTGCATCCGCTCGACCAGGACCGTTTCCGCGCCGCGCTCGACAGCGTGCTCGACCAGCGCCGCGGCCGCCTGGTGCAGGATTTCCGTCTGCGCACGCCGGACGGCCACTTCATGTGGTTCGCGCTCAAGGCGCGCCCGGTGGTCGGCTCGGACGGCGAGGTCTCGCGCGTGGTCGGCACGCTCACTGACGTCACCGAGCTGCGCAACGCCGAGGAGCGCCTGCTGCACGATTCCGTGCATGACAATCTCACCGGCCTGCCCAACCGGAAACTGTTCATGGACCGGCTGGGCGCGGTCGCGCATTTCGCCAAGACCATGCCGACGCTGCGGCCGACGCTGATGGTGATCGACCTCGACCGCTTCAAGCAGGTCAACGATTCCGTCGGCATCGCGGTCGGCGATTCCATCCTGCTCACGCTGGCGCGCCGCCTCACCCGCATCCTGAAGCCGCAGGACACGCTGGCGCGGATGGCCGGCGACCAATTCGGCCTGATCCTGCTGTCGGAGCAGGACCCGGCCCGCATCACCGCTTTCGCCGAGACCATCCGCAAGACCATCCGCGCGCCGATCGCCTTCAACGACCGCGAGATCTTCCTCACCGCGTCGATCGGCCTCGCGCTGTCCGATCCGCAAACCCAGCTCACGGACGAGATCATCAAGGACGCCGAGCTGGCGATGTATCACTCCAAGCGGATCGGCGGCGACCGCATCGACGTCTACAAGCCGGCGATGCGGGCGCGCAAGACCGACCGCCTGACGCTGGAGAGCGAGTTGCGCCGCGCCATCGAGCGCCAAGAGATCACGATCCTGTACCAGCCGATCGTGCGGCTGGAGGATCGCTCCATCGCCGGTTTCGAGGCCCTGGCGCGCTGGGACCACCCGAAGCTCGGACGCATGGCGCCCTCCGAGTTCATCACCATCGCCGAGGAGACCGGGTTGATCGTCGACCTCGGCATGTTCGTGCTCGACCAGACCGCCAAGCAGCTTTCGGTGTGGCAGCGGGCGATGCGCTCGCGCGAGCCGATCTTCGCTTCCGTCAACGTCTCCTCGCGGCAGCTGCTGCGCCACGATTTGATCCACGATGTCCGTACCGTGCTGTCGCGCTCCTCGGTGGCGCGCGGCACGCTCAAGCTCGAGCTGACGGAATCGCTGGTGATGGAGAATCCGGAGCACGCAGCCCAGATGTTGACCCGGATCCGCGAGCTCGGCACCGGGCTGTCGCTCGACGATTTCGGCACAGGCCACTCCTCGCTGGCCTATCTGCAGCGCTTCCCGTTCGACACTATCAAGATCGACCAGTCGTTCGTACGCACCACCAGCCGCGGCACCCGCCCCGTGATCCTGAAGTCGATCATCGCGCTCGCGCATGACCTCGGCATGGACGTCGTCGCCGAAGGCGCCGAGACCGATTCGGACGCCGTCGAGCTCTACCAGATGGGCTGCGAATACGCGCAAGGTTTTGCCTTCGGCGAGCCGATGGACGCGGACGCGGCGATGCGTCTGCTCACGGAAGTGCGGCTGGAAGCTGCGAGTTGATCTTCCCCTCTCCCCTTGCGGGAGAGGGTCCGCTCGCAAGCGAGCGGGGGTGAGGGGTATCTCTCCCCACGTCCAAATCCATCTGAATGCGCGGAGACATACCCCTCATCCGGCGCTTCGCGCCACCTTCTCCCGCAAGGGGAGAAGGGAAGTCACGCACTAGCGCCGCCGCTCACCCTTCTGCTTCCTGAACCGGACGCTCTGGCCGTCCGGCATGCGTGTCGCCACGAAGCCGGCGGCGAGGCAGGCTTCGCGTTGCGGCATCTGGATGTCGGGGCTGCGAAGGCTGTCCCACCATGAGGCACGCTGGGCCGCGCGCGGCAGCGCCGCGCCGATGATCTCCTCGATCTGCTCAAAGCTCAGCACGAGCTCCTCCTGCTTCTGCCGCAGCAGATAATCGCGCAACGCGTCGTAGTCGTTCACACTCGTCCTCTCGTCCGGGGCGAAGTCAGGCTGCTCAAAACCGTCAGCCGCATAAACCGATTCTTAACTCATTGCGGCAGCGCCGTCGCGGCTTAAACACTACGCAAGCTTTCGGGCGCATCCACTATGGACAGGAGCGAAAAATGTTCTCTGGATGGCGCGACGTTGCGGCCCGCCGGCCGTGGCGGATTTCGGCGAAGCTGCTGATCATCTCGTCCGTGGTGACGGTGATCGGTTTTTCCGCCATTTGCGTCAACGTCATGCTCGACATGCGCCGCGGCGAGGAGGCACTCGCCCGCCAGACGCTGGAGAACCTCGCGACCACGATCGAGTCCGACGTCAGCCGCAACGTCGAGATCTACGATTTGTCGCTGAAGGCGGTGGCCAGCAACATGCTGCTGCCCGAGCTGGCGACGGTCTCAAAGACGATCCGTCACCTGATCCTGTTCGACCACGCAACCACCGCCAAACATTTCGGCGCCATCCAGGTGTTCGACGCCGAGGGCCGGCTGACCATCGATGCGTCCACGCTCGATCCCCTGCCCGAGGACCGCAGCGAGGAGGACTACTTCAAGGTCCACCGGGATAATCCCGGCACGGAGCTGTTCATCAGCCGTCCCATGCTGTTTCGCGGCGCCTACTCGATCGTGTTGAGCCGGCGCATCAGTGACGCTGACGGCGGCTTCATGGGCGTGGTCGCCGGCTCGATCCGCTTCAGCTATTTCCACGAGCTGTTCGATCGGCTCAACCTCGACCCTGAGGACACCATCACCGTGCTCAAGCGCGACCGCACCATCATCATGCGGCGACCGTTCGATCTCGACATCATCGGCACGAACCTGAACGACCGTCAGAACTGGAAGGCCGACAATCTCAGGGTCGGCGCCGCCTATTCGGGACAGGGCCCGGTCGATGCGACCCCGCGGCTCTATGTCCGCAGCAAGAACAATGGTCCGCTGTTCGTGGTCGCCGGCAAGCCTTTGGCCGCGGTGTTCGCACTCTGGCAAAGGGAGGCGCTCCGCATCGGCACCGTGGTGCTGGCGCTCATCCTGTTCGTGCTGGGATCGACCCTCGTGCTCGCGCGCGAGATCGGCCGGCGCGCCGAGGCCGAGCGCAAGCTCGAGGAGTTGGCGACGACCGACGCGCTCACGGGCTTGAAAAACCGCCGCAAATTCGATTCCGTCATCGACGTCGAATGGCGGCGCGCCATGCGCCAGAAGGCGCCGATCGCGCTGCTCATGATCGATACCGATCACTTCAAGGCCTACAACGACACGTTCGGCCATCAGGCCGGCGATCAGGTGCTGGTCGGCATCGCCATCTGCATTTCCGATTCGGTGAGCCGCGCCGGCGATTGCGCGGCGCGCTATGGCGGCGAGGAATTCGCCGTGCTGCTGCCGAACACCTCGGCCACTGAGGCCCACAAGGTGGCGGAGATGATCCGCCTCAAGGTGCAGGGCTGGTCCGACGATCAGGCGATGTCGACGGTGTCCTGCGGCATCGCGAGCCTCGTCCCCGCCGCCGGCATGGACTGGCCGCTACTGGTTGCCGCCGCCGACAAGGCGCTCTACGCCGCCAAGGCCGGCGGGCGCAACCAGTCGGTGGTGGCGAGCCTGCCGCAGCTGTCGCTGGTGGCGTGAGGCGGTCTCTCGCTCTCGTCATTGCGAGGAGCTCTTGCGACGAAGCAATCCAGACTTCCTCAGCGGAAGGATTCTGGATTGCTTCGCTTCGCTCGCGATGACGGCGGGAGCTACTGCCCCAGATACTTCTTCATCTCCGCGACCAGGCCGTCGCGCAATTCCGGCCGCTTCAAGCCATAGGCGATGTTGGCGCGCAGGAAGCCGGGCTTGGAGCCGCAATCATGGCGCTCGCCCTCGAACTCGACGCCGTAGAATTTCTGCGTCTTGGCAAGCCCGATCATGGCGTCGGTGAGCTGGATCTCGCCGCCGGCGCCGCGCTCCTGGGTCTCCAGGATCTTGAAGATCTCGGGCTGCAGGATGTAGCGGCCGGTGATCGAAAGGTTGGAGGGCGCGGTGCCCTTGGCCGGCTTCTCGACCATGCCGTCGACCTCGAACATCTTGCCGTTGCGCTTGCCGACGCCGCAAATGCCGTATTGATGGGTCAGGTGATCGGGCACCGCTTCGACCGCGATCAGGTTGGATTTCTCGCCGAGCGAGGACGCTATCTCGATCATCTGCTTCAGGCAGCCGGGCGTGTTGAGCACGAGCTCGTCCGGCAGCACGACGGCGAACGGCTCGTTGCCGACGATGTCGCGCGCGCACCAGACCGCGTGGCCGAGGCCGAGCGGCGCCTGCTGGCGGGTGAAGCTGACCGCGCCGGCTTCGGGCTGGTTCTGCGCCAGGATATCCTGCTCGGCTTTCTTGCCGCGCGCGGCCAGCGTCGCGTCGAGCTCGAACATCCGGTCGAAATGATCCTCGATGACAGCCTTGTTGCGGCCGGTGACGAAGACAAAGTGCTCGATGCCGGCTTCCTTCGCCTCGTCATAGACGTATTGGATCAGCGGCTTGTCGACGATGGTCAGCATTTCCTTCGGCATCGCCTTGGTGGCAGGCAGGACGCGGGTGCCGAGGCCGGCGACGGGGAATACGGCTTTGCGAATCTTCATGGGATCGATCGAATACCTTGGGGCACATGGGACGGGAGCAATGGCATCCTTGCTAGCCTGTTTGCAGCCGCCAACAAAGGCGGATGTGGGGCCTCGCCCCGACGGAGTTAAGAAAAAGGCCGCCACCAAAATTTCACCTTTGTTAAGCTATTGGCAACGCTAACCAGGCCTCCTGTGGCGGGTTTTTCAGGCCGACGGGTGGAACATGATGCAATCAATGGCGGGACTGGCGACACGGGCTGGCGGCGCGGTCGTTGCGGCCGCTTTGCTGCTGCCGGCCGGCGCACACGCCCAGGCGCAGAACGGCCTGTCCAACCTGTTCGGCGGCATCTTCTCGGGATCGAACCCGGCACCGGCGCAACCCACACCTGGCCCGAGCGGCGCGCCGACGGGTCCATTGCCGTGGAGCGGCGAGGACGGCGCCTCCGGCCATCCCTTGATGACGGCCGCCGCGATCCGCGAGGCTGCCGGCAATTTCAACAATTGCGTCGCTGCGATGTGGCCCGATGCCGCACGACGCGGCGTCACGCAGGAGAACTTTCAGCGCTTCACCGCCGGGCTCTCACCCGACCTGCGCATCATGGACCTCATGGATTCGCAGCCGGAATTCACCAAGTCGATCTGGGCCTATCTCGACATCCTGGTGAACGACAACCGCCTCGCCAAGGGCCGCGAGGTCCTCGCCAAATACAAGACGCAGTTCGACGCCACCGAAAAGGCCACCGGTGTCGACCGCTACATCATCGCCTCGATCTGGGGCATCGAGTCCAATTACTCGACGCAGATCGGCGATCGCAGCGTGCTGCAATCGACCGCGACGCTCGCCTGCATCGGCCGCCGCCAAGCCTATTTCAAGGACGAATTCCTCTCCGCGCTGGAGATCCTCAACCGCGGCGATTTGCGTCCGGAGCAGCTGCGCGGCTCCTGGGCCGGCGCCTTCGGCCCGACCCAGTTCATGCCGACCGCGTTCAAGCGCTTCGCGGTGGACGGCGACGGCGACGGCCGGCGCGACGTCGTCGACAATCCGACCGACCTGATCGCGTCGACCGCCAACAATCTGAAGAAGGACGGCTGGCAGCCAGGCCAGACCTGGGGCTACGAGGTCGTGGTACCGCAAGGCTTCAACTACATGTTGGCCGACCGCGCCAAGGCGATGCCGATCGCGCAATGGGAGAAGCTCGGGCTCAAGCGTCCGAACAACCAGGCCTTCCCGCATCCTGCGGACAAGGCTTACCTCCTGGCACCCGCCGGCGCGCAGGGACCGGGCTTTTTGATGCTGCAGAATTACCGCGTCATCATGAAGTACAACCCGGCGGAAGCCTATGCGCTGGCGATCGGCCATTTCGCCGACCGCCTGCGCGGGGGACAGCCTTTCGTGCAGCCCTGGCCGCGGCAGGAGCGCGAGCTGTCCCGCACCGAACGGCTGGAGCTGCAGCAGCTGCTGGCTCAGCGCGGCTACTACAAGGGCACCCCGGACGGCCAATTCGGCGGCATGACCAGGGAGGCCCTGCGCAACTTCCAGGCCTCGATCGGGGTCCCCGCCGACGGTTTTGCCTCCTCCGACGTGCTGGACCGGCTGCGCGGGCGGTAAAATCGCGCTCGAAGTAACCTTGAAGGGGGATTTTGGCTGATAGCCTTGACCGGGACTGGTGTTCCCCGGTCTATGGACAAGAATCTGCGATGGAATTTGCCCGTTTGGCGCCTGATTCCGTTATTATATTGAGCTAACTCCGATCCCCCATTGCGCGTGCCCGAGATCGCATGTCGAAGAAGTCCCTGTTCAAGGCGCTGACCGAGACCGGCCCGTTGATCGCGCTGGGGACGGCGCTTGCGATCCTGGTGTCGGTGGCGGCACCCGCTTCGGCGCAGTTCTTCAACTTCCCTGGCTTCGGCGGTCCGCCGCAGCGTTCGGCCCCACCACCGCCACCACGGGGCGGCGGAGGTGGCGGATGGTTCGGCGGCGACTTCTTCGCACCCTTCCAGCCGCCGCCGCAGGCGCCGCGCCAGGATTTTTCACGCGCGCCGGCACCGGCCAAGCGCGACACGATTCCTGAGAAGAACGTGCTGGTGATCGGCGATGCCATGGCCGACTGGCTCGCCTATGGCCTCGAAGACGCCTACGCCGAGCAGCCCGACATGGGCGTGATCCGCAAGCACAAGACCACGTCCGGCCTGATCAGGTACCAGCCCAAGGGCGAGCCCGCGGACTGGGCCGCGGCGGCCAAGGGCATTCTCGAGACCGAAAAGCCCGACGTGATCGTCGTCATGCTCGGCCTCAACGACCGCGTCGCGATCCGCGAGCCGGCCGCCGACAAACCCGACAAGCCGGCCGCGGAGAAGGACAAAGATAAGAAGAACGACAAGGGTGCGCGCGCAAAGCCGCAAGGCAAGCCCAGCGACGCCAAGCCCGGCGACAGCGCCGCCAAGCCGGACGATAAGCCTGCCGACGCCGACCTGCCGCAGGACGACGCCGACAATGCCGACACGCCGGCAGCCGCGCCGGAAAAGACCGCGCGCAATCCGAACGGCCTCTACGAATTCCGTGACGAGCGCTGGGTCGAGCTCTACGGCAAGAAGATCGAGGAGCTCGCGGCCGTCCTCAAAACCAAGGGCGTGCCGGTGCTCTGGGTCGGCCTGCCCGCGGTCCGCGGACCGAAGGGCACCGCGGACACGCTGTTCCTGGATTCGCTGTACCGTGAGGGCGCGGCCAAGGCCGGCATCACCTATGTCGACGTATGGGACGGCTTCGTCGACGAAGCCGGCCGCTTCCTGCAGAAGGGCCCGGACTTCGAAGGCCAGATCCGCCAGCTCCGCAGCTCCGACGGCATCTATTTCACCAAGGCCGGCGCGCGCAAGCTCGCGCATTATGTCGAGCGCGAGATCACGCGTCTGCTTGCCGGACGCTCCGGCCCGATCGCGCTGCCGAGCGAGCCCGCGACGCCCGACACCAGCGCCGAGCCGGGCAAGCCCGCGCCGCGGCCGTTGGCCGGACCGATCGTGCCGCTGGTTGCAGCCTCGATCTCGACCGATCAATTGCTGGGCGGACCGGGCACGCGTCCCGCCGCCGTCGATGCGCTCGCCGCCAAGACCATGGTAAAGGGTGAACCGCTGGCAGCCCCGGCCGGCCGCGCCGACGATTATGCCTGGCCGCGCCGGGAAGTCGGCCGCGAGCAGGCCAAGGGCGATACGCCGGTGGCGGCAACGACGCCGGACGGCGGGGCGGCTCAGGGCGCACCGGGCGCCGCCGCCGCGATCGCACCGCCAAAGCTCGCGCCGAAGAAGCCGCAGGTCGCCCCGCAACTGCCGGCCCAGGCAACGCCCACATTCCGTGATTTCTTCGGCTTCGGCTCGCCACAGCCCCCGCCGCCGCGCCAAATGGCGCCGCCGCCCGGGCCGCGCAATCCGAATCCCAATCCTGGGATCCCGCGTCCGCCGGCTAACGTCGGCCGTTCCGCCGAGATGTTCCGGTAAGGTAAGATCTCGTGTCCCGGACGCAACGCTGCACCTTCTGGTGATGCGGCGCAGAGTCGGGACCCAATTCGTGCGGCATTCAGAAAAGATGGCCCCGGCTCAGCGATGCAGCGTCTCACGCTGCATCGCTGAGCCGGGGCACGCGTGACAGGCGTTTCGGCAACTAGCCGTAATAGCGCCAGCGTGACGGCGGGCGGCGGGCGGGACGCGACATCAGCAGCGCCAGCGCGAAGCCGATGCCGCCGGCAACCAGCAGCGCGCCGAGCGGATTGTCCTGCACCTTCTGCGCAATGGCCTTCGAGCCGTCGCGGAAAGTCTCACCACTGTTCTCGTAGGCGTCCTTGGCATAGCCCGCGGCGGTGTCCGTGGCGTCGCGCACGGCATCCTTGGCCTGGCCGTAGAGATTCTGCACCGTGCCCGCGGCTTCCCGCGCCTTGCCCGACGCCTGCGTCTTGGCATCGCCTGCCATGTCTCCGATCGCGCCTTCCGCGCGTCCGGCATATTCCTTCGCCGATCCAACAATCCGATCCGTGTCCATGATGATCCTCCTCGGTGGTCAGCCGAAGTAACCGATCAGACGCAGCGCGGTTCCTTAGGCTCTCCTATAGAATCAGGCCGCCATCGACGACCAGCGTCTGGCCGATGATGTAGGACGACAGCGGCGAGGCCAGGAACAGCGCTGCGCCCGCCATGTCGGCCGGCGTACCCAATCGCCGCAGCGGGATGCGTGCGAGCGCGCCTTCGAGCCGCTTCGGATTGTCGGTCGTCACCTTCGTCATCTTGGTGTCGACGAGCCCTGGCGCGATGCCGTTGACGCGGATGCCGTCCTCGGCCCAGGCCTCGCCCAGCGTCCGCGTCAATCCGACCGCACCGGTCTTCGAGGCGTTGTAGGCGGGATTGCCCATGGTGGAATGATAGGCCGCGGTCGAGGACACGATGATCAGCGCGCCCTTCGCGTCCCGCAACATGGAATGAAAGCGCGTCGCGCAGGCCATCAGGCTCATCAGATTGACCTCGACGACCTTGCGGAAGCCCGCCATCTCGAATTCGCCGCGGCGGTAGATCACCGCGCCCTGCGCGAGCACCAGGATGTCGAGACGGTCGAACGGCGGCCTGAATGCTTCGATGGCATTGGGATTGCTGACGTCGAGCTGCGCGTAAGCAAGACCTTCGAGATCGGAGCCTTCGTCGGCTGAATATTCCGTTGCGTGAGCACGCGTGCCGCAGACGGCAACAGCTGCGCCCTTTGCGCGAAAGGTCTGCGCGATGCCGTTGCCGATGCCGCTGGAACCGCCGACCACCAGCACCTGCTTGCCTGAGAAATCGAGCTCGTTTGCCATTGTCGGCCTCCCCTTTTGTTTTCTGCTTGTTTGACCTGTCTGCGGATCGATGCCAGCCTTGTCAATCACAACAAGAACCAGCTCGGCGCGAGGGAACAGCATGTCCGACGTCAGGGAGCTCAGCCGGTCCGTGAAGGGGCTCACCGTGCTCGTCACTGGCGCAGCCAGCGGCATGGGGCGCGCCACAGCGCGCGTGTTCGGAAACGAAGGTGCGAACGTCGCCGTCACCGATTTCGACGAGCAAGGCGCGCAGGACGTCGCCAGGGAGATTGCGGCAAGCGGAGGCGCGGCAAGGGCGTGGAAGCTCGACGTCGCCGACGGCGGCGAAATCAAACGTGTGGTCGGCGATGTCGCCGCGCATTTCGGCGCCCTCGACATCGTCGTCAACAATGCCGGCATCTCCGTGCGCGTCGCGATCGACGATGAGGGCTACGAGGACGCCTGGGCGAAGGGCATCGCCGTGATGCTGACGGCGCACCCACGCATCATCCGCGCCGCGCTGCCGCACTTGCGCAAGTCGAAGAGTCCCCGCATCGTCAACATCGCCTCGACCGAGGCGCTCGGCGCCACCGCATTGCACAGCCCGTATTCGGCCGCGAAGGGCGGCGTCGTGAGCCTCACCCGCTCGCTGGCGGTGGAGCTCGGCCGCGAGGGCATCACCGTCAACTGCATCTGCCCCGGACCGATCCGCACAAAAATCACCGACCGCATCCCGGAGGAGCACAAGACCATCTACGCCAAACGCCGCACCGCACTCGGCCGCTACGGCGACCCTGAAGAGGTCGCGCATATGACGCTGAGCCTGTGCCTTCCGGCGGCGTCCTTCCTCACCGGCGCGGTGATCCCGGTCGATGGCGGGCTGATGGCGCGGAACGCGTGAGAGCCATGCGCGCGGCGCGTTGACATCGCCGGATGCGGGAGTCATTTTTTCCACAAACAGAGCGGGGAAACCGCTCGTAGATGCGGGAGGAACGCAATGACCATCGCCATCCGGCAGCTTCAGAAACATTTCGTCGGCGAGGTGTCCGGCCTCGACTTGCGCAAGCCGCTCACGCCGGATCAGGCGCGCGAGATCGAGGCCGCGATGGACAAGTACGCGGTGCTCGTCTTCCACGACCAGGACATCACCGACGAGCAGCAGATGGCATTCGCGCTGAATTTTGGCCAGCGCGAGGAGGCGCGCGGCGGCAACATCACCAAGGCGGATGAACACCGCCTCACCTCAGGCCTGAACGACGTCTCCAACCTCGGTAAGGACGGCAAGCCGCTGCCCAAGGACAGCCGCGCCAATCTGTTCAACCTCGGCAATTGCCTGTGGCACTCGGACAGCTCGTTCCGTCCGATCCCCGCAAAATTCTCGCTGCTATCGGCGCGCGTGGTGAACCCGAAGGGCGGCAACACCGAGTTCGCCGACATGCGCGCGGCCTATGACGCGCTCGACGACGAGACCAAGGCGGAGATCGAGGATCTCGTCTGCGAGCATTCGCTGATGTATTCGCGGGGATCGCTCGGCTTCACCGAATACACCGACGAAGAGAAGGAGATGTTCAAGCCGGTGCTGCAACGGCTGGTGCGCACGCACCCCGTGCATCGCCGCAAGTCGCTGTATCTGTCATCGCATGCCGGCAAGGTCGTCGGCATGAGCATGCCCGAGGGGCGGCTATTGCTGCGCGATCTGACCGAGCACGCCACGCAACCCGAGTTCGTCTACGTGCACAAATGGAAGCTGCATGACCTCGTGATGTGGGACAACCGCCAGACCATGCACCGCGTCCGCCGCTACGACCAGTCCCAGCCCCGCGACATGCGCCGCGCGACGGTGGCAGGGACGGAGCCGACGGTGCAGCAGCAGGCGGCGGAGTAGGCCGGGTCGGAGTAGCCACAAATTCGGTCGTCGTCCCGGACAAGCGGAGCGCTGGGCAACGCGTAGCGTTGTCCGGCGCGAAGCGCCGATCCGGGACGACAGCGGAGAATAACTGAGGGCAGTGGAGAGTGTGGCAATAGCGGCCGATAACGC
The DNA here is from genome assembly GCF_020193935.1 of Bradyrhizobium sp. NBAIM08. Classification (NCBI taxonomy): domain Bacteria; kingdom Pseudomonadati; phylum Pseudomonadota; class Alphaproteobacteria; order Hyphomicrobiales; family Nitrobacteraceae; genus Bradyrhizobium; species Bradyrhizobium sp. NBAIM08. The sequence goes on along the minus strand of NZ_JADYVR010000007.1, from coordinate 374,136 downwards.
TACGCGTGCCCGGCCTCGTTCGAGAGCATACCGGGGTCGATGCCGATCTTCTGCAAAGCGCGATTGTACTTGTCCTCGACGTCGTCGCCGAAAATCAGATCCGCGTCCGCGTCGCAATGCAGCCAGCCGTTGCTCTGGATCTCCGTCTCGAGCTGGCCCGGCGCCCAGCCGGCATAGCCGAGCGCGAGGATGGCGTGCTTGGGGCCGGAGCCGTTGGCGATGGCGCGCAGAATGTCGACCGTCGCGGTCAGGCAGACGCCGTCATCGATCCGCAGCGTGGCGTTCTCGATGTAGAAGTCGCTGGAATGCAGCACGAAGCCGCGCCCGGTGTCGACCGGCCCGCCCCGCAGCACCTTCATACTTTCGGCATTCTCCGGCAGCTTGATGTGCTCGCCCTTCTTGATGATGCCGAGCTGCTGCAAGAGCTCGGGGAAATCGATGCTGCCGGCGGGGTGGTTCACGATGATGCCCATCGCCCCCTCCGCCGAATGGGCGCAAAGATAGATCACCGAGCGCTCGAAGCGGGAATCGCCCATCACGGGCATTGCGATCAGGAGCCGGCCGTCGAGATAGCCGCCGGAACTGGGCAGCGCGGCGCCCGAGCTGCGGGTGCTTTCGCCCGTCCTCTTGCCTGTGGGAGCCATCGCTCGAGCACTCCGGTTTCAATTCCTATCCTGATGTCGGGCCGGGCGGCTGTCAAATCAAGGCTTGCGGCGAGTTGATTCGAGTGCATCCATCACAAGCAATTCAATGGTTTGGCCCTAGGTGACCCTGTAAAGACGTGCCATGTCCAGCATTGTTCCCCTGCGTGCGGCGATTGGCGTCGCGACAACCCTGCTCGCGTCGTCGTTGGCTATCGCGGCCCGTGCCGATGACGCATCGCCTTGGCAGCGCGATGGACATTCCGCGGTGCGGCTCCTGGCGGGCTCGCGCAGCGGCGCGGTGCTGCTCGGCGGTATCGCCTTCCAGCTGCAGCCCGGCTGGAAGACCTACTGGCGGTCGCCCGGCGATTCCGGCGTTCCACCCCGGTTCGACTTCTCCAAGTCCGACAATGTCGAGGCGGTGACGGTGATGTGGCCGGCGCCGCTGAAGTTCGACGACGGCGCGGGCGGCCATTCCATCGGCTATCGCGACCAGGTCGTGCTGCCCCTGCGCATCGTCGCCAAGGCTGCAGACAAGCCGGTGACCTTGAGAGCCGAGATCAACTACGCGGTGTGCGAGAAGCTCTGCATTCCCGTAGAGGCCAGCGCCGAGCTCGGCTTCAACAGCGTCGCCTCGACCGAGGACGCGAACTTGCGTGCCGCGCTCGACACCGTGCCGAAGCCCGCCAATATCGGCGACCCCAATCCGCTCACCATTCGCGACGTCAAGCGGGACGGGCCCAAGAACGTAGTGGTCGATGTGGTGGCGCCGGACAGCCGCAAGGTCAATCTGTTCGTGGAAGGCCCGACGCCCGATTGGGCGCTGCCGATTCCGGCGCCGGTGCAGCCCAGCCCGCCCGGGGTCGTGCGCTTCTCGTTCGAGCTCGACGGGCTGCCGCCGGGCGCCAAGCCCGAGGGCGCGGCGCTGAAGTTCACGCTGGTCGGGCCGGAGAAGGCGTACGAGTTCAACACGAATTTGAACTAGCGTCCGCCCAACCGAATCTTAACGAATGGTTGCTAATCCCTCGCCTGCCGCTGCAGGTCGCTGGGGATTGTTCGAATTGGCCGTGATGGATGCAGAACCCGCAACGACCGGACCGGCCGGGCTGATCGCGCGGCTGCGCGCCAGGCTCGCGGGCGGATCGAGCGAGGCGTCGCTGACGCGCCGGCTCGCCGGCACCATCTTCATCATCCGCGTCATCAGCGCCGGCCTCGCTTATGTCTCGCAGGTGCTGCTGGCGCGCTGGATGGGCACGTCCGATTACGGCATCTACGTCTATGTCTGGACCTGGGTGCTGCTGCTCGGCAGCATGATGGATTTCGGCATCTCGGCCTCCGCGCAGAAAATCATTCCGGAGTACCGCGCCAACGGCGCGCACGCGCTGCTGCGCGGCTTCCTGTCCGGCAGCCGCTGGCTGACCTTTGCCGTGTCTACGCTGACGTCGCTCGGCCTTGCTGGCATCGTCAAATTGCTGTCGCCCTGGATCGATCCCGCCGAGGTGCTGCCGCTCTATATCGGCTGCATGACGCTGCCCGCTTTCGTGGTCGCCAACACCCAGGACGGCATCGCGCGCTCGCACGACTGGATGCAGCTCGGCCTGATGCCGCAATTCATCATCCGCCAGGCGCTGATCATCGGCATCACGGCGCTCGCCTTCCTGCTCGGCTATCACCTCGGCGCCGTCGCCGCGATGGTGGCGAGCCTTTGCGCGGTATGGATCGCGATGGCCGGGCAGATGGTGGTGCTGAACCGCAAGCTCGCCGATCACATCACACCGGGACCGAAGGCCTATGACGTCAAGGGCTGGCTCGCCGTCTCGCTGCCGATCCTGCTGGTCGAGAGCTTCTACCTGCTCCTGTCCTACACCGACGTGCTGGTGCTGCAGCAATTCCGTCCCTCGGACGAGGTCGGCGTCTATTTCGCCGTGGTGAAGACGCTGGCGCTGGTCTCGTTCATCCACTACGCGATGTCAGCTACGACGGCACACCGCTTCGCCGAATACAATGCCAGCGGCGACAAGGCGCGCCTGTCGGCCTACGTCGCGCATGCCATCACCTGGACGTTCTGGCCGTCGCTGGCCGCGACCATCGTGCTGCTCGCGCTCGGCAAGCCGCTGCTCTGGCTGTTCGGGCCGCAATTCGTGATCGGCTACGACATCATGTTCGTGGCCGCGATCGGCCTCGTCGTGCGCGCCGCGATCGGTCCGGTGGAGCGCCTGCTCAACATGCTCGGCCAGCAGAAGATCTGCGCGCTCGCCTATGCGCTAGCCTTCGTGATGAACCTCGTGCTCTGCATCGCGCTGGTGCCGCGCTACGGCGGCCATGGCACCGCGGCTGCAACCTCGATCTCCCTCACCTTCGAGACGGTGCTGCTGTTCTGGATCGTGCGGCAGCGGCTGGGGCTGCACGTGCTGGCGTTCGGCAAATAGACGACGATCGAAAACGCCGATCCACTCTCGCTGTCATCGCCCGGCTTGACCGGGCGATCCAGTACTCCGAGGCGGCTGTGATTAACCGAGAGGCCGCGGTGTACTGGATGCCCCGCCTTCGCGGGGCATGACCGAGAGTTGTCAGGTGGGCACGAATTACTCCGCGGTCCAGCCGCCGTCGATCGAGAGGTTGGTACCGGTGATCTGGGCGGCGTCGTCGCTGCACAGGAACAGGGCGAGCGCGGCGACCTGCTCGGAGGTGACGAACTCCTTGGTCGGCTGCGCATCGAGCAGCACGTCGTTGATGACCTGCTCGCGCGTCAGATTGCGCGCCTTCATCGTGTCGGGGATCTGCTTCTCGACCAGCGGGGTCCAGACGTAGCCGGGGCTGATGCAGTTGCAGGTGATCTTGTGGGTCGCGACTTCCAGCGCCACGGTCTTGGTGAGGCCGGCGATGCCGTGCTTGGCCGAGACGTAGGCCGACTTGAATGGCGAGGCCACCAGCGAGTGCGCCGACGCCGTGTTGATGATGCGGCCCCAGCCCTTCTTCTTCATGCCGGGCACCGCGGCGCGGATGGCGTGGAAGGCCGAGGACAGATTGATCGCGATGATCTGGTCCCATTTCTCCGGCGGGAATTCCTCGATCGGCGAGACGAACTGGATGCCGGCATTGTTGACGAGGATGTCGACCGAGCCGAACGTCTTCTCGCCGAGCGCGATCATGCCGGCGATCTCGGCGGGCTTGGTCATGTCGGCGGGCGAGTAGACCGCCTTGACGCCGAAATCGGATTCGATCTTGGCGCGCTCCTTCTCGATGTCCTCCGGCGAGCCGAAACCGTTGATGACGACGTTGGCACCGGCGCCGGCGAAGGCGCGTGCGTAAGCGAGCCCGATGCCGCTGGTCGATCCGGTCACGACGGCGTTCTTGCCTGACAGAGTACCCATTCTATTCGCTCCTTTTTGCCGGGGGCGCGGTGACGTCCCCCGTGAGATCGTAGGTCACCATGGTCTCGCCGGACTGCGGCCGCTCCAGCCAGTCCTTGTGGCGCATCGACAGGTGCACGTCACGCACGCCGGCCTCCCAATGCTCGACCATGGCAATGTGCGAGAAATCGTAATCCTTGGACGAGGATTCGTAGTTCTTGCTGCGATAGATCAGATGCACCACGGTGACGGTGCTTTCGCGCGACACTTTCGCCAGGAATTCGACGGAAGGATCGTTCTTGAGATAGTCCGGCAATTTGCCGATCAGATCGCGCACGGCCCTGCGGGCGTTGTGCAGCTGCTTGTTCTTGTCGGTGTTCATCCGCGTGCGGCTGGAATAGCGGATGTCCTTCTCGCGCTCGGCCGCCTCCAGCAGCGAGTTCGGCAGGTCGCCCCGCGCGGAAAACAAATCGACCTGAAAGATCAGCATGTCGCGTTCGACCTCGGCATCGAGCACGTAGTCGAGCGGAGTGTTGGAGGCGATGCCGCCGTCCCAATAATGCTCGCCGTCGATGACGACGGAGGGAAAGCCCGGCGGCAGCGCGCCGGAGGCCATGATGTGCTCGGGGCCGATCTTCTTGCCGAGCTTCTTGAACGCGTAATTGTCGAAATATCTGAAATTGCCCGAGGTGACGCCGACCGCGCCGACCGACAGGCGTGTCTTCAGATCGTTGATGCGGTCGAAATCGACGAGTCGCTCCAGCGTCTTCTTCAGCGGCGAGGTATCGTAATAGCTTTCGGCCTCGCGATGCCCCGGCGGCCACAGCGGCGCCGGCGGAATGCGTGGCGTGAAGAAGCCGGGCACGCCGAACGTCGCAATCAGCGCGGCACTGGTGGAATTGAACAGCTCGCGGCTGCGGTCGCTCTTGCCGACCGGCTTCCACGGCACCGGGGCCGACACCATTTCCCAGAATTCCTTGAGCCGCTCGACGCGGGTGTGCCCCTCGTTGCCGGCGATGATGGCGGCATTGACCGCGCCGATCGAGATGCCGGCGACCCATTCCGGATCGAAGCCGTAGCCACACAGCGCCTGGAAGGCGCCAGCCTGGTACGAGCCGAGCGCGCCGCCGCCCTGGAGGACCAGGACGCGTTGCGCATTCGTGGGGATTGTTGCGGTTTCCGGACTATGATCGGTCATGCGGGAACAATAGCAAAAGGCTGGCCACCGTGGCGACACTCCGCCGCGACGTCAATGCATCCCCGGGATCAAGTCTGGCTTATCGAGGCTCGGTGGAGGCCAGGATCATGGTCCAGAACACCTTGTATTTGGTGCCTGGAGCATAGCTCGCCGCGATGCCCAATTTTGTGACACCGCTCTTGAGCATGTTCGCGCGGTGCGGAGGCGAGTCGCGCCAGCCGGAAAACGCTTCCGCCAGCGTATGATAGCCGGCCGAGATGTTCTCGACCGCCACGGTGGCAGGATAACCGCCAGAGGCCAGACGCTTGGCGAGCGGCGCGCGGACGTCGTGGTCCATCTTGTTGGCCGCCGCCATCGCGCCCGATTGGGATTCGGCGAGCCGCGTCAAATCCGGGTCGACCACGACCGTACCGAGCCCGTTGTTCTGGCGGTATTGCGAGATCATGATCGCAGCTGCCTGGACGTCGAGCTTGGAGCCCGGCACCGCCATGTCGGCATACATCGACGGCTGCTGGACCGGTGCTTCGTTGCCGGCACAACCGGCGAGCAGCAACATGATGAGAATTGCGGCCGCAGCGCGCATGAATCGGGGCCCCCAAATGAGGGGCTGTTGTTGCATACCAACAATGGCTGAAAGGTGAATTTGAAGAGAATTTGAGCCGTCATTCCGCGGCGGAATGACGGTGGGCTCAGCCCGCAAAAATCCGGTAGCGACGCGGATTGAGGCCGATCGTGTCGCCGGCGCGCAGTTCCTTGTCGCGGGGGGCGTCGATCTCGATGGTCTCGCCGCCGGACAGGGCTACTTCCGCCCGCTGCACCGGACCGAAATTGCGGACGTGCTGGACCGCGCCCTCGAAGGCGCCGCTGCCGGGCGGGCCGACCAGCATGTCATGTCGCCGCACGAACAGCTTCGACGCGCCAGGCGCAAGCCCATCGGCCGCCAGATCGAGCTGCCGGTCGCCGAGCCGGATCGCACCATCGCCGATCTGGATCGGCAGCACGATGGATTCGCCGATGAAGCCGTGCACGAACGCAGTCGCCGGATTGTCGTAGACGTCGTCGGGCGAGCCGATCTGCTCGATCCGTCCCTTGTCCATCACCACGACGCGGTTGGCGACTTCCAGCGCCTCCTCCTGATCGTGCGTGACGAAGATCGAGGTGACGTGGATCTCGTGATGCAGCGAGCGCAGCCATTTGCGCAGCTCCTTGCGCACCTTGGCGTCGAGCGCGCCGAAGGGTTCATCGAGCAGGAGGATGCGCGGCTCGATCGCAAGCGCACGGGCGAGCGCGATGCGCTGACGCTGGCCGCCGGAGAGCTGGCTTGGATAGCGGTCGGCGAGCCAGTCGAGCTGCACCAGATCGAGCAGCTCCTTGACGCGCGAGCGGATCGCAGCCTCATCCTTTCGGACCGCGCGCGGCTGCACGCGGAGGCCAAAGGCAACGTTCTCGAACACCGTCATGTGGCGGAACAGCGCATAATGCTGGAACACGAAGCCGACGTGGCGCTCGCGGGCTCCTTGCGCCAGCGCGTCCTCACCGTTGAAGGAGACTTCGCCCGAGTCCGGCCAGTCGAGGCCGGCGATGATCCGCAGCAAGGTGGTCTTGCCGGAGCCGGACGGACCGAGCAGCGCCAGCAGCTCACCGTCGTTGACCTTGAGATCGACGCCATCGAGGGCAGCAAAACTGCCGAATTTCTTGACGAGATTCTTGACTTCAATGGTCACTGGCGTCTTGTCCTTCGTCGAGATGACGTTCGAGAATGGTTTTTGCGATCAGCGTGATCAGCGCCAGCATTGCGAGCAGCGAGGCGATCGCGAAAGCGGCGACGAACTGGTATTCGTTGTAGAGGATCTCGACCAAGAGCGGCATGGTGTTGGTCTCGCCGCGGATGTGGCCGGAGACGACGGAGACCGCACCGAACTCGCCCATCGCGCGCGCGTTGCAGAGCAGGACGCCGTAGAGCACGCCCCATTTGATGTTGGGCAGGGTGACGCGGAAGAAGGTCTGCAGGCCGGAGGCGCCGAGCGAGATCGCAGCCTCCTCCTCCTGCGTGCCCTGCTCCTGCATCAGGGGGATCAGCGCGCGCGCCACGAAGGGGAAGGTCACGAAGGTGGTGGCGAGCGCAATGCCGGGGACCGCGAACAGGATCTGGATGTCGTGCTCGCGCAGCCAGCTGCCGAGATAGCCTTGCGCGCCGAACAATAGCACGAAGACGAGGCCCGAGATCACCGGGCTGACCGAGAATGGCAGGTCGATCAGCGTGATCAGGAAGGTCTTGCCCGGAAACTCGAATTTTGCAATCGCCCAGGCGGCGACGAGGCCGAACACCAGATTGAGCCCGACCGAGATCGCCGCGACGATCAACGTCAGCTTGATCGCCGCCATCGCCTCCGGCTCGGCGAGCGCGGCGAAATAGGCGAGGATGCCGCGCGAAAATGCCTGCGCGAACACGACGACCAGCGGCAGCACGACGAAGACGGTGAGAAACAGCAACGCCAGCGTGATGATGACGATGCGGACGGCGCGCGGCTCGGTGCGCAAATTGTTCCGCGCCGCCGCCGCGTGCGCGCGTGCCTGCGAGTCGGAGGCCGAGAGCGACACGGAATCTGCGATCTGCATCGTCATGGTCCGCCCTCAGCGCGCCGGAATCCGGCTCTGCGCCCAGCGCTGGAGCCGATTGACCGCGAAGATGATGACGAAGGAGACGACCAGCATGACCACCGCAATCGCGGTCGCATCGGCGTAACGGAATTCGGACAGGCGTATCACGATCAAGAGCGGCGCGATCTCGGAGACGTTGGGCAGATTGCCGGCGATGAAGATCACCGAGCCGTATTCACCGACCGCGCGGGCGAAGGCGAGCGCGAGGCCCGTGAGCAGCGCCGGCGCGAGCGAAGGCAGGATCACGCGAACGATGGTCTGCAAGCGGCTGGCCCCCAGGCTGCCCGCGGCTTCCTCGATTTCAGGGTCGAGATCCTGCAGCACCGGCTGCACGGTGCGGACAACGAAGGGAATGCCGATGAAGATCATGGCGACGAAGATGCCGACCGGCGTGAACGCCACCTTGAGGCCGAGCGCGGCGAGCGGCGCCCCCAGCCAGCCCTTCTCGGCGAACAGCGCCGTCAGCGCGACGCCGGCCACCGCCGTCGGCAGCGCAAACGGCACGTCGACGATGGCATCGAAGATGCGGCGGCCGGGGAAGCGGTAGCGCACCAGCGCCCAGACGATGATGCTGCCCATCACCAGATTGACGCAAGCCGCCGCAAAGGCGAGGCCGAACGAGACGCGGAGCGCGTTCAGGGTGCGGCGGCTGGAGAGGATGTTCCAGAACTGCTCGGGGCTGAGCTCAAGCGATCTCAGGAACAGGCCGGCGAGTGGAATCAGGATGATCACGGACAGCCAGGAAAGCGTCAGTCCCATGGTGAGACCGAAGCCCGGCAATGTCCGGCGTCGTGCTGCGAGTGCGCTCACCAGGCCCCCTGCTAAAGCCCCCTACGACAGCGCCCGATCAGTTCTTGTAAATCTGATCGAAAACGCCGCCGTCTGCAAAATGTTCCTTCTGTGCCTTGGTCCAGCCGCCGAAGACGTCGTCGATCGTGAACAGCTCGACCTTGGCGAAGGCATTTTCGTACTTTTTGGCGGTCTCGGCATCACGCGGACGGTAGAAATTGCGCGCGGCGATTTCCTGCCCTTCCTTGGTGTACCAGTATTGAAGGTAGGCGTCAGCCGCATTGCGGGTGCCCTTTTTGTCGGCAACCTTGTCCACGATCGCGACCGGCGGCTCGGCGAGGATCGACTGCGGCGGTGCAACGATCTCGAACTTGTTCGCACCGAATTCCTTGAGGGCCAGGAACGCCTCGTTCTCCCAGGCGAGCAGCACGTCACCGACGCCGCGCTCGACAAAGGTCACAGTGGCGCCCCGGGCGCCGGTATCGAGCACCGGCACCTGCTGGAAGAGCTTCCCAACGAAGTCCTTGGCCTTGTCGGCCGAACCGTATTTCTTTTGCGCAAAGCCCCAGGCGGCAAGATAATTCCAGCGCGCGCCGCCCGACGTTTTCGGGTTCGGGGTGATGATGGCAACGCCCGGCTTGATCAGATCATCCCAGTCCTTGATGCCCTTGGGATTGCCCTTGCGCACCAAGAACACGATGGTCGACGTGTAGGGCGACGAATTCTGCGGCAGCCGCTTCTGCCAATCCGTCGCGGTGAGGCGCTTGCTCGCGATAGCGTCGATGTCATAGGCCAGCGCAAGCGTCACCACATCGGCCTGCAAGCCGTCGATCACCGCGCGCGCCTGCGAGCCGCTGCCGCCGTGCGACTGCTTGATCTCGACGCTCTTGCCGGTTTCCTTCTGGTAGGCGCTCGCGAACGCCTTGTTGAACTCGACATAGAGCTCGCGCGTCGGATCGTACGACACGTTCAGCAAATTGATGTCGGCGGCCAGAGCCGAGCCTGCCCAGAACCCCGTCGCGAGCAATCCTGCGGCGAGCGGAACGATACGGCGCATCATGTCCATCTCCATTCACCTCGACGACATCGGCGTCATCGACGGCAGGCATAACTCGTGGCGAAACGCTCTTGTGTCAACGGAACCCGATTTTCTTGTTCGCTAGCTCGCAGCGTGACTGTGCTACGAAGTCTTCATCGTATGGATGCCGCATTCTGTCTTGGCCCGGCCGCGCCACCGGCCGGCGCGTGCATCCTCGCCCTCAGTCGTTCTGCTGGTGCAAGGCATACACCCAACCGACAGGAATCCTGACACAACCAGAGGGTGCCGCGGCAATTTAGCGCGGGTGAAGATCGCCTCGATCTCCTCGCGCGAGACGTTGGCGAAGGGATTGAACTTCAGCCGCGCGCCGTCGTCCTCGACGACCGGAATGTCGGCGCGCGCATTGCCCTGAAAGCGCTTGCGGCCGTTGAGCCAGGCGCCGAACGGCTTCAGCGCACGCGCCAGCGGCTCGACCTTGCGGATGCGGCAGCAGGCATCGGGATCGGAGAACCAGAGGTCGCGGTCGGGGTCTTCGCGCGACAGCGTCTCCTCGGCCGGCTTGATCGAGCGAACGTCCTTCAGGCCCATCGTCGCAATGAGCGTATCGCGATAGGCCAGCGTCTCCTCGAACAACCAGCCGGTGTCGAGAAAGATCACGGGGATTGCGGGATCGACATCCGACATGACCTTCAACAGCGTCGCCGATTCAGTACCGAACGAGGACACCAGCGCAAGCTTCTCGCGCCCGACCGTCTTCAGCGCCGCGGCAATGACCTCCGCAGGCGAGGCATCGCGCAAGGCGCGATCGAGCTCGTCCGCCGAAGGTAGCGCAGACACGGGCGAAACCTGAGGCGCGATCGCGTTCACGTGCCGACCCCTTCGGAGTGGCGCAATTGCATGCGCCGGTGCAGCGCGGTGATGCGGCCATCGCCGGTCGGCTGGTAGAACACCGAATAGCGCTTCGCGGTCTGCATGAAGGCCTCCGCATCGGCCTGCTTCTTGACCTCGAAGGCATCGAAGCCGGCGCGCAGCATGAACACGAACTGGTCGCGCAGCACCTGACCGGTCGCGCGCAATTCGCCGCGGTAGTTGTAACGTTCGCGCAGCAGCCGCGCCTGGCTGTAGGCGCGCCCGTCACGGAAGGTCGGGAACACCAGCGCGACGGCGGCGATCTGGCCGAGATACGGCACGAGCTCGGCGATGTCGCGATTGTTGGGCCAGATCACCCCGACCTTTCCGGCGCGCTTGAGCAAGCCCTCGGCCTCGCCGAGGAAGCGCTCGGCGGGCACCAGGATGTCGCCGCCCTCGGGCAGCGGCGTGTCGACGGCGAGCTTGACGAAGCGGTCGTCCGTGATCTTTCCGCCATTAACGAGTGGCATAGACGCGCTCCTTGAAGGGTTCGACGCCGAGGCGCTTCACCGTGTCCATGAACAGCTCTTCGGGCCGCTCGCGCAGCGCCAGATAGGCTTCCACGATGTCCTCGACCACGTCGGCGACCTCGTCGAACTTGACGCCGGGACCGATCAGGGTGCCGAGCGCGGCGTTCTCGTCGGCACGGCCGCCGATGGTGATCTGGTAGACCTCCTCGCCGTTCTTCTCGACGCCGAGAATGCCGATATGGCCGACATGGTGATGGCCGCAGGCATTGATGCAGCCGGAGATGTTGATGTGCAGACGGCCGATCAGGTTAGCGAGCTCGTGATTGGCGAAGCGCCGCGTCAGCTCCTGCGCGATCGGAATCGAGCGGGCATTCGCCAGCGAGCAATAGTCGAGCCCGGGGCAAGCGATGATGTCGGTGATCAGGTTGACGTTGGGCATCGCCAGCCCGAGCTTGTCGAGCGCCTTCCACAGTGCCGGCAGGTCGCGCTTGGCGACGTGCGGCAGCGCTAGATTCTGCTCGTGGCCGACGCGGATCTCGCCGAAGGAATATTTGTCGGCAAGATCTGCCAGCGCGTCCATCTGCTCGGCGGTGGCATCGCCCGGAGGCCCGCCGGTCGGCTTCAGCGAGATCGTGACGATGGAGTAACCCTGCACCTTGTGCGGGGCCACCGAGTTCTTGCGCCATGCCTCGAAATCGGGGTCGGCCGCGGCCTGGCGCAGCTCGTCCGGCATATGCGGCAGCTTCTCGTAAGCCGGATAGGTGAAGCGCGAGCGGATGTCCTCGATCACCTCCTCGTCGATCTGGAGCGAGGAGTTGCGGATATGCTGCCACTCGTCCTCGACCTCGCGCGAGAATTTCTCGATGCCGAGCTCGTGCACCAGGATCTTGATGCGCGCCTTGTAGATGTTGTCGCGGCGGCCGTACTGATTGTAGACGCGTAAGATCGCCTCGATGTAGCTGAGGATGTCGCGGCCGTGCACGAAGTGCTTGATGGTCTTGGCGATGAACGGCGTCCGGCCGAGACCGCCGCCGACCAGAACCTCGAAGCCGGTCTCGCCCTTCTCGTTCTTGATCAAGCGCAGGCCGATGTCGTGGATCTTGATCGCGGCGCGGTCGTGGTCCGAGGCGGTGATCGCGATCTTGAACTTGCGCGGCAGGAACGAGAATTCCGGATGCAACGTGGTGTGCTGGCGGATCAGCTCCGACCAGATGCGCGGATCCTCGATCTCGCCCGGCGCGACGCCGGCCCACTGGTCCGAGGTGACGTTGCGCATGTTGTTGCCGGAGGTCTGCATCGCGTGGATGCCGACCTTGGCGAGGTCTTCGAGCGCATCCGGCAGCTCGGCGAGCTTGATCCAGTTGAACTGGATATTCTGCCGCGTGGTGAAGTGGCCGTAGCCGCGATCGTATTTGCGCGCGACATGGGCGAGCGCCCGCATCTGGTTCGTCGCCAGAGTGCCATAGGGAATCGCGACGCGGAACATATAAGCGTGCAGCTGCAGATAGACGCCGTTCTGCAAACGCAGGATCTTGAACTCGTCCTCGGTGAGCTCGCCGGAAAGGCGCCGCTTCACCTGGTCGCGGAACTCCGAGACGCGCTCGTTGACGAGCGTGCGGTCGATTTCGTCGTAAGCATACATAAGTGGGTGCCTTAAACCTGGGCCGGCTGTCCGATGGTAACGCCGGTGCGGCGAATCTGCTCGCGCAGATTGCCGGGCTGGACCTTGCCATCGTCGCCGATCTGCACCGGCGCGATATAGGGGCCGATGGCGCCGACGTCATCGGCCACGGCTTCCGCAAGCAACGCCTTGGCCTCGTCGGAGTTGCGCACGATCGCGGCTTCCGACAGCTCGGCGGACCAGCTCTTGGCGGCGGTGCGGTAGACCACGATGCCGTCCCAGGTGCGGTTGGCGGTCACGACCGAGGGGCCGGCGATACGGATCTTCTTTTGTTCGAGCGGAGAGGTCATTCGGCTGCATCCAATAGGTCAGAGATGATTTGTTTGGGTGTCTGGCGGCGAAGCGAGCCGGCATGCCGGACCACGTCGCCGATGATGAGGATGGCGGGACCGCCATGGATCCGCCGCACCAGTTCCGGCAGATCGCGCAGCGTGCCAATTGCGCCTTGCGCATCGGGCCGCGTGACGCGGGCGAACACGCCGACCGGCGTCTCCGGCGAGCGGCCGGCCGCGAACAAGCCTGCGCGCACGGCGGGCGCTGCGGTCATGCCCATGTAGACCACGACGGTCATCTTGGTGTCGGTCAGTGTCGACCAATCCACGTTCTCTGCATCGCGGGCCTTGTGTGCGGTGAGGAAGGTGATGCGGGTCGCTTCGTGACGATAAGTGAGCGGCACCTCGAAATCGGCGGCGGCGCCGAGCCCTGCGGTGATGCCGGGAATGATCGAATAGGCGATGCCGGCGGCGCGCAGCGCTTCCACTTCTTCGCCGCCGCGGCCGAACACGAAGGGATCGCCGCCCTTCAACCGCACGACGCGCTGGCCCGATTGCGCGGCCTCGATCATGCGCTTGTTGATGGCGTCCTGGCCGATGCCGGGCTTGCCGACGCGGCGGCCGACCGCAACGCGCGTGGTGTCGCGGCGAATGCGGTCGAGAATCTCGGGCGAGACCAGCTCGTCATGGAAGACGATGTCGGCGTCCTGCAAAGCGCGCAGCGCCTTGATGGTGAGCAGATCGGGATCGCCGGGTCCGGCGCCGACCAGCGCGACGGAGCCTTCCGGCTTGTCGGCGCGCGCGAACGCGGTGGGATCGGAGATCGCCTTGAGCGATGCATCGGCTTCGCTGTTGCGGCCGGCGAGCACGGCGGCGCCGATCGGACCGTCGATGACGCGCTCCCAGAAGCGGCGGCGCAGCGGAAACTCGGCGATGCGCTCGTTGATCGACTTGCGGAAGGTGCCGATGAACTCGGCGAGTTCGCCAATGCGCGCCGGCAGCAGCGCCTCGATCTTCTCGCGTACGCGCCGCGCCACCACCGGAGAGGTGCCGCCGGTGCCGACCGCGACCACGACATCGCCGCGATCGACGATGGCGGGGAAGATGAAGCTGGAATGCTCGAGGTCGTCCATGACGTTGACGGGCAGGCCAGCCGCCTTGGCGCGAGCCGACATGGCCACACCGACATCGCCTGCGCCCGCGCAGACGACGGCGATGACGCCGGAAATATCCACCGTGAGCGGATCGCCTGCCGCGATCTCGATGCGCGCCAAGTCTTCGGAGCCGAGGCCAAGGTCGTGATTGCCATCGATCGCATGCACGCGCAGGCGCGCGCCGGCAGCGGCGAGCACGCGCAGCTTGGCGCGCAAAAGCTCGCCCGTCCCGATGAGGACCACCGGGCCGGCCTTGAGATCGAGAAACACCGGCAAGAACCGCATGTGATACTCGCTTCCCCACAAACGGGGTTGACTGGAATTATTTTCTATATATGTCTCGTTTCGAGCGCGCAAAGAGAAAATTTTTTCTTCTCTTCCGCACCGCAACTATAGAATTTTCGCCTCCAAACGCAAAGTGGCAGAGATGCATCTTCTCAAGGACGATTCCGCTGCTGATCGACTGAGCAATCCGGCGCTGGCTGAGCGCGTGCGCGCGCAAGAATTTGCTGCCGAACTTGCCTCGAGCATGGACCATCTCGACCAGCTCGAAGCGCAGAGCATCTACATCTTCCGTGAGGCCTTTGCCCGGCTGAAGAAGATTGCCCTGTTGTGGTCACTCGGCAAGGACTCCAACGTCATGATCTGGCTGGCGCGGAAAGCCTTCTTCGGCAAGATGCCGTTCCCGGCCCTTCACGTCGATACCGGCAAGAAGTTTCCGGAGATGTATCGCTTCCGCGATCATTACGGCAAGGAATGGGATCTCGATCTGCGCGTCGAGCCCTGCCCGCCGATCGATGCCGTCGACCCAACGCTGCCGCCGGCCGCCCGTTCCGCCGCGCGCAAGACCGAGGGCCTCAAGATGGCGCTCGCAAAGTATGGCTTCGACGGCCTGATCGCCGGCATCCGCCGCGACGAGGAAGCAACGCGCGCCAAGGAGCGGGTGTTCTCGCCGCGCGGCTTGGAGGGCAATTGGGACGTGCGCGACCAGCCGCCGGAATTCTGGGATCATTTCAACGCCTCGCCGCCGCAAGGCGCGCATCTGCGCATCCATCCGATCCTGCATTGGACCGAGGCCGACATCTGGGCCTACACCAAGCGCGAGAACATCCCGATTATTCCGCTGTACCTCGCCAAGAACGGCAAGCGTTATCGCTCGCTAGGAGACCAGGACATCACCAATCCGGTTGCCTCGAATGCCTCGAACATCGACGAGATCCTGATCGAGCTCGAACAGACCAAGGTGCCGGAGCGCTCGGGGCGCGCGCTCGACCACGAGACCGAGGACGCCTTCGAGCGCCTTCGCGTCGCCGGCTATCTCTGATCAAGGACGCGGCCATGAACATGATCGTCACGTCAGCCTCGCCCGGCACGCCGAACGGCACCACGCGTCCCCAGGTCCGCATCGTCATCGTCGGCCATGTTGACCACGGCAAGTCGACCCTGGTCGGCCGCCTCCTGCATGAAACCGGCAGCCTGCCCGAGGGCAAGCTCGAAATGCTCAAGGCCGTCAGCGCGCGGCGCGGCATGCCGTTCGAATGGTCGTTCCTGCTCGACGCGCTGCAGACAGAGCGCGACCAGGGCATCACCATCGACACCACCCAGATCCGCTTCCGCACCAATTCGCGCGACATCGTGCTGATCGATGCGCCCGGCCACGCCGAATTCCTCCGCAACATGATCACCGGCGCCTCGCAGGCCGACGGTGCGGTGCTGATCATCGACGCGCTGGAGGGCGTGCGCGACCAGACCAGGCGGCACGGCTATCTCCTGCATCTGCTCGGGGTGAAGCAGGTCGCCGTCGTCGTCAACAAGATGGACCGCGTCGATTTCTCCGCCGCACGCTTCAAGGACATCAGCGACGAGATCTCCGCGCATCTGAACGGCCTCGGCGTGACGCCCACGGCCGTGATCCCGATTTCCGCGCGTGACGGCGACGGCGTCGCGATGCGCACCGACCGCATCTCTTGGTACAAGGGACCGACCGTGGTCGAGGCGCTTGATCACCTCGAGCCGGCGCGTCCGCTGGAAGCGCTGGCGCTGCGGCTGCCGGTGCAGGCGATCTACAAGTTCGACGACCGCCGCATCGTCGCCGGCCGCATCGAATCCGGCAGCCTGATTGCCGGCGACGAGATCGTGATCATGCCGGCCGGTAAGATCGCCAAGATCAAGACGGTCGAGAGCTGGCCGGCGACGCCGGTAGCGGGCCGTCAGGGCGCCGGCCGCTCGGTCGGCATCACGCTCGACCGCGAATTGTTCATCGAGCGCGGCGACATCATCGCGCATGCGGGCAGCGCCCCGCGCGAGACGCGGCGGCTGCGCGCGCGCATCTTCTGGCTGCACGACAAGCCGCTTGCCAAGGGCGACCAGCTTTTGGTGCGCTGCGGCCCCAAGGAAAGCCGCGCCACCGTGGTCGCCATCGAGAAGGCGGTCGATCCCGGCGAGCTCTCGAGCAGCGAGAACAAGGCGATCGGTCGCAACCATGTCGGCGAGATCGACATCTCCCTGTCCAATCCGATCGCGACCGATCCCTACACCGAAAATCCGCGCACCGGCCGCCTCGTGATCGAGGTGTCCGGGCGCATCGCCGGCGGTGGCCTGGTGCTGTCGGTCGATGCCGGCCAGCGTGCCGTGCCTGTCGACATCGTGCCGGTGGAATCGGCGCTGCGTAGCGACGAGCGCTCGGCCCGCTACCGCCACAATGGCGCCGTGGTCTGGCTTACCGGCCTGCCGGCCTCCGGCAAGTCGACGCTGGCGCGGGCGCTGGAGCGGCGTCTCTTCACCAATGGCGGCTCGCCGATCCTGCTCGATGGCGACACGCTGCGCGCCGGGCTCAACAGCGATCTCGGCTTCTCCGCCACTGATCGCAGCGAGAACATCCGCCGCCTCGCCGAGGTCGCGACGCATCTCGCCCGCAACGGCCACATCGCCATCGTCGCGGCGGTCTCGCCCGCGCGCGAAGATCGCGCCGCCGCGCGTCGCATCGCCGACACCGCGTTTCGCGAAATCCATGTCGCGACGCCCGCCGAGGTGTGCGAGGAGCGCGATCCCAAGGGCCATTACAAGAAAGCCCGCGCCGGCGCACTCGCCTCGTTCACCGGCATTGGCAACGACTACGAGAAGCCTGAGGCCGCCGAGCTCGTGATCGATACGTCGAAGCGGACGGTTGCGGAAGCGGCCGACGAGATCGAGCAGATGCTGAAGGCATCAGGCGTGCTGTTCGACGAGCTCGTGGACCTCGCTGCGAATATTTGAGGCACGCGCATTCGTTGATGCGCTCGCTGCCGCCCACACGGGCGGTGCGTCCCTCCCCCTTGCGAGCCCTTGCGGGGGTGGGCGATCGCATATGAATTGCACGAGGACTGTCTGCGGGCTTGCTCCGCCTCTCCCGCTTGCGGGAGAGGCCGACGCGCTCGCAGAGCGCGGCGGGTGAGGGCTCTCGCTGCATAGGGACATCCTCAGTTAATCTCAACAATCCCGACGCGGAGACACCCTCTCCCCAACCCTCCCCCGCAAGCGGGGGAGGGAGCGCAGTTGTGCGCGTGGTGCGGAGCTGGGCTCAAGTCTGTAACGGCGTACCAATCCAGATCCTCGCCTTGACATTTTGACAAGCTCCCGGGGGTCTTCTCACGGCCTCTTTTTTGGGGCTAATAGGCCCCCGAAAGCCGCCCCGCGTGGGCGCATTTTGCTGCTGTCGGGTCAAAAGCAGCCAAAAACAGCCATTTCCAACAAGAAAGCCCATCATGAAACGCGTCGACGCCCACGGATTGAAGATCGCACCCGTCCTGTTTGACTTCATCGCCAAGGAAGCGGCCCCGAAAACCGGGATCGCGCCGGATGCGTTCTGGGCCGGGCTGGCCGGCATCATCAAGGAGCTGGGACCGAAGAACCGCGAGCTGCTCGCATTCCGCGACAATCTGCAGGCCAAGATCGACGACTGGCACCGCGCCAATAAAGGCAAGGCGTTCGACCTCAATGCCTACACCGCCTTCCTAAAGGAGATCGGCTATCTCGTCCCGGAGCCGGCGACGCAGAAGGTCGAGACCGCCAATGTCGACGAGGAGATCGGCAAGATCTGCGGCCCGCAGCTTGTCGTGCCGCTCACCAATGCGCGCTACGCGCTGAACGCGGCGAACGCACGCTGGGGCTCGCTCTATGACGCCTTCTACGGTACCGATGCGATTCCGCATGATCCGTCCGAGAGCGGCAAGGGCTACAACAAGGCACGCGGCGACAAGGTGATCGCCAAGGCCAAGGCGTTCCTCGATAACGCCGTGCCGCTCGCGACCGGCAGCCACACCGACGTGACCGGCTATAGCATCGTCGCGAGCCAGCTCGCGGTGAAGCTGAAGAGCGGCAACGCCACCGCGCTGAAGAACGCCGCGCAGTTCGCGGGCTTCCAGGGCGATGCGGCTGCGCCGAGCGCCGTGCTGCTCGTCAACAACGGCCTGCATATCGAGGTCAAGATCGACCGCAGCAGCGCGATCGGCAAGGACGATCCGGCCGGCGTCGCCGACATGATCATGGAGGCCGCGGTCTCCACCATCCTCGACATGGAGGACTCGGTCGCCGCTGTCGATGCCGAGGACAAGGTGCTGGTCTACCGCAACACGCTCGGCCTGATGAACGGCACGTTGTCGGCCGATTTCGAGAAGGGCGGCAAGACGCTGACGCGTTCGCTCAATTCCGACCGCCTCTACAAGACGCCGGACGGCAAGGGCGAGCTCAAGCTGCACGGCCGCAGCCTGCTGTTGATGCGCAATTGCGGTCACCACATGTTCACGGACGCGGTGCTCGACGAGAAGGGCGAAGAGGTTCCGGAGGGCCTGCTGGACGCCGCCGTCTCGGGCCTGCTCGCGATCCACGACCTCAAGGGCAATTCCAAGGTCAAGAACAGCCGCACCGGTTCTGCCTACATCGTCAAGCCGAAGATGCACGGCCCGGACGAGGTCTCGCTGACCTGCGAGATTTTCGACCGCGTCGAGAAGATGCTCGGCCTGCCCGAGAACACGCTCAAGGTCGGCATCATGGACGAGGAGCGACGCACCACCGTCAACCTCAAGGCCTGCATCCAGCGCGCCTCCAAGCGCATCATGTTCATCAACACCGGCTTCCTCGACCGCACCGGCGACGAGATCCACACCTCGATGGAAGCGGGCCCGATGATCCGCAAGAACGAGATGAAGGCGCAGGCCTGGATCAAGGCCTATGAGGACTGGAACGTCGACATGGGCCTGATCGATGGCCTGCCCGGCCACGCCCAGATCGGCAAAGGTATGTGGGCCGCGCCCGACAAGATGGCGGACATGCTGGGACAGAAGCTCGGCCATCCGCAGGCCGGCGCCACCACCGCCTGGGTGCCCTCGCCGACCGCGGCGACGCTGCACGCGCTGCACTACCACCAGGTCAACGTCATCGCGCGCCAGGAGGAACTCGCCAAGGGCGGACCGCGCGCAAAGCTGTCCGACATCCTCACCATTCCGGTGTCGAAGTCGAACTGGGCGCCCGATGACGTCAGGCAGGAGATCGACAACAATTGCCAGGGCATCCTGGGCTATGTCGTGCGCTGGATCGACCAGGGCGTCGGCTGCTCGAAGGTGCCCGACATCCACGACGTCGGCCTGATGGAAGACCGCGCCACCTTGCGCATTTCCAGCCAGCACCTTGCCAACTGGCTGCATCAGGGCGTCATCACCGAGGCGCAGGTGATGGAATCGCTTAAGCGCATGGCCGTCGTCGTCGACAAGCAGAACGCGGATGATCCCATCTACAAGCCGATGGCGCCCGCCTTCGACGGCGTCGCCTTCAAGGCCGCCTGCGACCTCATCTTCAAGGGGCGCGAGCAGCCGAACGGCTACACCGAATACATCCTCACCGCGCGCCGCCGCGAGGCCAAGGCTCTTGCATAAAAAGGCTCTTGCATAAAGAGGCTCTTCGATAAAAGAGGCTCTTGGATAAAGAGGCGCTCGGCTGAGCAGAGTCACGGAACATCGAAAGCCCCGGCGGAAACCGGGGCTTTTTCGTTGGGCGAAACGTCGCGCTGTGTCACGGAACAGGCTGCGTGCGCCTCGCGTTGTCGGGCCATCAACCAACGGGAGATGGTCATGGACTGGAATCGGATCGAAGGAAACTGGAAGCAGTTCAAGGGATCGGCCAAGGAGAAATGGGGCAAGCTCACTGACGACGACCTCCAGCTGATCGAGGGCCGCCGCGAGCAGCTTGAGGGCCGGTTGCAGGAGCGTTACGGCAAGGCCAAGGACCAGGTCCGTCAGGATGTCGACGACTGGCTGAAGTCGCTGCACTGAAGCAGCACGAACGAAGCCCCGGCGAAAGCCGGGGCTTTTGATTTGAAAACATTTGCATTCGTAGCCCGGATGCAGCGTAGCGCAATCCGGGATCGGTTTCGCTGTGGCAAGACTCCGGATTTGCTTCGCTCCATCCGGGCTACGCGCCTACCCCCGCTAGAACACCGCGAGATATTTCAGCAATGAGACAATGCCGATGATGATGACGATGACGCGCGCGATCTGCTTGGCGCGGCCGTCCATTGGCAGCATGTTGATGAGATAAAGCACAAGAATGACGACGAGAAAGGTGACGAGTACGCCGACCAGCATCGCGAGGCCCCCTTCAGGCAATTGCTACGCTGTTCTAACGCGCTGCACCCAAGCCGGTTCCATCTCGGAAACCCTGCCGCGCAACGTCCCGCGGCGGGCCTAGTCCAGCATTTGGCCGTCCGACAAGGTTCGGACGCCGTCCGATCGGGCGCTCCCTACTCCTTCGCCACCACCGGGACTTGACGGAATCTGGCACGCACCGATTCCGGCAGCGGCGAGAAGTTCATCGCGACGCCACGGCGGTCATTGGCATTGCGGCTGGCGACCACGAGGCCATTGGCGCCGGCGACGATGTCGCCCTTGCGCAGGGTCGGGTCGTCCTCGACCTTGACCGATGCGAGCCCGACCGGGTCCTTGCCGTTGCAGGTACAGCCCGCGACGATCTCGTTGCGATAGCGGAACGCGTTCGGCAGGTCGGAATAGGACTTTCCCTTCTCAGTCGTGGCATCGTCGATGTTGCCGCCATAGACGAGCGAGGTCTCCGAGGCAGGGCAGAAGCTCTTGCAGGATTGCGCCTTGCTCTCGGCATCATTGCCTTGTGCCGGGAAGTAGCGACCGTCGCAGCTGCGCACGCAATAGGCGGTGCCGCCGCCGTAGGACGCGCGCTGGCGTGGCGCCTCATAGCGCGGCATATCGTCGGTGGGGAAAGGCATCCGGATTTCCGGCGGCGGCCGCATCCGAAAGCCGCCGAACAGGCCCGAGAAGAAATCCTGCGCATGCGCCGACGGCGCCATCGCCAGCCCGCTGGAGACGACGACGACAATCGCCGCTCCGCCCGCCAGTTTGTCAATCAGCCGTCTCGCCATAGGACCTCGCAGACTAATTCACGGCCGACGTGGTCATGTTCAGCGCCTGCCGACCCGAAGGCAGTGTCGTCACGGCCGGACGCTTGCGCACGGGATCACCTCCCTTCGCCATTAACGGCGCGTTCTTCGGCAGCACCACGACCTTGGCGCCGACATTGACGCGGCTATACAGGTCGACGACGTCCTCGTTGGTCATGCGGATGCAGCCGGACGAGACGAACTTGCCGATGGTGGAGGGATCATTGGTGCCGTGGATGCGGTATTGGCTCGAGCCGAGATACATCGCGCGCGCACCGAGCGGGTTGCCGGGCCCGCCGGCGACGAAGCGCGGCAGATAGGGCTGGCGCGCGATCATCTCGGCCGGCGGATGCCAGTCCGGCCACTCGGCCTTGCGGCTGACGCTTTGCACGCCCGACCAGGTAAAGCCCTCGCGGCCGACGCCGACGCCGTAGCGGATCGCGCGGCCGCCTCCGAGCACGTAATAGAGATAGGTGCTGTTGGTATCGATGACGATGGTACCGGCCGGCTCGCTCCGGTCAAAGCCGACGATCTGCCTGCGCAGCCGGTCGGGCAATTGGGCATCCTCATCGGCGACCTGCGGCGCCTCGTTGATGTCATCCTGCGAATAGCCTTGGTCCTGCAAGTGTTGGCCCTGCAAGTATTGGCCCTGCGAGTAAAGGTCCTGCGGATACACCCGCTGCATCGGCGCATAGCCGAAGGTTTGGGCGCTTGCGGTGCCCACCGGCACTGCGAGAAGAGCGGTTGCGAAGGCGAACGCGCCGACGGCGCGCGGCGAGAAGCTGCGACGGACTGCAAACAACTTTGTCATGAGCTGCCCCGTTGGATGTGCATCAGGTGATGCGCTGCCTCAACAAACTCCGCCGCCTCGATCGAAGTTCCGGCGCAGCGTGCGGCAGCGACGTCACAGTCAAGCGAGCATCCGTTCACGAAGCCGCGATGGAACCAGCACGCCGCCCAAGCATTAGTCACGTCATCAATGGGCGCGCGGATCACGGATTCCGTGCGGGAGAGATATTGTGCGCGTCCTACCCAGTGAACGTTTGATTTCCGGCAACAGCGAAGGCGATCCGCTTCCCGAGAGCCATGTCGAGCTGCCGCCGGTGATCCGCCGCACTGAATTCGTCGCGTTCGCGCTGGCCGGGCTGTTGCTGATCGCCATCGTCGCCGTGCTCTATGTCGGCCGGGCGTTCTTCCTGCCGGTCGTGATGGCGTTCGTCATCGGGACCATGCTGTCTCCGGCGGCCACCTTCCTGGAGCGAAGCAAGGTCCCACGCAGCGTCGGCGCCGTGCTGATCGTGGTCGCAGTGAGCGCGGTGGTCGCTTTCGCCGTCGCGTTGATCGCTTCGCCGGTCATGGCGTGGAGCACGCGCCTGCCAGAGCTCGGCGCGCAATTGAAGGACAAGCTGCACGTGTTCGACCGGCCGCTTGCGCTCTGGCGGGAGCTGCAAGCCATGCTCGGCGGCTCGGAGGGATTGCCGAGCCTGCACATGCCCAAGATCGAGTGGGTGCAGCCGACGCTGGAATTCCTGTCACCGACCTTTACCGAATTCCTGCTGTTCTTCGTCACCCTGATCCTGTTCATCGCAAGCTGGCGCGACCTGCGGCGGGCCATGATCATGACCTTCAGCAATCACGACGCGCGGCTGCGCACGCTCCGGATCCTCAACGAGATCGAGGTCCATCTCGGCAATTATCTGCTGACCGTCACCCTCATCAATGTCGGCGTCGGCGTCGCCACCGGCCTGATCTGTGCGCTGACCGGAATGCCCAATCCGGCCGGGCTCGGCGCACTGGCGGCCACGCTCAACTTCATCCCGATCATCGGGCCCGTGGCGATGTTCGTGGTGCTGGTCGTGGTCGGGCTGATCGCCTTCCCGACCCTCGGCGGCGGCCTGATGGCCGCGCTCGCCTTCGGTGGCCTCACCTTTCTCGAGGGTCACTTCATCACGCCGACGATCATCGGGCGGCGGCTCGCCCTGAACGCGCTCGCCGTGCTGCTCGCGCTCGCGTTCTGGACCTGGCTGTGGGGGCCGATGGGCGCGTTCCTGTCGTCGCCGCTCCTGATCGTCGCGCTGATCCTGAAGGACCACCTATTGCCGGAGAATTCGCCGCAGCTGCCGCAAGCCTGACCGGTTTCAGCGAACGGAACTTACCCGGCGACGAAACGTTCTCCGCCCATCTCAGCCGTCAACAGTTCGGAGCTCCCGATGTCCACGCCCAATGCCGAAGCCGGGATGAGAGACTGGACCGACAAAGCCACCCGAGACCGCCTCGAAAAGGATGTAGCAGCCGTGAAAAGCGATATCGCCGCCCTCACCGACCAGATCACCGACGCGCTCAATACTTTCGCCAACTCCACCAGCAAGCAGGCTCGCCGCGGCTATCGCCAGGCGCGCGAGAACATGGACTCCGCGATGGACGACATGTCCGAGCGCGGCAGCGCGATGATGGAAGCTGCACATGACGCCTACGGCTCGATCGAGGAGACGCTGGAAGAGGCGATCACGCAGCGGCCGCTGGCGACCGTCGGGCTGGCGCTCGGCATCGGCTTCCTGATCGGCGTCGCCTGGCGTCGCTAAGGATGTCGACGCCCATTTGATACGGCGGCGGCACGCCGCCGCTGTTGGCTCGTGACCATTCGGCTGGCGGGGATTGAGGAGCAAGGCCATGTTTCAGCGCATCATCGACGGCATCAGCGCATCAACCGGCACGACGGTTCGGCTGACCTCCCTTGCCGCGGGCGCTGCCTTCGCGCTGCTCGTGACCACAGGCTTCCTCTGTGCCGCCGTCTTCATTTGGGTGCTGCAGAAATATGGCCCGGTGCAGGCTTGTCTTGCCGGCGCCGGCATCTTCTTCCTGTTGACCCTGGCCGCGGCAGGCTCCTATTGGAGCTACAAGCGCGAGGTGCAGAAACGCGCCCAGATCGCGGCCGAGCGCGCCGCGAAATCGGCCGCGCAGAGCATGCTTGCAGATCCGATGCTCCTCGCCACCGGGCTCCAGATCGTTCGTGCCATCGGCGTCAAGCGGCTGCTGCCGATCCTGGCGATCGGGGGCGTCGCCCTGGGCATCCTGGCGAGCCGCGCCGGCGTGTCCGACGAGGTGTCGGCCGAACCTGCCGAGTAGAGTCCGGCATTATAATTACTGCGCGCGCATCTATCTGCATTTCATAGAGCAAGCGGCACATTTGACGCCGTTTGGCGCGGTTCTTCCCTGCTCACGCAAACGCTACTCGGACGAGCAGGCGGTTGCCGTTAAAAGCATCATCCTGATTCCCAAAGCTATTTTGCTCAATGAAACCGTCCGTCAAGGCGAACCTCGCCGCATTCCAGCATGACGCCAGGCTCTATCTGACGCTCGGCATCGCCAATTGGTCCATATTCGTCGACCATATTCCCAACAACGTCGTCAACCTGCTGACGCTGCGCAATTTCGGCTTCAGCGGCGCGGCGGACCTGTTCGTGTTCGTGGTGGGGTATGGGGTCGCCATCATCCATGGCAGGATGGCGCTGGAACGCGGCTACTTGGTCGCGGCGACGCGCATCTTTCGCCGGGTCTGGCGGCTCTATGCCGCCTATGTCGTGCTGTTCGTGATCTATATCGATGCCATCGCCTATGTCGCCAGGCAATCGATGGCGCCGGAGATCATCCACCAATACAACATCTCCGGAATTCTCGAGCATCCACTGCGCATCCTGGTCCGCGGTCTCGTGCTCCAGGAAGAGCCGCTGAACCTTGACCTGCTGCAGCTGATGGTCCCGCTGATGGCGTTCTTTCCGTTCGCGTTGTGGGGCCTGCTGCGGGGCCCGAACCTGACGCTGGCGGCATCGGTCGCGCTGTATCTCGCCGCACGCTGGTTCGACTGGAATTTTCGGATCTATCCGGACGGGGAATGGACCTTCAATCCGCTGTGCTGGCAGATGTTGATGGTGCTGGGCGGCTGGTTCGCCGTGACGGGCGCTCCGGGACGTGCGCTGCACGGCATGTCCTGGCTGCGGATCCTCGCCGGCGCCTACCTGGTCTTCGCGATGGCCGTCACCTTGATGCGCCATTCGCCGGCGCTGTCGGCTTACCTGCCCGATCTGCTCCTCAACAGCATCGCTCCGACCGACAAGGAAAACCTCGCTCCCTATCGGGTGGTCCACTTCCTCGCCCTCGCGTTCATTGCCACCCATCTCATTCCGGCGGATCACCCCGGCCTGAGATGGAAACCGCTGCAAGCGGTGATCGCATGTGGTGAGGAATGGCTCGCGGTATTCTGCGTCGCCGTGTTCCTATCCTTCGCTGGCCACCTCATCCTAATCACCGGGCCGAACCTGGCGGTGATGCAGGTGGCGGTGAGCATCACCGGCTTCGCGGCGATGACCGGGCTCGCCTACTACATCGCCTGGTCGAAACGGCAGGATCTGCCGGCAGCCCTGCGGCAGCAGGCCCAGAGCTGATCGCTTCGCGACGAAATCGTGCGATTCTGCTAGGCCGAATGCCGCCCCTGGGCTATGCCGGGACCCTGCGTGAGGAGACCGGGCGTGGCGATGGCGAAAGACGGGCGTGAAGAGGCGGAGCGCGCGCCCCGGCGCGGCCGGCCAAGGTCGATTGAGACCACCAACGCCATCCTCGAAAGCGCCTATGCACTGATGGCGACCACCGGCCTTGCCGCCACCACCATCGATGCGATCGCACGGCACTCCAGCGTCTCCAAGATGACGATCTACAAATGGTGGCCGTCGCGGGAAGCGCTGCTGATCGACGCCTTCCTCCACCATGCGTCGCAGATGCTGCCGCTGCCGCCCGCGAGCGCGGGCACGCCCGCGGCGCGCGCGCGGCGCCACGCCGCCGCCTATGCCGAGGCGCTGCAGGGCGAGTTCGGCAAGGTGCAGCTCGCCGTCGTCTCCGAATGCATTTCCAAGACCGGGTCGGCCGAGCTGTTCTACGCCCGGTACCTGCAATTCCGCCGCGACGCGCTGGTGGACATGATCGCCGCCGGCCAGAAGGACGGCAGCATTCAGGCCGAGGGTCCTCCTGAGAATCTCTACGACGCGATCTATGGCAGCCTGTTCTACCGCTATATCTTCGGCATCGCGCCGATCACACCCGGCTACGCGCGCAGCCTCGTCGATCTGGTGTTGCAACCGAAAGGTTAGCCGCGCACCGGCCTGACCGGCGCCGAGATTTTATCCGTGCGGTCGCGCTCGGTCATGTCGACGACCGTCTCCATCGGCGCGGTCAATTCATAGACGTAGGAGACGTCGGTGAAGAAGCGCTTGGCGGTCCCGCCCAGCGCCTCGGGCGCGACGCGGTCGAGCAGGATCAGGCCGAAATCGGAATCGGGCCGGCGCGTCGCCTCGCTGGTGTTGAACTCCTCCCAGCGGAAATGGAAGACCTCGTCGCCCTCCTCGCCGGTCACCGTCCAGTTGGCGGTGATGTGCGGGTGCTTGCCGACCAGCGACAGGCCCTCGTCGGAATGCGAGGCGAGCTCGAAGAACAGCAGCGACAGGCTCTGTGCGGCACGCGCGCTGACCGCGATGTCGGGGCCGGTGACGGCGATGCGATCGGCATGCGGAATCGCGCGCGCCTCGAACAGGCCCTTCAACTTGACACCCTGCCACTGGCTCTCGCTGAGCAGCGACACCACATTGGACATGGCGTGGATGCGCCCGATCAGGAGCTCGCGCGCGATGTCGATGTCCGAGCCGTGGCGCAAGGTGCGCGTCACGATCGACTGGATCACCGCCAGGATGTTCTTGACGCGGTGGTTGAGCTCGTCGATCACCGCGGTCAACCGCCGCTCGAATCCGATCCTGACCTGGATCTCCCGGCTGAGCCGCAGATTGTTGTAGGCGACGTAACCGAACAGGCCGCACACCATTGCGGTGATGGCAAAGCCGATCGCCGCTACGATGATGGCGGTCTGCTCGGCGCGGCGCACCGAATTGGTCTTCGCGTAATAGCCGAGCTGCCAATCGCGGCCACCGAAGCTCACCGTGCGCGTCGCCGACGGGGCCCCGTCCGCCGCCGCGATCCGCGTCGAGACCACGCCCTGATCATTGGCGATCAGCTCGCCGCCGTCCTTGCGCGGATCCCTGAGCGCCACCGCGAACAGCGACATGTCGTCATTGGCCAGCATCAGCGAGGCGAGCTCGTAGGAAAATGTGACGAAGCCGGCCGGCTCCGTCGCACCCTCGGGAACGACTGGCGCGGCCACGATGATGCCGATCGGCCCGTTTCCGCGGATCAACGGCACCGGGTCGGAGGCAACCGACCTCTTTTGGGCGCGCGCCCGCGTGAGCATCGCGCTGCGAACCGGATCCTGATCGTAGCTGCGGCCGGGCAAGGCCGTGGTCTCGTTGCTGCGCGGCTCGAGATCCAACAGCACGTCGATCGGCTGGGTGACATCGGCAGGATTGATCGGCTTGTCGTCAAACGAGCGGATCTGCGGATTCGGGAAGCCGGCGCTGGCGATGGCGGCTTGCGCGTCCGCAAGCTCGTTCGGCTTCAGCCGGGCGATCCAGCCGGCCACCACAAAGTCGGTCTTGAAGGCGTAGATCGCCGAGCGCAGCGGCTCCAGCATGTTCGGCTTGATCACCGACGGCGCGCGGAACAGGCCCGAGGCGACACGCGCGAGCAGCTCCCGCTCGGTCAGGCGGTCCTGAACCAGGCTCGCATGCACGTCGATCGCCCGCGCTAGCGCGATCCGGTCCAGCGCCAGCTCCTGGTCGTGGACGCGATAAGCCGCAAGCCCGGAGAGCAAGGCCCCGAGCAGAGCGATGAAGCCGATGATGAAACCCAGCCTGACCACGCGATTACTCAGGCGAAAGCAGGAGGTCGGCAATGAACACGGAGCACATGAACGCCGCTCGAACGGCCAGAGGCCGAAGCAGGGTAAACCCCAGTGGCGGAGATAATGAAGGAGGAGGCATCAGTACGCAACTTAGGTCGCCTGAAAAGCTTAATCCGCCCGGCCGATGGTCTGGCCGGGATGAATTCGCCCCGGGCGCCGGAGGTAGTTAATCGCCGTGTCCGAAATTTGTTCCGTGGGTTGCGGCACGGCCCGGGCGTTAACGGCGAGAAACGCCTGCGCCAACTGGTCGCGTCCGGTCAGCCGCCCCGTTTCAGGCCGCCTTTAGCCTCGATGAAGCCGACGATTCGGTCGAGCCCCTCGCCCTTCTTGAGGTTGGTCATGACGAAGGGCCGCTCGCCGCGCATACGCCTGGCGTCCGTCTCCATCTTCTCCAGGGAGGCGCCGACATGGGGCGCAAGGTCGGTCTTGTTGATGACCAGGAGGTCGGACCGGGTGATGCCCGGGCCGCCCTTGGACGGGATCTTGTCGCCGGCGGCGACGTCGATGACATAGATGGTCAGGTCGGCCAGCTCCGGGGAAAAAGTGGCAGCGAGATTGTCGCCGCCGGATTCGATCAGCACAAGGTCAAGTCCGGGAAACTTGGCGCGCATGTCCGCGACCGCAGCGAGATTCATCGAGGCATCCTCGCGGATCGCCGTGTGCGGACAGCCGCCGGTCTCGACGCCGGCGATGCGATCCGGCGTCAGCGATCCCGAACGCACCAGGAACTCCGCATCCCATTTGGTGTAGATGTCGTTGGTGATTGCCGCAATGTCATAGCGCTCGCGCATGGTCTTGCAGAGCAGGTCCATCAGCGCGGTCTTGCCCGATCCGACCGGACCGCCGACGCCGACACGCAAAGGACCGTGAGATTTCGCCATGTGACTTGTTCTCTCCTGATGACTTGACGGCCGCACCGCTCACGACCGAAACAAGCGGGTATATTGCGTCTCGTGCCGCAAGCTGGCGAGATCGGCCCGGAACGTCGCGCTGCCGAGATCGTCCAAGGTCGCATTCAACGCGCGATTGGCGGTGGCGGCGACGGCGGCTTCCAGCCTCACCAGCACACGCTGGCTATCGGTCTGGCCGAGCGGAATGAGCCGGCTGGCGGCGGAAATCCAGTTCGAGACCAGCGCATGCAGGAAGGCGTGCAGCGTCGGCGCCAACGGCACGGCGTGCATCGCGGCAACTACACCGACCGCGACCGGATAGACCAATGGCGCGCTGCATGCCGCGACCGTCGCGTCCAGTCCGTCGGCATCCCACGCGGCGCGCGAGATGTCGATGAAGGCGCGGCCCTGTGAGGTCGTCTCCAGCTGCCGCTCGCGCGACGGCACGAAGGCGCTCGCGAGCTCGGCGATCTCGTTCAATGCGGCCGTCTCGCCCGATTCCGTGGCGCGATAGGCGTGGACCAGAAACGTCGCGTCACAGAAGCCGGAGCCGTCGCCGAGCATCGCATCGAGCCAATCCGCCAGCGTCGTCGTGTCGGTGACGTCGCCCGCCTCGACCGCCCATTCGATGCCGCTGGAGTAGGAGAAGCCGCCGACGGGAAATGCCGGCGAAAGCCAGGTCATCAGCCGGTACAGCGCCGCCGCCTCGCCCTCGGCAAGATCACCGGCGCCGACCGGCTCATTTGTGGTCATGAGCATGCTTGTGGCCGTGGTGATGGTCGGGATGATCGCAATGCTCGTCGTGGTGATGGTGGTGCTCGTGGCTATGGTCGTGCGAGCCATGATCATGGTGGTGGCCATGGTCATGGTGATGATGGCCGCGATCGTGATGCGCATGGTCGTGTCCATGCGCGTGGCCGGCATCGGCGTAGGCGCCGCCTTCGGGATCGAACGGCGCCTCGATCTCGATCACACGCGCGCCAAGGCCCTTCACCATCGCCTCGATGACGTGATCGCGGCGGATGCGCAGGGCCTTGGCCATGATCTGGGTCGGCAGATGACGGTTGCCGAGATGCCAGCCGACGCGGACGAGGTGGTGCGGATCGCGGCCGCGGATTTCGAGCAGCGGCTCGGGCGCCGCGACCACCTCGATCAGCCTTCCATCCTCCAGCACCAGCGCATCGCCGCCGCGCAGCGCGACGGCATGTTCCAGGTCGAGCAGGAATTCGAGACCACGCGTTCCGGTCATCGTCATGCGGCGGCGGTGCCGGTCGTCGAAATCGAGCACGACCGTGTCCGCCGGAGCTTCCGTGAAGCGGTGCTGTCCCCTGACCTGCGTCGCCCGGATCATGCGTCTTACCTCTTTACCGTGTCTCGACCTTCTCGGGCGTGATGTATTCGATCTTCGGCGGCGCCGTGAAACATTTCACCGCAACGCGGCCGAACGTCTTCATGTGCTCGGCAGCGCGATGCGGCCCCAGCGCTTCCATATTCTCCCACTGCTCGACGAACACCATCTTGGCAGGGTCGGTGACGCTCTCATGCAGGTCATAGGCGATATTGCCGGGCTCTTTCCGCGTCTCCTTGATGCAGGCGGTGGCGGCTGCAATGAATTCGGCGCGCGTCTCAGGCTTGATGGTCAAGGTTGCAACGACGTAGATCACGAGAAATCCTCCCGGCTTTTCTTCTGAGGGTTACGATACCGGGCGGGACATTAGACCAGGCGGGACCGAACGCAAAACCGCAAAAAGCCGTCCCCGGACAACCGCCGGGGACATGCGTCGAGACGCTATTTCAGTACATGAAATATCGCTGCGCCATCGGCAGCACCTCCGCCGGAGCACAGGTCAGGAGCTCGCCATCGGCGCGCACTTCATAGGTCTCCGGATCGACCTCGATATCGGGCGTCGCGTCGTTGTGGATCATGCTCTTCTTGGAGATCTTGCCGCGGGTGTTCTGGACGGCATAGAGCTTCTTCTCGAGGCCGAGCTTGCGCGCGAGGCCACCGGTGATCGCGGCCTTGGAAGTGAACACCACCGAGGAGGCCGTACGTGCCTTGCCGAACGCGCCGAACATCGGCTGGTAGTGCACCGGCTGCGGCGTCGGGATCGAGGCGTTGGGATCGCCCATGGGCGCCGCGACGATGGTGCCGCCCTTGACGATGCAGTCCGGCTTGACGCCGAAGAAGGCCGGCGACCACAGCACGAGATCGGCCATCTTGCCCTTCTCGACCGAGCCGATCAGCTTCGACACGCCATGCGCGATGGCGGGATTGATGGTGTACTTGGCGATGTAGCGCTTGACGCGGAAATTGTCGTTGTCCTTGCCCTTGTCCTGCGGCAGCGACCCGCGCTGCTTTTTCATCTTGTCCGCGGTCTGCCAGGTCCGGATGATGACTTCGCCGAGGCGGCCCATGGCCTGCGAGTCCGAGGACATCATCGAGAGCGCGCCGAGGTCGTGGAGGATGTCCTCGGCCGCGATCGTCTCCTTGCGGATGCGGCTTTCGGCGAACGCCAGATCTTCGGCGATGGACGGATCGAGATGGTGGCACACCATCAGCATGTCCAGATGCTCGTCGATGGTGTTGCGGGTGAACGGCCGCGTCGGGTTGGTCGACGACGGCAGCACGTTCTTCAGCCCGGCGACCTTGATGATGTCAGGGGCATGACCGCCGCCGGCGCCTTCGGTGTGGAAGGCGTGGATGGTGCGGCCCTTGAACGCCTTGATCGTGTCCTCGACGAAGCCGGATTCGTTCAGCGTGTCGGTGTGGATCATCACCTGGATGTCGTGATCGTCGGCGACCGACAGGCAATTGTCGATCGCGGCCGGCGTGGTGCCCCAGTCCTCGTGCAGCTTCAGCGCACAGGCACCGGCCCTGATCATCTCGACCAGCGCGGCGGGGCGCGACGCGTTGCCCTTGCCGGAAATGCCGAGATTGACCGGGAAGGCGTCGAACGACTGGATCATCCGCCCCATATGCCAGGGCCCCGGCGTACAGGTGGTCGCGAAGGTGCCGTGCGACGGGCCGGTGCCGCCCCCCAGCATCGAGGTGACTCCTGACATCAGCGCGTGCTCGATCTGCTGCGGACAGATGAAATGGATGTGGCTGTCGAAGCCGCCGGCGGTGAGGATCTTGCCCTCACCCGCGATCACGTCGGTGCCGGGGCCGATGATGATGGTGACCCCGGGCTGGATGTCGGGATTGCCGGCCTTGCCGATGCCTGCGATCATGCCGTCCTTGATGGCGACGTCGGCCTTCACGATGCCCCAATGGTCCACGATCAGCGCATTGGTGATGACGGTATCGGCCGCGCCCTGCCTGTTGGTGACCTGCGACTGCCCCATGCCATCGCGGATCACCTTGCCGCCGCCGAACTTCACCTCCTCGCCATAGGTGGTGAAATCCTTCTCGACCTCGATGATGAGGTCGGTGTCGGCCAGCCGCACCTTGTCGCCGGTGGTCGGGCCGAACATGTCGGCATAGACGGAACGCTTCATCTTGACGGACATCACAAGCCCCGTTTGCGATTGAATGTCTGGTTGGTCACAGCAAGGCCTTTGCTGCTTTCACGGCGTCATCGAATTTTTCGTCGAGCCACGCATTGCCGCCGCGGCACCCCGCCACGACCTGCGTGGCCCAGGCGATATAGTCGGCGAGATCTTCGCGCTCCCCAGCACTCGGATCGGTTTGAATGCGCGCGCCCGTATTGCTGATCTTGTCGGCGATCTTGATCAGCTTGGCGCCCGGCGATTTGTGGGGCGCGTCCTCGATCTGCTTCTGCCGCCGCTTCGCTTTCGGCAAGCTCATGTCGTCGGTGCACTCGGCAACGAGGGACGCGACCCGATCGGAAAATCTCTGCGCGAGTTCCTCGCGCGTGGTGTCGGTGTCCTCGATGGTATCGTGCAGCCAGCCGGCCGCGACCAGCTCGGCATCGGCGCCGTTGGTCGCGGTCGCGAGCAGGTTCGCGACCTCGGCGAGATGATTGATATAGGGCTCGTTGCCGCGGCCCTTGCGCGCCATGCCGTTATGGCGCTGCGCGGCGAGCTCGGCAGCTTCCGAGACGAGGCGGATTGGCGAGAGCATGGAAATTACCTCCGTTTCCGCCTCAACCATGCCGCGCCGTGCTCGTTCCTGCGGAGGTCACAGCTTCCCCATCACATCGCCGCGGAAGCCGTAGATCGTCTTCTTCCCCGCCATGGCGACGAGCTGGACGTCGCGGGTCTGGCCGGGCTCGAAGCGGACGGCGGTGCCGGCGGCGATGTCGAGGCGCATGCCGCGCGCCTTCTTGCGGTCGAACTTCAGCGCGGGGTTGGTCTCGAAGAAATGGTAGTGCGAGCCAACCTGGATCGGGCGGTCGCCGGTATTGGCGACCGTCAGCGTCACGGTCTTGCGGCCGGCGTTGAGCTCGATCTCGCCGTCCTGAATGAAGAGTTCGCCGGGGATCATGCTCTGCTCCTACCTGATCGGCTCGTGCACGGTGACGAGCTTGGTGCCATCAGGAAAAGTCGCCTCGACCTGGATGTCGTGGATCATCTCGGGAATGCCCGGCATCACCTGGTCGCGGGTCAGAACTTGCGCGCCTGACTGCATCAGCTCGGCGACGGTGCGGCCGTCGCGCGCGCCTTCCAGAATGAAATCGGAGATGATCGCGATCGCCTCGGGATGGTTGAGCTTGACGCCGCGGTCCAGCCGGCGGCGGGCCACGATGGCCGCCATCGAGATCAGAAGCTTGTCCTTTTCGCGGGGAGACAGATTCATGCGACATCTCTTCCGTTCAACACGTCAATTCAACCAGTCTAGTTCAGCCAGAGCCGCGGCAGGGCCGCACCGGTGCGCGCCAGCACCGTCATCATGTCGGTACGCAAACGCGCCGCATCTTGGGCACAGAACCGCGCCATTGCAAAGCCATTCCAGGCCGAGATTCCGACTTCGCCGGAGAACGATTCCGACGCCTCCCGGATGCGCTCGACCAGGGCTTCGTCGCCGGGCACGATCAGGGCTGTGCCGATCGCCGCGCCACCTTTGGCGACGGCGGACCGGCCGAGCTTGGCACCGATATCGCCGTCGAGCCGGACCGTCTCGGCGAACACCAGCCGCCCGCCGCGGCGTAGCCGCCAGCGGTCGACGAACTCGCCCTGCTCCATCCGCTCGCCCATGGCGGTGCGGCCGAACACCACGATCTCGCAGAGCAGGAGCGAGGCCGCCTCGTCGAGGTCGATGTCGAAGCGGCGCTGGACGCGGGCACGGTCGAACAGAATCGTCTCCTGGGGCAGCCAGGCAAGATGCGCGTCCGCGCCGACCTTCAGAGCGTTGTTGAGCTGCGCTGCCGCTCCGGGCGTGCGATAGACCTTTTCGGCGGCCGCTGTGGTCAGCGTCAGCCGCGCTGCATCCGCCGCCGCTATCTCGATATCAAAGCGATCACCGCCGGCAACACCGCCGGCCGTGTTGACGAACACGCCGGACAGGCCCTGATCTTCCGGCGAGGGAAAGCGGACGCGGAGCGAACCGGATTCATGCAAGGTGCCGCGCCGTGTCACCCCGTCGCGCGCATGCACGTCGAAGCGCACGGTGCCACGGGCACGGTTGGCCTCGAACAGCGTGGACGTGGC
The DNA here is from genome assembly GCF_020193935.1 of Bradyrhizobium sp. NBAIM08. Lineage (NCBI taxonomy): Bacteria > Pseudomonadati > Pseudomonadota > Alphaproteobacteria > Hyphomicrobiales > Nitrobacteraceae > Bradyrhizobium > Bradyrhizobium sp. NBAIM08. The sequence continues at coordinate 339,190 of NZ_JADYVR010000007.1, read as the reverse complement.
TGACAATTCGCTGCGCATCCGTCTCCCCCAACCGGTCGCGGCAGGTCTGTTCCGGCTTACAGCGCCATCTGGCGGCTGATCTCGCCCGGATCGAGATTGGAGCGGTCGCAGGTGAACTTCACCGCGCCGCGATCCATCACCGCGAAACTGTCGCCGAGTTCGCAGGCAAAGTCGAGATATTGTTCGACCAGCACGATGGCGATGTTGCCGAGGTTGCGCAGATACGAAATGGCGCGGCCGATGTCCTTGATGATCGAGGGCTGGATGCCTTCGGTGGGCTCGTCGAGCAAAAGTAGTTTCGGCCGCATCACCAGCGCGCGGCCGATCGCGAGCTGCTGCTGCTGGCCGCCGGAGAGGTCGCCGCCGCGCCGGCCCAGCATGGATTGCAGCACCGGAAATAGCGAGAACACGTCGTCCGGAATGTGCTTGTCCTCGCGCTTGAGCGGACCGAAGCCGGTCTTGAGGTTCTCCTCAACCGTCAGCAGCGGGAAGATCTCGCGGCCCTGCGGCACGAAGCCGATGCCTTTGCGCGCTCGCTCATACGGCCTGAGGCCGGTGATATCGCTGCCGTCGAACACGATTGCGCCCGAGGAGATCGGATATTGCCCGACCATCGCGCGTAGGAGTGAGGTCTTGCCGACACCGTTGCGCCCGAGCACGCAGGTCACCTTGCCGGGCTCGGCCGAGATCGAGACGCCGCGGAGCGCCTGCGCCGCGCCGTAGAACAGATTGATGTCCTTGACCTCAAGCATTGCTCAGCGTCCCAGATACACTTCGATGACCCGCTCGTTGGACGAGACCTGGTCGATGGTCCCTTCCGCGAGCACCGTGCCTTCGTGCAGGCAGGTGACCTTGACGCCGAGCTCGCGCACGAAGGTCATGTCGTGCTCGACCACCATGACGGTGTGGGTCTTGTTAATTTCCTTCAGCAGCTCGGCGGTGAGATGCGTCTCGACGTCGGTCATTCCCGCGACGGGCTCGTCGACCAGCAGCAGTTTCGGATCCTGCGCCAGCAGCATGCCGATCTCCAGCCATTGCTTCTGGCCGTGGCTGAGGCTGCCGGCGAGACGATTGCGAGCCTCGGTGAGGCGGATCGTCTCCAGCACCTTGTCGATGCGCTCGGACTCCGCCTTGCTGCCGCGCCAGAACAGCGTGCCGCGGACCGAATGGTCGACATTGAGCGCCAGCAGGAGGTTGTCCTGCACGGTCTGGCTCTCGAATACGGTCGGCTTCTGGAATTTGCGGCCGATGCCGAGCTCGGCGATGCGAGTCTCGTCGAGGCGCGTCAGGTCGGTGACGCCGTCGAACAGCACGGTGCCTTCATCCGGCTTGGTCTTGCCGGTGATGATGTCCATCATCGTGGTCTTGCCGGCGCCGTTCGGGCCGATGATGGCGCGCATCTCGCCGGGCTCGAGCGTCAGCGATAGATTGTTGATGGCGTGGAAGCCGTCGAAGGAGACGTGCACGCCGTCCAGATAGAGCATCGCGGAGGTCGCGCGGGTGTCCATGACGTTCATGACCGCTTACTCCGCCATCTTGGGTTCGGTGACGCCGTCTTCGGCCGCGGCGCTCACGGAAGTCGCGGGGGTGCGTTTTTCCTTCGACTGATCCCACCAGGCGTTGAAGGTGCCGACGATGCCCTTGGGCAGCAGCAGCGTCACCAGGATGAACAATGCGCCCAGCATGAACAGCCAGTACGGCGCGAGCACGCCCGAGGTGAAGAACGTCTTGGCGTAGTTGACGACGACGGCGCCGAGCGCCGCGCCGACCAGCGTGCCGCGGCCGCCGACCGCGACCCAGATCACCGCCTCGATCGAATTGCCCGGCGCGAATTCGCTCGGATTGATGATGCCGACCTGCGGCACGTAGAGCGCGCCGGCGACTCCGGCCATGCAGGCCGACACCGTGAACACGAACAGCTTGTAGGATTCGACGCGGTAGCCGAGGAAGCGCGTGCGCGATTCCGCGTCGCGCACGGCAATCAAGACCTTGCCGAGCTTGGAGGAGACGATGGCGCGGCAGATCAGGAAGCCGATGATCAGCGCCAGGCAGCTCAGCGCAAACAGCGCGGCGCGCGTCCCTTCCGCCTGCACGTTGAAGCCCAGGATATCCTTGAAGTCGGTCAGGCCGTTATTGCCGCCAAAACCAAAGTCGTTGCGGAAGAAGGCGAGAAGCAGCGCGTAGGTCATCGCCTGCGTGATGATCGACAGATAAACGCCGGTGACACGTGAGCGGAAGGCGAGCCAGCCGAAGCAGAAGGCGAGCAGGCCCGGTACGACCAGCACCATCAGCGCCGCGAACCAGAACATGTCGAAGCCGTGCCAGTACCAGGGCAGCTTCTCCCAGTTCAGGAACACCATGAAGTCGGGCAGGATCGGATTGCCGTAGACGCCGCGGGTGCCGATCTGCCGCATCAGGTACATGCCCATGGCGTAGCCGCCGAGCGCGAAGAAGGCGCCGTGTCCGAGCGAGAGGATGCCGCAATAGCCCCAGATCAGGTCGATCGACAGCGCCAGGATGGCGTAGCAGACATACTTGCCCCAGAGCGCGACGAGATAGGTCGGCACCTGCAGGATCGAGCCCGCGGGAAGCAGCAGGTTGGAGAGCGGAATGAGGATGCCGCAGGCCGCGACGACGGCAAGGAAGATCGTCGCGCTGCGGTCCAGCGATCGCGTCAGCATGTGAGGGGTCATGCTTCCACCGCACGGCCCTTGAGCGCGAACAGGCCGCGCGGCCGCTTTTGAATGAAAAGGATGATCAGGACCAGGATGGCGATCTTGCCGAGCACGGCACCGGCGACCGGCTCCAGGAACTTGTTGGCGATGCCGAGCGTGAAGGCGCCGACGAGCGTGCCCCAGAGATTGCCGACCCCGCCGAACACCACGACCATGAAACTGTCGATGATGTAACTCTGGCCGAGATTGGGGCTGACATTGTCGATCTGCGACAGCGCGACGCCGGCGATGCCGGCAATGCCCGAGCCGAGGCCGAAGGTCAGGGCGTCGACGCGCGAGGTGGCGATGCCCATGGAAGCCGCCATGCGGCGGTTCTGCGTCACCGCACGCATTTCGAGGCCCAGCGCGGTGTAGCGCAGCATCGCGAGCAGAATCGCGAACACGGCGAGCGTGAAGAGAAGGATCCAGAGCCGATTATAGGTGATGGTGATCTGGCCGAGCTCGAACGCGCCGCTCATCCAGGAGGGGTTGCCGACCTCGCGGTTGGTCGGGCCGAACATGGTGCGCACCGCCTGCTGCAGCACCAGCGACAGGCCCCAGGTCGCGAGCAGCGTCTCGAGCGGACGGCCGTAGAGGAAGCGGATGATGCTGCGCTCGATCAAGACGCCGATCGCGCCGGCGACGAGAAAGGCGAGCGGCACGGCGATCAAGAGCGAATAGTCGAACAGGCCGGGATAGCGGGTGCGGATCACCTCCTGGACCACGAAGGTGGTGTAGGCTCCGATCATCACCATCTCGCCATGAGCCATGTTGATGACGCCCATCACGCCGAATGTAATGGCGAGCCCGATCGCGGCGAGCAGCAGCACCGAGCCGAGCGAGAGACCGTACCAGGCATTCTGCACCATCGACCAGACCGCGAGCGAATTCTGGATCGAGCCGATCGCGCTCGCGGCGGCCTTGGTGACCGAGGCCGGCTGGTCGCCCATGCCGGTGAGCAGCGCCAGCGCATCCTGGTCGCCCCGCGCCTTGAGGGTTGCGACCGCTTCGAGCTTCTCGACCTCGGTGGCGTCGGACTTGAACAGCAGGATCGCGGCTCGGGCCTCAGTGAGCGCCGCCTTGACGGATTTGTTGGCTTCCTTGGCAAGCGCGGCATCGACCGCCTCGAGCGCGGTCTCCTCGTGCGACTTGAAGACGGACTGCGCGGCTTGCAGGCGCGTTCCCAGATCCGGAGACTGCAGCGTCAGGCTCCCGAGTGCGGCGTCGACGCTGCGGCGCAGGCGGTTGTTGAGGCGAACCGCGCTCGCACTGTCGGGAACGCTGGCAACGGCCTCGCCGGTCGCAGCGTCGATCGACTTGCCGTCCGCATCGGTGACGTAGACCTTCTTACTGTCGGGATCGGCCATGAGACGGCCGTCCTGGAGCGCATTGATGATGGGAAAAGCCAGCTTGCTGCCGCTGCCCGCGATCACACCGATCGCTTCTTCCGTGTCGGAAAAATCATCGTTGGCGAATTTGGCGACCGCATCCTCGAACGGACCGGCGAAGGCCGGCAGCGCGAACGCAATCAGGAACAACGAGAGTGCAAGCGAACAGAGACGAGCGGACAAATGGGCTGGCACTGTGAATGACCCCGGCAGAAATGAGTGGAGAAGGCGGCGGGATCGCCGCCCTCTCCGGTCTTGCAATGGAGCGTCAGATCGGGATCAGGAGCCCGAGCCGAGGCACTTGTTGGACTTGGTGTTGAAGTTGCCGCACTTCTTGCCGACCCAGTCGCCGATCAGGTCCTTGGAGCCGTCGAGCTCCTTCGACCAGGCGTCGCCGGGGACGAGGCTCGGGGTCTTCCAGACCACGTCGAACTGGCCGTTGCCCTTGATCTCGCCGATGAACACCGGCTTGGTGATATGGTGGTTCGGGAGCATCTTGGAGGTGCCGCCGGTCAGGTTCTTGGCTTCGATGCCCGGGAGAGCGTCGATGACCTTGTCGGGATCGGTCGACTTCACCTTCTCGACCGCCTTGACCCACATGTCGAAGCCGATCACGTGCGCTTCCATCGGATCGTTGGTCACGCGCTTCGGATTCTTGGTGTAGGCCTGCCACGCCTTGATGAACTTCTCGTTCTCCGGCGACTTGATCGACTGGAAGTAGTTCCAGGCGGCGAGGTGGCCGACCAGCGGCTTGGTGTCGATGCCGGCGAGCTCTTCCTCACCCACCGAGAACGCCACCACCGGGATGTCCTTGGCCTTGATGCCCTGGTTGCCGAGCTCCTTGTAGAAGGGAACGTTGGCGTCGCCGTTGATGGTCGAGACCACCGCGGTCTTCTTGCCGGCCGAGCCGAACTTCTTGATGTCGGCCACGATCGTCTGCCAGTCGGAATGACCGAACGGCGTGTAGTTGATCATGATGTCTTCCTGGGCGACGCCCTTGGACTTCAGATAGGCCTCCAGGATCTTGTTGGTGGTGCGCGGATAGACGTAGTCGGTGCCCGCGAGCACCCAGCGCTTCACCTTCTCGTCCTTCATGAGGTAGTCGACGGCAGGGATCGCCTGCTGGTTCGGCGCAGCCCCCGTGTAGAACACGTTACGCTCGCTCTCCTCACCCTCGTATTGCACGGGGTAGAACAGGATGCTGTTGAGCTCCTTGAACACCGGGAGCACCGACTTACGCGACACCGAGGTCCAGCAGCCGAACACGACCGAGACCTTGTTCTTGGTGATCAGCTCGCGCGCCTTTTCGGCGAACAGCGGCCAGTTCGATGCGGGATCGACGACGACGGCTTCCAGCTTCTTGCCGAGCACGCCGCCCTTCTTGTTCTGCTCGTCGATCAGGAAGAGGATGGTGTCCTTCAGCGTGGTTTCGCTGATTGCCATGGTGCCGGACAGGGAGTGGAGTACACCCACCTTGATGGTGTCGTCGGCGGCCTTTGCGCCAGTCAATGAAGCCAGACCGAGCATCAGTCCGGCGGTCGCAGCGAGCACGCCGCGGCGGCTAAATGACGCCGCTATATCGTGAGTGGATTTGTTAAACATGAGTGCCTCATCTCCCTGACGCAGACGTGAAAAACGCTGCGAAACGGCCCCACGGCCGCCTGCGGTTAACGGAATCGCAAGAACCATGCCATGGGCTGGGCACCCATCAACTTATTGAATTTACAAAACTAATTGACAGAAATCGAAGTTTCTCCGCAGACTTGCAGCCTAAATCATAGGCAACATAAATGTATGCGAAAGCGGCAGTCAGACTACTTTCTAAGCAAATCGCCAATTCTGGCTAAATTTCTGGCAGCAGTATTTTTGCATCGCACCCGCTGTTTCGGAGGCAAGTGCCTTGAAAGCGCCCCCTCGATGTTCCATATGAGCGTCCGAGACCTCTTGCGAATCAAGGGGTCGTAGCGAGCCGCGTGTTCTTAAGCCCTCTACGGGCCTCTGGCTTGCCCCATCTCTCCCAAGCCATCCGACACCCCAAACACGCAGGTGTCTTCTCGACACCCTTTTGCGCGCGCCGCGCTGATGCGCCGGGCGTTCGCTTTTGACATGGAAAGAACCCCTCTTTTGACTTCGTTTCAGGACTTCGGCCTCGCCGAACCCATCGCGCGCGCTCTTCGTGAAGAGAATTACGTCACCCCAACCCCGATCCAGGCCCAAACCATCCCGCTGGCATTGACCGGCCGCGACGTCGTCGGCATCGCCCAGACCGGTACCGGCAAGACCGCGTCCTTCGCGCTGCCGATCCTGCATCGTCTGCTCGAGAACCGCATCAAGCCGCAGCCCAAGACCGCCCGCGTGCTGGTGCTGTCGCCGACCCGCGAGCTGTCCGGGCAGATCCTCGACAGCTTCAACGCCTACGGCCGCCACATCCGCCTGTCCTCGACGCTCGCGATCGGCGGCGTGCCGATGGGCCGCCAGGTCCGTGCGCTGATGCAGGGCGTCGACGTGCTGGTCGCCACCCCCGGCCGCCTGCTCGACCTCGTGCAGAGCAACGGCTTGAAGCTTTCAAGCGTCGAGTTCCTCGTGCTCGACGAAGCCGACCGCATGCTCGACATGGGCTTCATCAACGACATCCGCAAAATCGTCGCCAAGCTGCCGATCAAGCGGCAGACCCTGTTCTTCTCGGCCACCATGCCGAAGGACATCGCCGAGCTCGCCGATTCCATGTTGCGCGACCCCGCCCGTGTCGCGGTGACCCCGGTGTCCTCGACCGCCGAGCGGATCAACCAGCGCATCCTGCAGGTCGACTTCGCGGCCAAGCCGGCCTTCCTGACCAAGCTGCTGCAGGACGAGGCGATCAACCGCGCGCTGGTCTTCACCCGCACCAAGCACGGCGCCGACAAGGTGGTGAAGACGCTGGCCAAGGCCGGGATCGCCGCCAACGCCATCCACGGCAACAAGTCGCAGAACCATCGCGAACGCACGCTGGCCCAGTTCCGCTCGGGAGAGATCCGCACCCTGGTCGCCACCGACATCGCCGCCCGCGGCATCGACGTCGACGGCATCAGTCACGTCATCAACTTCGACCTGCCGAACGTGCCGGAGACCTACGTCCACCGCATCGGCCGCACCGCACGCGCCGGCGCCGACGGCACCGCGATCTCGCTGGTCGCGGGCGGTGAGGAGCTCGGCTATCTGCGCGACATCGAGCGCCTGATTCGCGTCGCCCTGCCGCGGGAGGACCACCGCACCGACGCCGGCCGCCGCGACCCCGGTCCCGCTCCGTCACAGCAACGACAGGGCCGGCCGGGCGGCCGGCCGGGCCAGCGCCCGCAAGGCGCACGGCACGGTGACGGACGTCGCGCCGACGAACGGCATGCCGACGGGCGCCACCATAGTGCCGGCAAGCAAGGCGACGGCGGGCACGGTGAGGGACGCCACGCCGAGGCAAGGCATGCGGACGGACGGCCCGGCGGTGGCCCGAATGCCCCCAAGGGTTCTCGCCGCCGCCGCTCCGGTGGTAAGATGCATTCATCGCCTGTCGACCGTCCGGAACAGCGTTCCGCGCATAGCGCCGGGACCCCTGATGGGATACAAGGCGTTGCCTTTTTGCGCCGCCAGAGTCGGCCAAACAGCCAACCGAACCGCAAACCCTATTCGCACTAGCCGTCCACGACCTGGAGATATCAATGGCTAAGGAAGAGCTGATCCAGTTCGAAGGACTGGTCACCGAAATCCTCCCCGATGCCCGCTACCGCGTGCAGCTCGACGCCGGACACGAGATCGTTGCCTATACCGCCGGCAAGATGAAGAAGAACCGCATCAAGACGCTCGCGGGCGACCGCGTGACCGTGGAGATGTCGCCCTATGACCTCGAGAAGGGCCGGCTGATTTTCCGCCACAAGGACGAACGTCCCAGCACGCCGGGCGGACCGCCCCGTCCCGGACAGCGCGGCGGCCAATTCCGCCGCCGCTAGTCGGCTGCGGCGCGGGTTCGAATTCCGATCTGTTAGGTGATCCGCCGTGACATCACGGCGGATCAAAAAATCGTGCGCGTCCGGATTGTTTCGAACCGTTGCTTCCGATAAAATGAATTAATCGATTTTCGGCCGGACGACATTGGCATCCACCGGTACAGCCGGTTCAGACACGCTGACGACCCTTCCAGAAATTCGATCTAACCCTGCCCGCGCGAGCGGGCTCCGACATAGTGTTATCTGAGAGGGACTACCCCCGTGAGCATGGGAACCGTGAAGTGGTTTAACGCAACCAAGGGCTATGGCTTCATTCAGCCCGACGATGGCGGCCAGGACGTGTTCGTTCACATCAGCGCCGTGGAGCGCGCCGGCCTCGGCTCGCTCCGCGAGGGCCAGAAGATCTCCTACGAGATCGTGGCCGACCGCCGTTCCGGCAAGTCGGCGGCGGACAACCTGCGCGCTGCGGGCTGAGCCCGCCGGGCGCCGGCCCGATCACCGAGCCAAAGCAAAAAGGCCGTGCGCAACGCACGGCCTTTTTCATGTCACGGGCGGCTGACAGATCTCAACACGTCGACGGCACGTTGTTGTAGGGCACGCAGGTGACCTGACGCGGCCGCGTGTAGGAGAGATCGCTCAGGGTTACGCTCGACTTCAACACGTAGCCGATGGTCGGCGTGTAAGTGTAGTTGGCTTCGCTCAGGATGAGATAGCTCGACGGAATCAAGAGTGCCGGGGGAATCATCGTGGTGACCGTGTCGCCGGCGTTCCGAGCCGAGGTCGCAAGCGTGGCTTGCGTCGCGCCGCTCGCAATCGTGCCGGCCCTGCTCCACTGGACCTTGGCGATGCTGTTGGCGTCGATGTAGATCTGGGAGATCGTGCCCTTCACGAGCGCAGCGTCGTAAGGCATGACGACGGAGATGCTTGCCGTGAACGTATCCTTCATGCCGGCATCGTTGAGCGTCGTCGACTGCGAGGTCAAATCGGACAATGTCCGCGCGATCAACGTGATTTTGCGGTCGATCGCCACGGCGGACGAAAATTCCACGGTGCCGAAGAACATCACCAGCATCAGCGGTACGATGATCGCGAATTCGGTCGCCGCCAGGGCGCGCTTGTCGGCGACGAAGCCGCGCACGGAGCCGCGTGCATTCCTCCAGATGTTCGCAATCGCCCGCATCGGTCCGCCCAGATCCATCTGCCTCAGAAGGGTTCGTTCTTGAACGCCACCGTCGCCACCATCAGCCGCTTGTTGCTGCATCCCGCGTTGTAGCCGAGGCCGGTGACGATGAGCGGCCATTGATAGAACAGGCGCACCACGACGACCTGGCCGGAGCTTCCGGCACTGTACTGCATGCCGGAGGGATTGAAGGTGCAGGAATTGCCGAAATTGGTGAGGCTGAGCGTCCCGAACGAGCTGGTGCTGACGACGTCGACGTACAGCTTGCTGCAATCGAACAGCGCCGGAATCTTGCTGCAGACGAAGGTCTTGAACGTCGTCTGATCGCATGCAGCGACTGTGTTGGGCGCGGACTGGCAGGCCGCCACCGAGCCGCCCTGCGCCTGAGCCTGGCCGGTTAGAATCGCGCGCGCGGAGTCCTGCGCGATGGTCTCGAGCACCTGGCTGGAGAAGAACATGAGCGCCGTCTCGAGGATCGCGAACAGCAGCGCGAAGAACATCGGTGCGACCAGCGCAAATTCGACGGCTGCGGAGCCGCGGCGGTTGCCGCGAAACCGGAGCAGCGCTTTCCGGAGCGTGAACCTCGTAGGTGCAGGCGATGGCATCTCGTCAAATTCCCCAGCGGCCGGCGATCATCTGCCCGTTCAATAGCGGAAACTGATTGTCTAAGTGTTTCAGACGATCCGCTTCCGGCGGACCGCGCCGTTAACACCGCGTTAACCAGCGCCCGCAAGCGGGAGGAAGCACGGCATGCAACGAGGTGCCGCCCTCGAATCGAGCGGCTTGGCGGGATCGAGGCCCGCCCGTGGGCTAGTTTGGCTTGGCAGCCGCGCCGGCACCCGCACCTCCGCTGGCGCTGCTGCTCAGCGTACCGGCCTGGCTCATCGCGTTGTTGAAATAGGTGTCGCTGTCGCCGAGCGTCACGCGGCGCTGGCAAAGCGGCACGCAACTGTAGGACTCCCGCTCGACCCCGCGATAGACGGTGACGAGCCGGTCGCTCGGACCTTCGACCTGGATCTGGCGGTCCACCAGAATCTCGCCGCCGCGGTCGAGCGCGATGAAGTTGGTGGCCCCGTAGCCCTTTCCGGTCACGACGATCATGCCGCCGGGCTGGAGCGTGACGTCGGCGATCAGGGGATTGCCGACCACGATGGTCGCCACCTTGCCGGGCAGCCGCACCAGCTTGGCCTGGTCGACATTGACGGCGATGGTATCGGCGACTGGCTCGGCAAGGCCGGCGGCCGGCGAGGCCAGCACCGCAGCGGCAACCAGTACACAGACGCGCACATGACGGCGCAGCATTTCTTTACGCATACTCTTACCCCCGGGACGTCACAGACCGGCAGAAGCGACCGAATACAGCGGAGCCGGTGCCCGACCCGGCTAACCTGCCTTTAATTCGTGAACGTTCCGCAAACTCGCCGAGTATTGTTTGAACGGACGGACATTTGCGGGCTCGCCCCTAAAGCGCGATGAGTTTTGGATGAATCGTCATCGCGCTTTAGGTTGTTGTTTACGCATGATCTTTCCGGAAAACTGCTTCGCACTTTTTCGGATTATGCTTTAGTGCCGGAACGGATAGGCGAGCTGGCCCCCGATCTCCTTGGGCATGGCCGCTTCGTCCTTGCCGTAATCCTGTGGCAGCCTGCCCTCCGGCATGCGGAAGGTGCCGAACAGCACGTCCCAGATCGGGAACGTTCCGGCGAAATTGGTGTCGCCGCCCTCTTCGAGCGAGGTGTGGTGCCAGCGATGGAAGACCGGCGTCGCCAGCACGTATTTGAACGGTCCGAAAGTCCAGTTCAGGTTGGCGTGCACAAAGGCCGAGTGGAAGGTGGTGAACGGGCCGACCCAGACCATGACGTTCGGGGAGATGCCTGCCATCAGCAGCACGACGTCGACGCTGATCGTCCCGAGCAAGAGATTGACCGGATGGAAGCGCGCCGCGGAGATCCAGCCGATCTCCTCCGACGAATGATGGATGGCGTGATATTTCCAGAAGCCGCCGTCGTGGAAAAGCCGATGCAGCCAGTACAGCATGAAATCGGACAGCACCAGGAACAGCACGGCCTGCAGCCACAGCGGCAGCTGCGCCAGCGGACCGTGGCCATTGTCGTAAAAGGCGATGAGCTCGTCGGCGTCGTGGATGTTGAAGACGACGCTGGCGCCGACAACCAGCAGCCCGATCCGCATGGTGCGGGCGAACACCGGAACGAAGAACCAGTAGCAGATGTCGGTGACGATCTCCCGCTTGCGCCACCACGGCGCGCCGGGATTGCAGGCCCAGAAATGCTCCAGCACGGTGAAGACCGCCGCGAGCACCAAGGTGACCGGGATCACCTTGACGATGGTCTCGCCGAGCATCAAGGCGACTTGCATGGGCAGGCTCGACATCGTCGCCTCTCTCCGCGAATTCCGCTGTAGCTTAAGGCCTACTCCGCGAAATTTAAGGGAGGGTGAAGCACGCGCCGCGTTGGCGGCGCATCCGGAACCGCAACGAATTTGCAGGTGCCGTCTTAAGGCGAAATTCACTGTGGGCAAAAGCATCGCGCCGGACGTGGGATTACCCGGTCGAATTAACTCTCCCGAAAGAGCTCGGCTCTCATGGTCGTCGCGTCAACGACAGCGCCGAACGAGGCGGTCCCCACCCAGACGGAGTTTTGTTCATGAAGAACTTGATTGCGCGTTTCGCGAAGGATGAATCCGGCGCCACCGCCATCGAATACGGCCTGATCGCCGCCGGCATCGCGCTGGCCATCATCACCGTCGTCAACAATCTCGGCACCACGCTGAACGCCAAGTTCAGCTCGATCAGCACCTCGCTGAAGTAAGCGGGTCCACGAACGACGGCAAAAGCCCCGGACCTCCGGGGCGTTTGTTTTTCTGAAGACGGCGAGTTCCAGTGGCGTTGCACGAGTTCAGAACCGATGCCGCGGTCGCGGCCCACGAGACCGAAGCGGCGCAGGCCGGCTCGCCGGTCTATTGGATCTGCCTTGCGCTGCTGGTTGCGACGGTCGCGCTCGCCGCACGTATTGCCAGCTTCTGGTGAAAGCGCGTTCGTCGGCCGGGGCCCGGGCGCGCCCGTGCCGCCGTTGTCGGTTTGTTTAGCATCGCGCGCTAGCATCGCCCGAAGCAGCTCCCGCGACAAACCCAGGCCTCAAGACGCAGCCCATGATTCTCGACCTTGCGCGCCTTCTGCTCTTCCCGGCCCTGATGGCGTTCGCCGCCGCGAGCGATCTCTTCACGATGACGATCTCGAACCGCGTATCGCTGGCGCTGGTGGCGGGCTTCTTCGCGCTCGCCCTCGCCGGGGGCATGGCACCTTACGAGATGCTGAGTCATGTCGGCGCCGGTGCGCTCGTTCTGGTCGTGGCCTTCACCTGCTTCGCCATGGGCTGGGTGGGCGGCGGCGACGCCAAGGTCGCTGCCTCCGTCGCGCTCTGGTTCGGCTTCCCACATCTGATGAACTTCCTGCTCTACGCCTCGCTGTTCGGCGGCGCGCTGACGCTGCTCCTGCTGCAGTTCCGGCAGTGGCCGCTGCCTTACGGGCTGGCAGGACAGGCCTGGCTCGCACGGCTGCACGCCAAGGAGAGCGGCATTCCCTACGGCATCGCGCTCGCGCTGAGCGCGCTGATGGTCTACCCGGAGACCGAATGGGTGAAGGCGATCGACCTCGCTCGCCTCGCGCTGCGCTGAACGCTCCGGGTAAACCCGGCGTTAAGGCGATTTAGATACGCCTCATTAACCATGCTTTGACGAATAGCTGGTCAACTGCCGATCACGGCGGCGGCAGCGTCGCGGCGTATTGTTGGAAAGTTGAAGCGTATGAATAGGGCACGCATTGTCGTCCTGACGGTCGCCATCTGCGCCGGCGGCGTCGCCGCGTACCTGGCGAGCGGCTCCGACAATTCTGCGCCGCCTCCGGTTCCGGTCGCACAGCTGCCGACCGTCGACGTCCTCGTGGCCAAGAACGACATCGGCCTCGGCCAGACCGTGAAGCCCGAAGACGTGCAATGGCAGACCTGGCCGACCGCGACCGCCAGCGCCACCTTCATCCGACGCAACGAGCGCCCCGACGGTGCGACCCAGGTGACCGGCTCGATCGCGCGCGCGCCTTTCATCCAGGGTGAGCCGATCCGCGACCAGAAGCTGGTCAAGGCCGAAGGTTCCGGCTTCATGGCGGCAATCCTGCCCACCGGCATGCGGGCGATCTCGACCGAGATCTCGCCGGAGACCGGCGCGGGCGGCTTCATCCTGCCCAACGACCGCGTCGACGTCCTGCTCACCCGCCGGCTCAAGAACCCGGATCAGAGCAGCGGCGCTCCCGACATCGTCACCTCCGAGATCATCCTGGCCAATATCCGGGTCCTGGCCATCGACCAGGCACCCAAGGAGAAGGACGGGCAGAACGCGGTGATCGGCAAGACCGTCACCCTCGAGCTCAATCCCGCGCAGACCGCAACGCTCTCCGCGGCGCGTCAGAGCGGCACGCTGTCGCTGGCGCTGCGCAGCATCGTCGACGTCAAGATGAGCGAGATCACGCTCGATGACTCCGCGCAGAAGCGCGACGGTGTCTCGATCATTCGCTACGGCATTCCAAGTCAGGCGGCTAAGGCACGATGAAGACAGTCGACATCAAATACAGGGCAGATTCGGCGACGATGCGGACCTCACTGGTCCGCGCCCTGTCGTTTTCGGCCGCCCTCGCGCTGGCGCTCAGCCCGACGATCGCCCCGGCGGTCGCCGCCGATTACCGCCCTGTGCCGCAGGCCGCGGCGGACGGCCAGATCAACGCGCGTTTCCTCTCGCTCGGCATCGGCAAGTCGGTCGTGATCGACCTGCCGCGCGACATCAAGGACGTGCTGGTCGCCGATCCCAAGATCGCCAATGCGGTGGTCCGCTCCGCACAGCGCGCCTATATCATCGGCGCCGCGGTCGGCCAGACCAATATCGTGTTCTTCGATTCCGCCGGGCAGCAGATCGCGGCCTACGACATCGCGGTGAAGCGCGACCTCAACGGCGTGCGGGCCGCACTGAAGCAGGTTCTGCCCAATTCGGACATCCAGATCGACGGCCTGGGCGACGGTATCGTCCTGTCCGGCACGGCCGCCAACCCTATGGAGGCGCAACAGGCCAACGAGCTCGCTGCGCGCCTGGCCGGCGGCGTCGACAAGGTGGTGAACTCGATCGTGGTGCGCGGCCGCGACCAAGTCATGCTCAAGGTGACCGTTGCCGAAGTCGCGCGTACGATCGTCAAGCAGCTCGGTATCGACCTCACCGCCAACCTCAACTACGGCACATCGGTGGTGAGCTTCAGCAACTCCAACCCGTTCACGGCCCTCGGCCGTAATCTGGTGGATGGCAACAATCTCACTGCGAGTTTCGGCGCGACGCCTTCGGTGCAGGCGACCCTGCGTGCGATGGAGAGCGCGGGCGTGATCAGGACGCTGGCCGAGCCGAACCTGACCGCGATCTCCGGAGAGTCCGCCACCTTTCTCGCCGGCGGCGAATTTCCGGTGCCTGCAGGTTATTCGTGCGATCCCGTCACGCGCGTCTGTACCACTCAGATCAGCTTCAAGAAGTTCGGCATCTCACTCAACTTTACGCCTGTGGTCCTGAGCGAAGGCAAGATCAGCTTGCGGGTGATGACCGAGGTCTCCGAACTGTCAAATGAGAATGCGATCACGCTGTCGCAGGCGGTGACCTCGAACACGGTCAACTCGCTGACGGTCCCCTCAATCAAGACACGCCGCGCAGAGACTTCGCTGGAAATTCCGTCCGGCGGCGCGATGGCGATGGCCGGCCTGATCCAGCAGCAGACCAAGCAAGCTGTCAACGGAATGCCGGGGCTGATGCAGCTCCCGATCCTCGGCACGCTGTTCCGCAGCCGCGACTTCGTCAACAATGCAACCGAGTTGGTCGTGATCGTGACGCCCTATGTGGTCCGCGCGGTGGCGCCGAAGGACCTGTCGCGGCCGGATGACGGCTTCGCCCCGCCTGCGGATCCGCAGGCGCAGCTGATCGGCAATATCAACCGGATCTACGGCGTGCCGGGCCGGACCGAACCGGCCAAGAACTACCGCGGCACCTACGGCTTCATTACCGACTGAGGCGGAACGGGGATTTCACGATGATCACGAGACCACCCCAGCTTCGCAAGCGCGCCATCAGCCTCGGTGGCGCGCTCATCGGCCTCGCGCTCGCGGTCGGGGGCTGCCAGCACGACGACGTCCTCACGGCGTCCATTCCCGACGACTACAAGCAGCGCCATCCGATCGCGGTCGAGGAGCAGAATCGCTCGATCGTCGTCTTCGTGGGTCATGCCCGCGGCGGATTAACCGCGGCCCAACGCGCTGACGTGATGGGCGTGGCATCGGCGTGGTTGCAAGAAGGCACCGGCGCGATTCGCATCGACGTGCCTTCCAATACGCCCAATGCTCGCCCGGTCGCCGATACGATGCGTGAGATCCAGGCGATGCTGGCGGCGGCAGGCGTTCCGCCGCGCGGCGTCAGCCTTCACCCCTACCAGCCGCAAGACAAGCGCTTCCTCCCCCCGATCCGGCTCACCTATTCCAGGATTGCCGCAGTCGCCGGTCCCTGCGGCCTGTGGCCGGAAGACATCGGACCCTCGATGAAGAACAAGCGCTGGTTCGAGAACAAGGACTATTACAACTACGGCTGCGCTTATCAGCGCAACCTCGCGGCCATGGTCGACAATCCGTCGGATCTTGAGCAGCCGCGGCCCGAAACTCCGTCATACACGCCGCGGCGCATCACCGGGTTCGAGAAGTATCGCAAGGGAACGACGACGGCGACCACCTATCCCGAGGCCGACAGGGCCAAACTCAGCGACACCGGCAAATGATCAGTTACGCGCGCCAGACACACGAAGAGCAGCCGGCAGCAGCTCCTCCGCCGGTCGAGGAGCATATTGCGCCCGCGCCGCGCGTCTCGGTTCAGGCCTTCTGCGAAACCGTGGAGACGGCCGCCGCGGTGCAGTCGGCCGGCGAGGATCGCCGTCTCGGCAAGGCTCATCTGAAGATCCAGATGGGCGGCATGGCGGCCGCGATCGAAGCCTACCGCTCGGCTCCCACGCCGAACGTGATCGTGCTCGAGAGCGACGGTCGCAACGACCTGCTGGGCGGACTCGACCAGCTCGCCACTGTCTGCGATGCCGGCACCCGCGTGGTGGTGATCGGCCGCATCAACGACGTCACGCTCTATCGCGAGCTGGTGCGCCGCGGCGTCAGCGATTACGTGCTCGCGCCGGTCGGCGCGATCGACGTCGTACGCTCGATCTGCAACCTGTTCTCGGCCCCCGAAGCCAAGGCAGTCGGCCGCATCATCGCCGTGGTCGGAGCCAAGGGTGGCGTCGGGGCTTCGACAATCTCGCACAACGTCGCGTGGGCGATCGCGCGAGACCTCGCGATGGACGCCGTCGTCGCCGATCTCGACCTCGCCTTCGGCACGGCCGGGCTCGACTACAACCAGGATCCGCCGCAGGGTATCGCCGACGCCGTGTTCTCGCCTGACCGCGTCGACACCGCGTTCATCGACCGCCTGCTGTCAAAATGCACCGACCATCTCAGCCTGCTGGCGGCGCCTGCGACGCTCGACCGGGTCTATGATTTCGGCACTGACGCTTTCGATGCCGTATTCGACACGCTGCGCTCCACCATGCCCTGCATCGTGCTCGACGTTCCGCATCAATGGTCGGGCTGGACCAAGCGCGCCTTGATCGGGGCGGACGACATCCTGATCGTGGCCGCGCCAGACCTCGCCAATCTGCGCAATACCAAGAACCTGTTCGATCTGTTGAAGGCCGCGCGCCCCAACGACCGGCCGCCGCTCTACTGCCTGAACCAGGTCGGCGTGCCGAAACGGCCCGAGATCGCCGCCGCGGAGTTCGCCAAGGCAATCGAGAGCCAGCCGGTCGTCTCGATCCCGTTCGAACCGCAGATCTTCGGCTCGGCGGCCAACAACGGCCAGATGATCGCGGAGATCTCCGCCAACCACAAGTCGATCGAGATGTTCCTGCAGATCGCCCAGCGCCTGACCGGCCGCAGCGAGACCAAGAAGCAAAAGTCGTCCCTGCTTTCACCTCTGATTGAGAAGTTGCGGGGAAGATAAGCCGCCGCATGGAGTTGTTAAGTGTTCGGTAAGCGTAGCGGAACAGACACCGACCTTCGGGCACCCAAGCCCGGCGCCGTGTCGCTCGAGCCTGCCCCGGCTCAGGCGCCGACGGTTTCGCGCGCTCCGCCTCCGCCGGCCGTCGCCTCGCCGCCGCTTGCGCCCGCCAAGGCTCCGCCGCCTCCGGCCATGGAGAGCCGGCGTTCGGACAATTATTACGAGGTCAAGGCGACCATCTTCGGCGCGCTGATCGAGGCCATCGACCTCGCCCAGCTCGCCAAGCTCGATTCGGAGTCCGCGCGCGAGGAAATCCGCGACATCGTCAACGAGATCATCGCGATCAAGAACATCGTGATGTCGATCGCCGAGCAGGAGGAGCTGCTCGACGACATCTGCAACGACGTCCTCGGTTACGGCCCGCTCGAGCCGCTATTGTCGCGCGACGACATCGCCGACATCATGGTCAATGGCGCCAACACCGTCTACATTGAGGTCGGCGGCAAGATCCAGCGTACCGGCATCCGCTTCCGCGACAACCAGCAGCTTCTCAACATCTGCCAGCGCATCGTCAGCCAGGTCGGCCGGCGCGTCGACGAATCCTCGCCGATCTGCGACGCGCGCCTCGCCGACGGCTCCCGTGTCAACGCCATCGTGCCGCCGCTGTCGATCGACGGCCCCGCGCTCACCATCCGCAAATTCAAGAAAGACAAGCTGACGCTGGATCAGCTTGTTAAGTTCGGCGCGATCACGCCGGAAGGCGCCGAGATCCTTCAGATCATCGGCCGCGTCCGCTGCAACGTGCTGATCTCCGGCGGTACCGGCTCGGGCAAGACGACCCTGCTCAACTGCCTCACCAACTACATCGAGCACGACGAGCGCGTCATCACTTGCGAGGACGCCGCCGAGCTCCAGCTGCAGCAGCCTCACGTGGTGCGGCTGGAAACCCGTCCGCCCAACATCGAGGGCGAGGGCCAGGTCACGATGCGCGAATTGGTGCGCAACTGCCTGCGTATGCGTCCCGAACGCATCATCGTCGGCGAGGTCCGCGGACCGGAAGCCTTCGACCTGCTGCAGGCCATGAACACCGGCCATGACGGCTCGATGGGCACGCTGCACGCCAACAACCCGCGCGAGGCGCTGTCGCGCTGCGAATCCATGATCACGATGGGCGGCTTTTCCCTTCCGTCGCGAACAATTCGCGAGATGATCTGCGCCTCGATCGATGTCATCATTCAGGCCGCGCGCCTGCGCGACGGCTCCCGCCGCATCACCCACATCACCGAGGTGATGGGCATGGAAGGCGACACCATCATCACCCAGGACATCTTCCTCTACGACATGGTCGGCGAGGACGCCAACGGCAAGATCATCGGCCGGCACCGCTCAACCGGCATCGGCCGTCCGAAGTTCTGGGAACGCGCCCGTTATTACGGCGAGGAGAAGCGCCTCGCCGCGGCGCTCGACGCGGCGGAAGTCGCGCCGAAGACGTGAGCAGATTGGCAGCGCCATGAACATGCAGGTCCTCGCCCTCGCCTTCCTCGCCACCGCAGCAGTTGGTGGCATCGCCTGGGTATTCCTCTATCCGGTGCTGTCTGGGGAGCGAAAGGCGGAAAGCCGCCGTGCCTCGGTCGCGCGCGCCGAAGCGCCCACGGCCCGGCAGGCCGAGAAAACCCAGCGCTCTCGCCGCGAGCAGGTCGAGTCCACGCTGAAGGACCTCGAGGCGCGGCGCGCCCAGGAGAAGAGCGCTCCGCTCAGCGTCCGCCTGTCGCAGGCCGGGCTCGACTGGACGCCGCAGAAGTTCTGGACCGTGTCCGCCGTGGTGGCCGGCGTTTTTTTCGCGGCCGCTATGTTCGCGGGCGGGGGCCTGATCGGCGCCGCCGGTCTTGCCTTTGCCGGCGGCTTCGGCCTGCCGCGCTGGGCACTCGGCTTCCTCAAGAAGCGTCGCGAAACCAAGTTCCTGGCTGCACTGCCCGACGCGGTCGACGTGATCGTCCGCGGCATCAAGGCAGGCCTGCCCTTGTTCGAATCGATCAAGGTCGTAGCCGCCGATTCGCCCGAGCCGCTGCGCAGCGAGTTTCTGGCCATCATCGAGACGCAGGCGATCGGCATGCCGCTGGGCGAGGCCTGCGCGCGGCTTTACGAGCGCATGCCACTGCCGGAAGCCAATTTCTTCGGAATCGTGGTGTCGATCCAGCAGAAATCGGGCGGCAACCTCTCCGAAGCGCTCGGTAACCTCTCCAAGGTGCTGCGCGACCGCAAGAAGATGAAGGAAAAGATCCAGGCGATGTCGATGGAAGCCAAGGCCTCGGCCGGCATCATCGGCTCGCTGCCGCCGATCGTGATGTTCCTGGTCTATCTCACGACGCCGCAATACATCTCGGTGCTTTGGACTCATCCCACCGGCCAGCTGATGCTGGTCGGCTGCGTCGTCTGGATGTCGATCGGCATCCTGGTGATGAAGAAGATGATCAACTTCGATTTCTGACGGTGTCGCATGGTCGAATTCCTCGTCTCGAAACTGCACGACGTCCGTTTCATGACCATGCTGCTCGCGGCCATCGCCGCGAGCGCCACCGTCTATACGCTGGTGATGCCGTTGTTCGCCGGCGAGGGCCTCTCCAAGCGCATGAAGGCGGTGGCGAGCGAGCGTGAACGCATCCGGCAGCGCGAGCGTGAGCGTCTCAACAAGAGCGAGAAGGTTTCGCTGCGCCAGACGCCGAAGCAACTCGTCTCCAAGGTGGTCGAGGACTTCAACCTGACCAAATGGCTCGCGCAGGAGGCTGCGCGGGACAAGCTCATCATGGCGGGTTACCGCGGCCAGGCGCCCTACATCACCTTCCTGTTTGCCCGCATGGTCGCCCCGATCGTGTTCTTGATCGGCTCGGCCCTCTACGTGTTCGTGATCGGAAACATGCAACAGTCGATGCCGATCAAGATCGGCATCTGTATCGGCGCCGCCTATCTCGGCCTCCAGGCGCCGATGCTGTTCCTCAGGAATGCGATCTCCAAGCGCCAGCTCTCGATCAAGCGTGCGTTTCCCGACGCGCTCGATTTGCTCCTGATCTGCATCGAATCGGGCATGTCGGTCGAGATGGCATTCCGGAAAGTTGCGACCGAAATCGTGGGCCAGTCGATTGCGCTGTCGGAGGAGTTCACCCTGACCACGGCCGAGCTGTCCTACCTGCAGGATCGCAAGGTCGCCTATGAGAACCTGGCACGGCGCACCGGGCTCGAGGGCGTCAAGTCGGTGTGTCTGGCGCTGCAACAGGCGGAACGATACGGCACTCCGCTCGGCCATTCCCTGCGCGTCATGGCGCAGGAAAATCGCGACATGCGCATGAACGAGGCCGAGAAGAAGGCGGCCGCGCTGCCGCCGAAGCTCACGGTGCCGATGATCCTGTTTTTCCTGCCTGTGCTGTTCGTGGTCATTCTCGGACCCACCGCCATCAAGGTCACCGAGATGCAATGAGCCGGGCTGGACCGTACGGTCCGCCACCAAGGCCAGGAAGTCAGATGATCAGCCGGGCTGGCTCAGCGAAGCGACCGGCGTCCGCTTCGGCGCGCCGCGCGGGGCCTCGCTACGGCTCAGCATCTCCTTGAGATAGGCGACATTGGCCGCAGCTTGGTCCGGCGGCAGGTCCGCCTTGACGATGGTCTCCGCCTCCGCGAAGCGGCCCTGCAGGCCGACGACCAGGCCGAGGTTCTGCCGGACCCGGGCGCTGGCACGCGGCGAGGCATGCGCCTGCCGCAGCGCCTCTTCCGCCTTCGGCAGCTCTTTCGATAGCATGTAGGACAGGCCGAGGTTGGAGAGCACGCCGGGATCACCCGGTGCGATCTTGAGCGCGCTCGCGTAATAGGATCGCGCCTCCTCATGACGGCCCATCTGGTCGAGCGCGGTGCCCTGCACCGAGAGCAGGCGCCAGTCCGGATTGTCGGGCGAATGCGCCTTCGACAGCACGTCGAAGGCCTGCTGGAAATTGCCGTTGTCGGCGAGTGCGCGGCCGTACTGGGCAAGCAGCGCCTTGTTGCCGGGGTTGGCGATCGTCGCCTGCTCGAGCACGGCGGCGGCCTGGGCGCGCTGGCCGTTGGCACGCAAGGCCTGTCCATAGGCGAGCGCGGCGTCGGCATCTTTGGGATTGGCGCGGTAGCGCTCGCCATAGGCTTCGACCGCACGCGCCGGATCGGTGGGCGCGCGATCGGCGGAGGCCGCGTCCGCCCGGGGGCCGACCGAGCCCGTCACCTCCGAGAGCTTCGACATCGCCGTGCAGCCGCCGAGGCACATCGCCACTGTCGCGACCAGCGACGTCGAAGCAAGTAGCCGGGTAAGCCTGATCCGTTGATGCATGACGCTTTGACTCTCGAGCTGCTCGATCGAGCCGAACGTGTCAGCAGTAGAATGTTAACCCTAACGGCCGGTTAACAGCGCTTAGACGCGCTTCTCTCACGCCGGCGATGGTTGCGGCGGCGCTTTGCCGCCGAGGCCGAGATCGGGGCCGAGCGCCTGCACCTGCTGATCCAGCTCCAGCAGCAGTTGCAGCCTCTGCCGCCCCCGCCGCTGAACGTCGACACCTTCAGAAGGCAGCCGCGGCACCTGACGCAGGAAGTCGTTACAATTGATCAGGCCTCTCCCGTAGAGCTCATCGAGCTGAGCGCGATCGATGCCGAGCACGTCAGCGGATTGCTCGATCAATCGGCCGAGCAACGTTTTCACCGCGGCGAGCGCGTCGCTGTCGAATCCCGGCCGGGATCTCGCGGCCTTACGCTCGAGCTCCGCCCAGGCATGGGCCGAGACCATGTAGGTGTAGAGCGCTATCGCCCAGTTCGGCTCCGCCTCATCGTAAAAGCTGCCACGCATGAACAGCCGGCGGACGATCGCCGCGACCTGGTCGCGTTTCAGTGTGCGGGACGAGGCCGCCTCGATCGCCGACTGGACGGCCGGATCGCGCGAAAAATCGCGCCCCGCCGGCAGCCTGATGACGCCGCCCGGCAGGTTGGAATCGAGCGGCCTGAAGGCCGCATCGTTGCGGAGCCTCGTATAGCGGGTGATCGCGAAGCGGTGCTCGTTGCGGCCGGTATGGGACGCGGGGCCGAAATAGACGAGGTTGAAACCGGCATCGTCGCCGGCTTGCCCGGTCGAGGACGGACAGGAGAGCACGTAGATCGTGCGCCAGAACGCCTCACCGCTCTCGCTCGACGTCGCACGCGGATCGGGGATGGAATAGCGGGTCAGCCCCTCGACATGGCGATGACCGTGCAGAACCAGATCGACGTTGAGCGAGGTGGCGGCCTCGAGGAAGGTCGCGGGTGCGGCGAGATACATCAGCGGCTCGTCCGGCATGCCTAGAAAGCGCTTTCCTTCGCCGGTGGCCTGCGGCAGTGGGTGATGGTGCAGGGCCAGCACACGAACCAGATTTTCCGCCGGCTCGGCGTAGTCGGCGCGCCCGGCCGAACCGATGCTTCCCGCGACCTCGGCGCTCAGCCGGGCGGAATCGGCGACCATCGCCTTATAAGCGCTCTCGTCGATCTTGCCGCTCGCGAGCGCCTTCGAGTTGGCGCGATTGGAATCGAGCAGCACCAGGTCGAGGCCTGCCTGACGGTAATAGACATTCTTCGCCGTCCGCGGCAGGTGCAGGTAATCGTAGGCGTCGTGACGGCCCGCACGCTGGCTCGGCCGCTTGACGTCGTGATTGCCTGCCACGGCTTGGATGTCGGTGAATAGCCCCGTCTGCCGGAAGCATGCGATGACGGCGAGCGCCTCGTCGAGCGCGCGCGGCGTTGGGTCGTCCACCAGATCGCCCGTGATCAGCAGGATGCGAATCGGGAACATTCGCGGCAGCCGCCATCTTCTCGCAAATCGCGGCCCTGAGCGTCTCGATGGCCGGAAGCAGCCGGCCCGACCCGTCCAGATGCAGGTCGGAAATCTGCGCAACAACGAACGATCTATCCATTTTGCGCCGCTCATCTGCATATGCTGCGCCGCCCAAACAATGAGAAAAATGCTTCGACGAGCAGATTCAGCCGTATCGACCCAACCTGGGCAAGCACCATGCCGCCGCGTGTCTGCGTTCGGGTTCATGCAGAACAAGCGACACAATCTAAAATGTTCGTCGATAATGCCACAACCGAAGCGCTAGTAAAGCCCTGCGGCCGTGGCGTTGCGAACGGCAGCTCTCGGCGTGAGATACGAGATTTGTCCGCGGACGGTTTCGTCGCGCCCGGTCGATACTCGATGGCAAGCCGCTCGCGGATCTCGTCGAGCGCATCGAACCGCATGCCCACCTTGCGGCGAGTAGCGGCTCGCTGAACGGTGACGGCAAAGCCGATTGCAGCGGCGGCCAAACTCTGCGAAGTCTCGTCCGTTCGCATGACTCGCCTGAACTGACGATCCGGACCCGCCAATGCCTTCTGTCTTCGAGACGTCATCCACCGCCACCCCGATCACCTTCGTCACCAAATCGAGCTGGGATCAGGTCGCCGAAACGCTGCCGCCGGCGCAACGCCAGTTCGCGCGTGCCAGCGCCTTCGCCGCCAAGCCGGGCAGCTATCTGGCGCTGCCCGCGACCGACGGCACCATTGCGCAGGTGCTGTTCGGGCTCGAGGAAGAGGATGCAAGATCGCGCGACCTGTTTCGGCCCGGCGCCCTGCCCGGCCTCTTGCCGCCCGGCACCTATCGGTTTGCCAATGCACCGCACGATGCGCGGCTGGCCGCGCTCGCCTTCGCATTGGGTTGCTACCGCTTTGCCCGCTACCGCAAGGCAGATCGCCCCGAGATCCGGCTGGTGCCGCCTGACAGTGTCGACGCGGCCGAGATCGAGCGGATTGCCGATGCGGCAATGCTCGCGCGCGACCTCATCAACACGCCGTCCAACGACATGGGCCCGGATGAGCTCGCCGCAGCCGCGCAAGCGCTCGCCGCCGAGTTCGGCGCGAGCTTTTCCTGCACCGTCGGCGAGGAGCTGGCGAAGAACTTTCCGCTGATCCACGCCGTCGGCATGGCCTCCAGCCGCGCGCCACGGCTGATCGACATCGTCTGGGGCGATCCTGATCATCCCAAGGTGACGCTGGTCGGCAAGGGCGTCTGTTTCGACACCGGCGGGCTCGACCTGAAGCCGTCGAGCGGCATGCTGATCATGAAGAAGGACATGGGCGGCGCAGCCAACGTGCTGGCGCTGGCGCGCATGGTGATGGATGCGAAGCTGAAGGTGCGGCTGCGCGTGCTGATTCCGGCGGTGGAGAACGCCGTCGCCGGCAATGCCTTCCGTCCGCTCGATATCTTCACCTCGCGCAAAGGGATCACCGTCGAGATCGGCAACACCGACGCCGAAGGCCGCCTCGTGCTCGCCGACGCGCTGGCGCTGGCCGATGAGGAGAAGCCCGATCTGCTGATCGACCTGGGCACGCTGACCGGCGCCGCCCGCGTCGCACTGGGGCCGGATCTGCCGCCCTTCTACACCCATGATGAGACGCTGGCTGCCGACCTCGCGCGCTGCGCGATGAGGGAGAACGATCCGTTGTGGCGCATGCCGCTGTGGCCGCCTTACGATGCCTGGCTGGACTCCAAGGCCGCCACCATCACCAATGCACCCTCGGGCGGTTTCGCCGGCTCGATCACCTGCGCGCTGTTCCTGCAACGCTTCGTCGAGCACGCCAAGAGCTGGCTCCACGTCGACATCTATGGCTGGACGCCGTCGGCGAAGCCGGCGCGGCCCGAGGGCGGCGAATGCCAGGCCGCACGCGCCATCTACGCACTGCTGAGCGAGCGCTATGCCTGATCCAGGACACGACCCGAGGCTGACGCCGGCGCGGGGCGACCTTGCCGCCAAATATCTCGAAGGCAAGGTCGAGGCGCAGCGCTTCGTCGAGGGTGACGAGTTCGAGGTCGTCGAGCCGATCGCGCCCATACGCGAGCAGCCGTCCTCGAACGCGACGTTGATGACCGAAGCGCTGCGCGGCGAACGCGTCACCATCTACGACCGCAACGGCGAGGGTTGGGCCTGGGGCCAGCTCAGTAGCGATGGCTATGTCGGCTGGCTCCCGGATGCGGCGCTCGCAAAACCGTCGGCTGCCGCAACGCACTTGGTCGGCGCACTGCGGACGTTTGCGTTCCCCGGCCCCTCGATCAAGCTGCCGCCGGCCGACACGCTCGTGATGGGATCGAAGCTTGCCGTGGCGCGCGAGGACGGCAGCTTCGCCGTGACGCACGACGGCAGATATCTGCCGAGAACGCATCTCATCCCGCTCGATCATCGCGAGCCGGATTTCGTCGCGGTGGCCGAGCGCTTCGTCGGCACGCCCTATCTCTGGGGCGGCAAGAGCAGCTTTGGCATCGATTGCTCCGGCCTCGTCCAGGTCTCGCTGACATCAGCCGGGATCGGCTGCCCGCGCGACAGCGACATGCAGCTCGCCGGTCTCGGCCGCACGCTGGAGCCGCATGAGCGGAGCAGCTTGCAGCGCGGCGATCTGATCTTCTGGAAAGGTCATGTCGCCATCGTGCGCGACGCCACCACCATGGTTCACGCCAATGCGCATCACATGGCAACGGTGATCGAGCCGATCGAGCCGGCGATCGCGCGGATCAAGGCGGCTGGCAGCGAGGTCGTCGCGATCAAGCGGCTCTGACGGAGCGCTACGTCGCCACCGCCCCGTTCCCGGCCGTCTCCAGCCGGAACGCGGCCGCGAACAGCGCTCGGGTATAATCCGTCTTCGGATTCCTGAACAGCTCGGCCGCCTGCCCCTCCTCGACGACCTTGCCGCCGCGCATCACGATGAGGTGGCTGGCGAGCGAGGCGACGACACGCAAATCGTGCGAAATGAACATGTAGGTGAGCTCGCGCTTGCGCTGGAGCTCGCGCAACAGATCGACCATCTGCGCCTGGAACAGCATGTCGAGCGCGCTGGTCGGCTCGTCCAGCACGACGAAATCAGGCTCCAGCACGATCGCGCGCGCGATCGAGATGCGCTGACGCTGGCCGCCGGAGAATTCGTGCGGATAGCGGAAGCGCGTCTCCGGATTGAGTCCGACATCCTCGAGTGCCTTGACGACGCGCGCCTCGCGTTCCTCGCGCGAGAGCGCCGGCTGATGCACGGACAGACCCTCGGCGATGACGTCGGCGACCGACATGCGCGGTGAGAGCGAGCCGAACGGATCCTGAAACACGATCTGCATGTCGCGCCGGAAGGGACGCATCTCCTTGAAGCGCAGGCCCTGGATGTCCTTGCCCAAAAACACGATGCGCCCGTTCGAGGAGATCAGGCGCAGCAGCGCCAACCCCAGCGTGGTCTTGCCCGAGCCGGATTCGCCGACCACGCCGAGCGTCTCGCCCTTGCGTACGGCGACGCTGACACCGTCGACCGCCTTGATGTGACCGACCGTCTTGCGCATCAGGCCGCGCTTGATCGGGAACCAGACTTTTAGGTCATTGGCCGACATCACCACCGGCGCATTCGGCTGCGGCGGCGCCGGATCGGGCTTGGGCTCCGCCGCGAGCAGGTCGCGTGTATAGGGATGTTTCGGGGTCTTGAAGACCTGCTCGACCGGACCCTGCTCGACGATCACGCCGCCCTTCATGACACAGACGATGTCGGCGATCCGGCGCACGATGCCGAGATCGTGGGTGATGAACAGCAGGCTCATGCCGAGCCGCGCGCGGATCTCGGCGAGCAGCGCCAGGATCTGCGCCTGCACCGTGACGTCGAGCGCCGTGGTCGGCTCGTCCGCGATCAGAAGATCCGGCTCGTTGGCGAGCGCCATCGCGATCATCACGCGCTGGCGCTGGCCGCCGGAGAGCTGGTGCGGATAGCTGTTCAGCCGCGTCTCTGGATCGGGAATGCCGACCTGGGTCAAGAGCTCCAGCGTCCGCTTGCGGGCCTGCGCATTGCTGGTCGGATTGTGCAGCTGGATGATCTCGCCGATCTGCGCCTCGATCGTGTGCAGCGGATTGAGCGAGGTCATCGGCTCCTGGAAGATGATGGAGATGTCGCTGCCCCTGATCTCCCGCATCTGCTGCTCGGACTGGTCGATCAACTCCTGGCCCTTGAAGCGGATGCTGCCGGAGGGATGGGAGGCATTCGGATACGGCAGCAGCTTCAGGATCGAGAGTGCGCTGACCGACTTGCCGGAGCCGGACTCGCCGACCAGCGCGACGCATTCGCCGCGCTTGATCTGGAACGAGACCTTGTCGACCGCAAGCGTGGTGGCGCCGCCCTGGTGAAAGGCCACCGAGAGGTCGCGAACGGCGAGCAGGGGCTGGTTGATCGCATCCATGGCCTTACCTGAACGTCTTGCGCGGGTCGAAGGCGTCGCGCACGGCTTCACCGATGAAGATCAACAGCGAGAGCATGATCGCGACCGAGAAGAAGCCGGAGAAGCCGAGCCACGGTGCCTGCACATTGGCCTTGGCCTGCGAGAGCAATTCGCCGAGCGAGGGCGATCCCGGTGGCAGGCCGAAGCCGAGGAAATCGAGCGCCGTCAGCGTCATCACCGAGCTCGATACGATGAACGGCAGGAACGTCATGGTCGCGACCATCGCGTTCGGCAGCAGGTGGCGGAACATGATCAGAGGATTGGAGACGCCGAGCGCACGTGCCGCCTGGACGTATTCGAAATTGCGCCCGCGCAGGAATTCGGCCCGCACGAGGCCAACCAGCGAGACCCAGGAGAACAGCAGCAAGATGCCGAGTAGCACGAAGAAACCGGGCACCAGCACCGAGGACAGGATCAGGAGAAGATACAGCGATGGAATCGCGGTCCAGATCTCGATGAAACGCTGGAAGATCAGATCGACCCAACCGCCGAAATAGCCCTGCACCGCACCCGCCGCGATGCCGATGACCGACGAAACGATGGTGAGGCAAAGGCCGAACAGCACCGAGATGCGGAAGCCGTAGATCAGCCGCGCCACCACGTCGCGGCCCTGATCGTCGGTGCCGAGCCAGTTGTATTCGAGATCGCGGCAGCTCTTCAGTCCCTTCTTCTCCACCACCGGCTTGCACTGCTTCTCCGTCAGCATCCAGGTCGGCGGCGACGGCGCCGGCGTCGGCAGATCGAGATTGTGAGTGTCATAGGAGTAACGGATCAGCGGCCAGACGACGCTGCCGCCCTTGTCCTTGATCAGCTTCTGCAAGTACGGATCGCGGTAATCGGCCGCCGTCTCGAAATCGCCGCCGAACGTCGTCTCCGAATAGGTCACGAAGGCCGGCCAATAGAGACGGCCGTCGAACTTGATCAGGAAGGGCCGATCGTTCGCGATCAGCTCGGCGAACAGCGAGATCACGAACAGGCCGATGAAGATCCAGAAGGACCAGTAGCCGCGGTGGTTCGCCTTGAAGTTCTGCCACCGCCGCCGGTTAAGCGGCGATGGAGCGAACGGCTTGCCCGTGATCGGAACGGCATCGCCGAGCGGCGACTTCGCTGTGGTCTCGATCGGCGTCGGCGCGGTGATCGTCATCAGACCTCCCGCGCTTCGAAATCGATCCGGGGGTCGATCCACATATAGGTCAGGTCGGAGATCAGGTTGATCACGAGGCCGACCAGCGAGAAGATGTAGAGCGTGCCGAACACCACGGGATAATCGCGATTGAGCACGCTCTCGAAGCTGAGCAGTCCCAGCCCGTCCAGCGAGAAGATGGTCTCGATCAGCAGCGAGCCGGAAAAGAAGGCGTGGATGAAAGTGCCGGGGAAGCCGGCGATCACGATCAGCATCGCGTTGCGGAAGACGTGGCCATAGAGCACCCGGTTCTCGCTGCAGCCCTTGGCGCGGGCGGTCATGACGTATTGCTTGCGGATCTCATCCAGGAACGAGTTCTTGGTCAGGAACGTCATGGTGGTGAAGGCACCTAGCCCCATGGCGATCAGCGGCAACGTCAGATGCCAGAAATAATCGATGATCTTCCAATACCAGGGAAACTGCGACCAGCCGTCCGAGGTCAGTCCGCGCAGCGGGAACCAGTTGAAGAAGGAGCCGCCGGCAAACAGGATGATGAGGAGAATGGCGAACAGAAAACCGGGGATGGCATAGCCGAGCACGAGCACCGTCGAGGTCCAGGTGTCGAACCGCGCCCCGTCGTTCACGGCCTTGCGAATGCCGAGCGGGATCGAGATCAGGTAGGTCAGAAGTGTTAGCCAGAGGCCAAGCGAGATCGAGACCGGCAGCTTTTCCTTGATGAGCTGCAGAACGCTGACGTCGCGAAAATAGCTCTTGCCGAAATCGAAGCGGGCGAAGTTCCACACCATCAGCAGGAAGCGTTCCGGCGCGGGCTTGTCGAAGCCGAACTGCACTTCCAGCTTCTTGATGAAATCGGGGTCGAGGCCCTGCGCGCCGCGATATTTCGAGTTGACGGAATCGCCGCCCGCACCGACCTGCCCCGGCGCGCGCTGCGCAAAATCGCTGCCGCCCGATATGCGCGAGGTGCCGCCGGTGTCGGCGCCCGAGAGCTGCGCGATCACGCGTTCAACCGGGCCGCCGGGCGCGAATTGCACCACGACGAAGGACACGAAGAGGATCCCAAGCAGGGTCGGAATCATTAGCAGGAGGCGGCGGGCGATATAGGCGCTCATGGCTATTTTGCCTGCTCGAGCTTGGCCGCCTTGGCGGGCTCATACCACCAGATGTCGGGCGCGCCGACGCCGTTGGCATAGCGCGGCAGCTTCGGCGGATGTCCGAACTGATCCCAATAAGCCAGCCGGTGCGTCTTGTTGTACCATTGCGGCACCCAATACCGGCCGGCGCGGAACAGGCGATCGAAGGCGCGGCAGGCGACGGTCAGGTCTTCGCGGCTGTCGGCCGCCATGATCTTCTCGATCATGGCGTCGATCGCCGGACTGGCGACGCCAGCCAGATTGTACGAGCCCTTGGTGTTTGCGACCTGCGAGGAGAAGAACGCGCGCATGGCATCGCCTGGCGTCGCCGACATGCTGAAGCGCTGAATGGTCATGTCGAAATCGAAATCTTCCTGCCGGGCTTTGTGCTGTACGGCATCGACGAGGCGCACGCTCGCTTCGATGCCGAGCGTCGCGAGATTCTTGATGTAAGGCGCGTGGTGCGGCTGGAACGAGGGCTCATCCAGCAGGAACTCGATCTTGAACAATTCGCCGTTCGGCAGCACCCGCTTGCCGTCCTTGATGGGCACGCCGGCCTCGGTCAGCAATTGCTGCGCCTTGCGGAGCAGGCTGCGGTCCTGTCCGGAGCCGTCGGAGGCCGGCGGCGTGAACGGCGCCGCGAACACCTCGTCAGGAACCTGGCCGCGAAACGGCTCCAGCAGCTTCAGCTCTTCCGGCGAAGGCGGCGCATTGCCGGCCATCAGGTCCGAGTTCTGGAACGGCGACACCGTACGAGCGTAAGCGCCGTACATGATTGTCTTGTTGGTCCATTCGAAATCGAAAGCGTTGATCAGGGCCTCGCGCACGCGGGGGTCTTTGAATTTGTCGCGCCGCGCATTGATGAACCAGCCTTGCGCGCCGGAGGGCGTATCGTCGGGCACGACCTCCATCTTGACTCGGCCTTCCTTCACCGCGGGGAAGTCATAGCGCGTCGCCCAGATGCGCGAAGTGAACTCCTCGCGATAAAGATAGCTCTTGCCGGTAAAGCCCTCGAAGGCGACGTCGCGGTCGCGATAGAATTCATAGCGGACGACATCGAAATTATAGCTGCCGCGGCAGGGCGGCAGATCAGCGGCCCACCAGTCCTTCACGCGCTCGAACTCGATGTAGCGATTGACCTCGAACCTGCCGACCCTGTACGGGCCCGAGCCGAGCGGAATCTCCAGCGACGATTCATCGAACGGGCGGGAGGCGTAGTACGCCTTCGAGAAGATCGGCAGGCTGGCGACATAGAGCGGCACGTCGCGTGCACGCCCCTTGGCGAAGGTGACGACGAGCGTCGCATCGTCGAGGGCTTCGGCACTGACCATGTCGCGCATCTGCACGGTGATCAGCGGATGCCCCTTGGTCTTCAGAGTCGTCAGCGAATAGGCTGCATCGTGGGCAGTGAGCCTGGTCCCGTCGTGGAATTTCGCCTCGGGTCGCATCGCGAAGCGGTAGACCAGCTTGTCCGGCGATATCTGCACGGATTTGGCCGCCAACCCGTACATTGCGTCGGGCTCGTCAGCTGCGCGGATCATCAGCGGCGAGAACGTCATACCCATACCTTGTGCGCCGTCGCCTTTCAGGATGAAGGCGTTGAGCGAGTTGAAGGTCTGGTAGGACTGATTGTAGGCCCGCACCGACGGGATCAGCGAGAACGTGCCGCCTTTCGGCGCGTCGACATTGACGTAATCGAAATGACGGAAGTCGGCGGGATATTTGAGATCGCCGAATGCCGACATGCCGTGCGCCTCGGTCGCCGCTTCCGATGCTCGCGCGCTGCGCAGCAGCGGCGCGCCGACGGACGCCCCGAGGGCGCCGCCAACACCCAGGACCAGCACATGGCGGCGTGACATCTGCGTCATGCGGGGATTGTCCTTCACGATTTCTTTGCGATCCGTGCCGCCTTGTCTGCGTCGTACCACCAGATGAACGGGAAGCCGGACAGACCATACCTGGGCAATTCCGTCGGCCGGCCGAAGCGATCCCAGCGCGCGGTGCGCACCTTGTTGTAGGTCCATTGCGGCACGACGTAGTGATTCCACAGCAGCACGCGGTCGAGGGCCTTGGTGGCCGCGACGAGATCGTCGCGATCAGTGGCGTAGATCACCCGCTCGATCAGCTTGTCGATGGCCGGATTCTTGATGCCGGCGATGTTGCGCGACCCGGCGATGTCGGCCGATTTGGAGGACCAGAACTCGCGCTGCTCGTTGCCCGGCGATTGTGACTCGCCCCAGGAGTTCGTCACGATGTCGAAGTCCCACTCGCGCGTCCTGTTCTCATACTGGGTCGGATCGACCGTCCGAACGCTCACCGCAATGCCGAGCCGCTCCAGCGACGGCTTGTAGAACAGCGTAATTCGTTCGAAGCTGGGATCCGAGTTGAGCAATTCCAGCGAGAACTGCGCACCGGTCTTGACGTCGACCAGCTTGCGATCTCGCACCTCGTAGCCGGCTTCCTTGAACAGGCGCAGCGCCTCACGCAAATTGTCGCGCACCGCCTCCGGACTACCCCCGACCGGATTGGTGTAGGGCGTCGTGAAGACCTCGGGCGGTACCTGGGCGCGGACGGTCTCGAGAATTTCGAGCTCCTTACCCTGCGGCAATCCCGTTGCCATCAGCTCCTCGATGCCGTCGAAATAGCTGCTGATGCGCTTGTACTGACCGTAGAAGATCTGCTTGTTCATCTCCTCGAAGTCGAACGCGTAGTTGAGCGCACGACGCACGCGCGGATCGCTGAACTTGGCGCGGCGCAGGTTCGGCACGAAGGCCTGCATCACGCCCGAGCTGCGATTGACGAATTCCTCGAGGATCACCCGCTTTTCGGTCACGGCCGGGAAATCATAGGCGGTCGCCCAACTCTTCGCGCTGTTCTCGGTGCGCCAATCGACCTGGTCGGCCTTGAAGGCCTCGATCGCAACGGTGCCGTCGCGAAAATATTCGTAGCGCAGCTCATCGAAATTATTGCGGCCCACATTGATGGGAAGATCGCGGCCCCAATAGTCCTTGACGCGCTCCAGCGCGATCGAGCGTCCTGCGACGAATTCCTTGACCTTGTAAGGGCCCGAGCCGAGCGGCACTTCCAGCGTGGTGGTGGCGATATCGCGCTTGCGGCCCTGCGCGTCCGTCCCCTCCCACCAATGTTTCGGAAGGACGATCAGCTGTCCCACGATCAGCGGCAGCTCGCGGTTGCCGGGTGCGTCGAACACGAACTTCACGTCACGCTCGCCGACCTTCTCGGCCTTCACCACATGGCTGTAATAGGCCGAGTACATCGGATGGTTCTTCTTGAAGGAATCGAGCGAGAAGATCACGTCCTCCGGCGTAACAGGCTTGCCGTCATGCCATTTCGCCTGCGGGCGCAGGCGATAGGTGACGAAGGAAAAATCGTCGGGATGGCTGACCGCTTCGGCCAGCGCGCCGTATTCGGTCGAGACCTCGTCGAGCGACTGCGTCAGGAGCGATTCATAGATGAACGCGACGGCACCAGCGACCTGGCCCTTCACGCCCGAGACAACGATGTTGAAATTGTCGAACGTGCCGACGGCGATCTGGCGCGCGACACCGCCTTTGGGGGCGTCCGGATTGACGTAGTCGAAGCGCTTGAAGTCGGCGGGGTACTTGACCTTTCCGAACAGCGACAGCGCGTGGCGCCAAGGCAACCCGCCGGAAGGCAGCTCAGTTGCTGATTGCGCATGCGCCACGCCGACGGGAACGCCCGCGAGGGAGCCAAGGGCTGGAAGCGCTGCGGCTGCAGTGCCGGTGAGCAGGAGATCGCGTCGGGTAATGGCCAAATCAACATCCCTGTCTTGAAGGAGGCTACTCCTTTAAGTTCCCAATATAGGCGAGGTTTCGACCGAATATGTTGCTTTTTCCTCATCTTGGAAGCCCGGCCGGCCTATCGGATGCGGCCAAACGCCCCGATAACGTCGCCGCGAGGCCCGGATAAGGAAACGGCCAGACTTTTCAGCCTGGCCGTATTCGAGCGCCGGTTCTTGGGACCTTATTTTGACGCCGTCGGCAGCGGCTGAGGTTTCTCCGACTGCGAATTCAGATAGGCGATGATATCGGCACGCTCGGAATCCTTGGCAACACCGGCAAAGCCCATCGCGGTGCCCGGAATGAAGCCCTTCGGATTGGCGAGGAACTTGTTGAGGTCGTCGAAGCTCCAGTTGCCACCCTTGGCCTTTATGGCGGCCGAGAAGTTGAAGCCACCACGGCCCTGGCCCTTGGGCTCGCCAACGACGCCATAGAGGTTCGGACCGACTCGGTTCGGGCCGCCCTTCTCGAAGGTGTGGCAGGCGCCACACTTCTTGGCGGCCGCGGCGCCCTTCTCGACGGAGGCGGTTTGGAGCAGCTTTTCGATCGGTTCGGACGGTGCGGCGGCGGCGCCCTCCTTGCCGGAGCCGGCATCTTGCTTGACCGCGATCTCGAAGCCCGGCTTTTCCGGCATCTTGGGGGAGAACAGCGCACTCGCGGTGAAGCTCGTCACCAGCAGAAAGAGACAGGTGCCGAACACGGCGCCGAGAATCTTGTTGAGTTCGAAAGAGTCCATTTCCGGCCAGGCCCCACCGCAAGAAGGAAACAGCGGCCCGGATGGCCGCAGGACGAGCCTCGGAGAATCAAACGTTCCTTATTGTTTCCCCGAGTTTTGCCATTGAGATATCGGTTTGCCCGGGGTCTGGCAACCCGTATAAGCGACCCGGCTTCAGGCCCGTCCCCATCCCATGTCCCGGTGCGGAAAACGCTCCGTTTTCAGGCTCTTGACCTCAGACCTTTGAACCCGATGATCGATCCCCGCATCCTGGTGCTGATCCCGGCTCGCATGGCCGCCACCCGCCTGCCCGGCAAGCCGCTCGCCGATATCGCGGGATTGCCGATGATCGTGCATGTGCTGCGCCGTGCCGAGGCCGCCGCAATCGGCAGGGTCGCGGTGGCCACCGACACCGACGAGATCGCCTCGGTCGTGACCGCCCATGGCGGCGAGGCCGTGATGACCCGCGGCGACCACCCCTCCGGCTCGGACCGTATCCACGAGGCCATGCAGAAGCTCGATCCCGAGGGCAAGGCCGAGATCGTGGTCAATGTCCAGGGGGATTTCCCGACCATCACGATCGACAACATCCGCGAGGTGCTGCCGCCGCTGCAAGACCCGGCCGTGGACATCGCGACGCTGGCCTCGCGGATCCACACCGAGGAAGAGGATCTCGCCCCAAGCGTGGTGAAGGCGATCGGAACCTCGGTTGGCGGCAGGCGGATGCGCGCACTTTATTTCACCCGCGCGACCGCCCCGACCGGCGACGGACCGCGTTATCACCATATCGGCCTCTATGCCTTTCGCCGCGCCGCGCTGGAGCGCTACGTCTCTCTTCCGCCGTCTCCGCTGGAATTGCAGGAGAAGCTCGAGCAGCTCCGGGCGCTTGAGGCCGGAATGCGCATCGATTTCACCATCGTCGACACCGTGCCCCGCGGGGTCGATACGCCGGCGGACCTCGAGACCGCGCGCAGCATCCTTTCCAAATCCTGAGCCGCTGCTACAAGGCCGAGCATGAGCAAGATGAAGATCGCATTCCAGGGCGAGCCTGGCGCCAATTCCCACATCGCCATCGTCGAGGCCTATCCCGACGCCGAACCGATGCCCTGCGCCACATTCGAAGACGCGCTGTCGGCGATCTCGTCGGGCGAGGCCGATCTCGGCATGATCCCGATCGAGAATTCGGTCGCCGGCCGCGTCGCCGACATCCATCACCTCCTGCCGGCGTCCGGCCTCTTCATCGTCGGCGAATGGTTTCTGCCGGTCCGGCATCAGCTGATGGCCGTGAAGGGCACCAAGCTCGAAGACATCAAGAGCGTCGAGAGCCATGTGCATGCGCTCGGCCAGTGCCGGCGCATCATCCGCAAGCTCGGCATCAAGCCGATCGTGCATGCCGATACCGCCGGCAGCGCCCGCGACATCTCGGAGCGCAAGGACAAGACGGTGGCCGCGATCGCCTCGCGCCTTGCTGCAAAGATCTACGGTCTCGACATCCTCGCCGAGGACATCGAGGACGAGGCCCACAACACCACGCGCTTCGTGGTGCTGGCGCGCGAGCCGAAATGGGCGCCCCAAGGCACCGGGCCGCTCGTCACGACTTTTGTGTTCCGGGTGCGCAATTTGCCGGCGGCGCTCTACAAGGCGCTCGGCGGTTTCGCCACCAACGGCGTCAACATGACCAAGCTCGAGAGCTACATGGTCGACGGCAATTTCTTCGCTACGCAGTTCTATGCCGACGTCGACGGCCATCCCGATGACAAGGGCCTCGCCTTCGCCATCGAGGAGCTGAAATTCTTCTCGCGCGAATTTCGCATCGTCGGGGTATATCCGGGCCATCCGTTCCGCGCCACGTTCAGCGAAGTGCAGGATTGATCCCTCACCCTCCCCTGGAGGGGTCCGGGAGAGCGCAGCTCGCCCGTGGGTCGCTCCCCATGGAGCGCAGCGCAATGCGTAGCGGGGTGGGTGACGGTCTCTCCACGTCGAATACTGCCCGAGTGGAGAGATCACCCCGCTCGCCCTGCGCGCAATCGACCCGCCCCCTCCAGGGGAGGGTAAGCTACCCCGCCGCTCTGAGCCCGAATGCCTCCGCCAATAGCGAATACGACTTCTTTCGCGCCGCGTGGTCATATACCGCCGTGATCACCATCAGCTCGTCCGGCTTGCTTGCGTAGATCAGCGGCTGCAGCTTCTTCTGCACCGTCGCGGGACTGCCGACGAACAGGCGCGAGCGGTTGCGCAGGATCGAGGTGCGCTCGGCGTCCGTATACGGATAGGCCATCGCCTCCTCGACGCTCGGCAGCGGCAGATATTGACTGCGGTCGCGGCGAAGACGGTTGAGGTCGAAGGACGAGGCGAGCCTTTCGGCCTCCTCGTCGGTATCGGCCGCAATGACGGCGACCGCGAGAATGGCATGTGGGCTCGCACGCCAGGTCGAGGGTTGAAAGCGATTGCGGTAATGCACCATCGCATCGATCGCGTCGTGGGACGCGAAATGATGGGCGAAGGCGAAGCCCATGCCGACCTGGGCGGCCAATTCCGAGGAATAATCGCTGGAGCCGAGCAGCCAGATAGGCGGCAGTCTGGTGTCGTCGGGCATTGCGACGACGTTGTTGTAGGGGTGCCCCGCGGGGAATTCGCGCGTCTCCCACAGGATCAACTCGTGCAGCCGCTCCAGGAAATCGTCGCCCTCGCGGCGGTCGAGCCGGCTCCTGAGCGCGTAAGCCGTCGCACCATCGGTGCCCGGCGCGCGGCCGAGACCGAGATCGATCCGGCCCGGAAATAGCGCCTCCAGCATCTTGAAGCGCTCAGCGACGACCAGCGGCGCATGGTTGGGCAGCATCACCCCGCCGGAACCGACGCGGAGGTGCTTCGTCACCGCCGCGATCTGGCCGATCATCAGGTCGGGCGCGGGGCTCGCGACGGAGGCGAGATTGTGATGCTCGGCGAGCCAGTAGCGGACATAGCCGAGGCCATCGACGTGACGCGCCAAATCGATGCTGTTGCGCAGCGCCGCGGCGGGCTTGGTGCCTGATGTGACGACGGAGAGGTCGAGGACGGAGAGCGGGATCATCGCGGCTTAACGTAATGGAGGCGGTCGCGGCGACAATGGGCAGGCTGCGCAGGCCTGACGTGTACGGACGGGCTGGCACGCCAGCGGCTGGAGTTGGGACAACCGCCGCTACTTTGCAGACGATTCTGATCTGCCCACCAAGAAAACCGTTCATAAAAGATAGTTCACGAGAGATAATATCTGAAAATTCAACACATTATGTCATGCAGCGCGCTTCCCACCCAAAACATGATTCGCAAGAATGACCCGTCTAACTGCACCTGAATGGGCAACTTCCCATGCATGATGGGCTGTCGATCAAGGGGCCTTTGCCGTATTTTAGCTCTCCGAGGCTAGACCCCGATTGCCGGCCTGACATTGGAGTGAGTGGCGCCATGACTGACCTGACGACGCCTGCGACAGCCGACCGGCAGGACAGGCACCTGAAGCGGCCCGCGATCTCCTTCGAGTTCTTTCCGCCGAAGACGGAAGAGATGGAGCGCAATCTCTGGGAGACCATCAACCGGCTGGCCCCGCTCGAGCCGAAGTTCGTCTCGGTGACCTATGGCGCCGGCGGCTCGACCCGCGAGCGCACCCATTCGACCATCACACGCATCCTGAAAGAGACCGCGCTGCTGCCGGCGGCGCACCTGACCTGCGTCGGTGCTTCGTGCGGCGAGATCGACGAGATCGTCGACCGCTATCACGAGGTCGGCGTCCGCCACATCGTGGCCTTGCGCGGCGATCCCGTCGGCGGCATCGGCACGCCCTATTCGAGCCATCCCGAGGGTTATCAGAGCTCGGCCGAGCTCGTCGCCGGCATCAAGAAGCGGCACGGCGACATCGAGGTCTCGGTCTCTGCCTACCCCGAGAAGCACCCCGAAGCGCGCGACTTCGATGCCGATATCGACACGCTCAAGGCGAAGGTCGATGCGGGCGCGACGCGCGCGATCACGCAGGTGTTCTTCGACAACGATCTCTACTTCCGCTATCTCGACCGCGTGCGTGCGCGCGGCATCGACATCCCCGTAGTGCCGGGCATCATGCCCATGCACAACTTCAAGCAGGCGCGCAATTTCGTGACCCGTGCCGGCACCACGGTGCCCGACTGGTTCGCGGCGAAGTTCGAAGGGCTCGATGACGATGCCGAAACGCGCAAGCTGGTGGCCGCGACCGTTGCGGCCGGCCAGGTGCAGAAGCTCGCCAAGCACGGCGTCGACACCTTCCATTTCTACACCATGAACCGCGCCGATCTCGTGTTCGCGATCAGCCATTTGCTCGGCATTCGCGCCAAGAGCGCGCAGAAGGCGGCGTAAGCGAACATGACCGTGACCGTCTCTCCGAAGCGAACTGCCCTTCTGAACGCCGCGCGCGAGCGCATCCTGGTGCTCGACGGCGCCATGGGCACGATGATTCAGAACCTGCAGCTCGACGAGAAAGCCTTCCGCGGCGAGCGCTTCAAGAACTTCCATCGCGACCTGCGCGGCAACAACGATTTGTTGATCCTGACCCAGCCGCAGGCGATCGAGGACATCCACGCCGCCTATTTGCGCGCCGGCGCCGACATCGTCGCGACCAACACGTTCTCGACGACCTCGATCGCGCAGGCCGATTACGACCTCACCGACATCGTCTACGAGATGGCGCGTGAAGGCGCCCGCCTCGCCGGCAATGCTGCACGGCGCGTCGAAGCCGAGGACGGCAAGCCGCGCTTCGTCGCCGGCGCCATCGGCCCCACCAACCGCACGGCCTCGATCTCGCCCGATGTTTCCAATCCCGGTTACCGCGTCGTCACCTTCGACGATCTGCGCAAGTCCTATGGCGAGCAGATCCGCGGGCTGATCGACGGCGGCGTCGATCTCCTGCTGGTCGAGACCATCTTCGATACGCTCAACGCCAAGGCGGCGCTCTATGCCATCGCCGAGATCACCGAAGAGCTCGGCATCGACGTTCCCGTGATGGTCTCAGGCACCATCACCGACAAGTCCGGCCGCCTGCTGTCGGGCCAGATGCCGGAAGCCTTCTGGAATTCGGTGCGGCACGCCAAGCCCATCACCATCGGCTTCAACTGCGCGCTCGGCGCTGAAGACCTGCGCGCGCATATCGCCGACATCGGCCGCGTCGCCGACACGCTGGTCTGCGCCTATCCCAATGCCGGTCTGCCGAACGAGTTCGGCCAGTATGACGAGACGCCGGAATACATGGCGCGGCTGATCGGCGAGTTCGCGCGCGACGGCCTCGTCAACATCGTCGGCGGCTGCTGCGGTACGACGCCGGACCATATCGCGGCGATTGCCGCGGCAGTGGCGCCGCACAAGCCGCGCATCGTGCCGGAGATCACCCCGCGCCTGCGGCTTTCCGGACTCGAGCCGTTCGTGCTGACCGACGCGATCCCCTTCGTCAACGTCGGCGAACGCACCAACGTCACCGGCTCGGCCCGCTTCCGCAAGCTGATCACCGCTGGCGACTACACCGCCGCGCTCCAGGTCGCGCGCGATCAGGTCGAGAACGGGGCCCAGATCATCGACGTCAACATGGACGAGGGCCTGCTCGATTCCGAAGCGGCGATGGTGACGTTCCTCAATCTGCTCGCCGCCGAGCCCGACATCGCGCGCGTGCCGGTGATGATCGATTCCTCGAAATTCTCCGTGATCGAAGCCGGCCTGAAATGCGTCCAGGGTAAACCGGTCGTGAACTCGATCTCGATGAAGGAAGGCGAGGAGAAGTTCATTCACGAGGCGAAGATCGCGCGGCGCCATGGCGCGGCGGTCGTCGTCATGGCGTTCGACGAGGTCGGCCAGGCCGACACGTTCGCGCGCAAGACCGAGATCTGCAAGCGCGCCTACGACATCCTGGTGCACAAGGTCGGCTTCCCGCCTGAGGACATCATCTTCGATCCGAACATCTTCGCGATCGCGACCGGCATCGAGGAGCACAACAATTACGGGGTGGACTTCATCGAGGCGACGCGCTGGATCCGGCAGAACCTGCCGGGCGCGCATGTCTCGGGCGGCGTCTCCAATTTGTCGTTCTCGTTCCGCGGCAACGAGCCGGTGCGCGAGGCCATGCACTCGGTGTTCCTGTATCACGCCATCAAGGCCGGCATGGATATGGGCATCGTCAATGCCGGTCAGATGATCGTTTATGACGACATCGACCCGGAGCTGCGGCAAGTGTGCGAGGACGTCGTCCTCAACCGTGACGCGGGCGCCTCCGAGCGGCTGCTGGCGCTGGCGGAGAAGTTCCGCGGCAAGAAGACCGAAGGCAAGGAAGCCGATCTCGCCTGGCGCGAATGGCCGGTGGAGAAGCGGCTGTCGCATTCGCTGGTGCATGGCATCACCGAGTTCATCGAGCAGGACACTGAAGAAGCCCGCAAGAAATCCGCGCGCCCGCTCGACGTCATCGAGGGCCCGCTGATGGCCGGCATGAACGTGGTCGGCGATCTCTTCGGCGACGGCAAGATGTTTTTGCCGCAGGTGGTGAAGTCCGCGCGCGTGATGAAGCAGGCCGTCGCTTACCTCATGCCGTTCATGGAGGAGGAGAAGGCGCGCAACCTTGCGAGCGGCATCGGCACCGAGGGCTCCTCGTCCGCCGGCAAGATCGTGCTCGCGACGGTCAAGGGCGACGTCCACGACATCGGCAAGAACATCGTCGGCATCGTGCTCCAGTGCAACAATTTCGAGGTCATCGATCTCGGCGTGATGGTGCCGGCGGCAAAGATCGTCGAGACCGTGAAAGCTGAGAAGGCCGACATCGTCGGGCTGTCAGGCCTGATCACACCCTCGCTCGACGAGATGGCGTTCTTCGCCGGCGAGTTGCAGCGCGAAGGCTTGAGGCTGCCGCTGCTGATCGGCGGCGCCACCACCAGCCGCGTGCATACGGCCGTCAAGATCGACCCGAGCTATCGCGCCGGTCCCGTCGTGCATGTCAACGACGCCAGCCGCGCGGTCGGCGTCGCCTCCGCGCTGCTGTCGCCGGAGAAGCGCGAGGCCTATGCGGCCGAGGTGCGGGCCGAATACGCAAGGATCTCGGAGGCGCATCTGCGCGCGCAGGCCGACAAGAAGCGGCTGAAGCTGGCTGACGCGCGCGCCAACCGCGTGCCGGTCGATTTTGCCAAGAGCAAGCCGGTGAAGCCGACTTTCCTCGGTATTAGGAGCTTTGACGACTACGACCTCGCCGAGCTCGTGCCCTATATCGACTGGACGCCGTTCTTCCAGACCTGGGAGCTCGCCGGACGCTTCCCCGCCATCCTCGACGATTCCAAGGTCGGCGAGGTCGCGCGCTCGCTCTATGACGATGCGCGCAAGATGCTCGACACCATCCTCAAGGAGAAGTGGTTCCGGGCGCGCGCGACGATCGGCTTCTGGCCGGCCAATGCGCAAGGCGACGACATCGTGCTCTATGCCGACGATAACAGGACCAAGAGCATCGCGACGCTGCACACGCTGCGCCAGCAACTGGAGAAGCGCGAGGGCCGCTTCAACGCTGCCCTCTCCGACTTCATCGCGCCGGCCGGCGTGCCCGACTACATCGGCGGCTTCGTCGTTACCGCCGGGATCGGCGAGGATGCCGTCGCCGATCGATTCAAGATGGCCAATGATGACTATTCCTCGATCCTTTGCAAGGCGCTGGCCGATCGCCTCGCCGAGGCCTTTGCCGAGCGCATGCACGCCCGCGTCCGCCGCGAGTTCTGGGCCTATGCACCGGATGAGGCGCTCTCCAACGCGGAGCTGATCCTGGAGAAATATCAGGGCATCCGCCCCGCGCCCGGCTATCCCGCGCAGCCCGATCATACCGAGAAGGCGACGCTGTTCGAGCTGCTCGATGCGGAGGCGACTGCCGGCGTGAAGCTGACGGAGAGCTTTGCGATGTGGCCGGGCTCGTCGGTCTCCGGGCTCTATTTTGCCAGCCCCGAAAGCTATTATTTCGGCGTCGGCAAGATCGAGCGCGACCAGGTCGAGGACTATGCCGCGCGCAAGGGCATGAGCGTGGCGGAAGCCGAGCGCTGGCTCGCGCCGGTGCTGAACTACATCCCGTCGCAGGACAAGACCTTCGCCGCCACGCCGGCGAACGACGAAATGCCGAAAGACCTCGCCTCGCATCCGCCGGGCTGCACCTGCGCGGTGCACTTGGTCTGGCAGAAGAAGCGCGCCGGCGCGGGGTAGACGCCGCCGAAACACAAACGTGAAAAACAACCCCATGCACAGTAGCGATGGGGTTGAAAAGGCTTGACGTTTTCTGACCTGCCGAAAACACGGTTGCGGCGTCGGGCAAAACAGGGGTATTATTGCATCATCGGGCTGCGGTGGCCGTCCGATACTCTCGCCAGGCCCCGCGCTGTCATTCCGGGGCGCGCCTCTTGGCGCGAGCCCGGAATCCATTGCTCCACATCATCCGCTGCACGGATTCCGGGCTCGCGCTTCGCGCGCCCCGGAATGACAGAGCGCTTCACCCCTTCGGCGGGGACAGCGGCTGCACGATCTCCTTGAACGGCGCCAGCGCCTCGCAGCGCTCGCTATGGGCCGCGAGCGCCGGATAGCGCGCGGCATCGAACAGCTGCGGATGCGCTTCGCGGGTGAAGCGGACGACACAGGCGACGGCAACGTCGGCGTGGCCGATGCGGTCGCCCAGCCAATACGGCGTCGTCACCTTGGCGCGCTCGGCCTCGAGCACTTTCAGCACGTCCGCGATCTGCGCCTGGCAACGCTCGACCCACAGCGCGAGCTGCTCCTTCCGCAGCACGCGCTCGTAGAGCAGGCTCACCGCCTTGTCGCCGAGGCCGGAAGCGAGCGCGCAGATGCGCAAATGCTTGCGCCGCTCGGTGCCGCCGCGCGGCAGCATGGCCTTGTCCGCGCCGACGAGGTCATCGAGATGATCGAGGATGATCGTGCTCTCGATCAAAGCCTCACCGTCGTCGAGCACCAGGGTCGGCACGCGGCGGAGCGGATTGTACGGCGCGATCTTGTCGGCATCGCCGAAGGTCGACCATGGCCTGTGCTCGAAGGCGAGCCCGTAGAGCCGGAGCGCAATCGCGACGCGGCGGACGAAGGGGGAATCATATTGGCCGATCAGGAACATGGTTCTCGCTCTTCTCGATCATTGAACACGACAGGGTCGATCAGTCTCCACGACCAGCTCGGCGCGGCGCAACAAATATCTCGGAAACGGAGCATTG
The DNA here is from genome assembly GCF_020193935.1 of Bradyrhizobium sp. NBAIM08. Lineage (NCBI taxonomy): Bacteria > Pseudomonadati > Pseudomonadota > Alphaproteobacteria > Hyphomicrobiales > Nitrobacteraceae > Bradyrhizobium > Bradyrhizobium sp. NBAIM08. The sequence continues at coordinate 295,470 of NZ_JADYVR010000007.1, read as the reverse complement.
CGCCGGCTGCAACGACCCGCGACCGCCTTGCGCTCAAAGGCCGTCCTGGATCGAGCGCTTGATCGCGGCAATGGCGGTCTCGTTGCGCTTGTACATCGTCCACTGCTTGATCCGCTTGGCGCGCACCAGCTTGGCTGCCGTCAGCACCCGCATGTGCTCGCTCAATGTCGGCGCGCTGACCCCGAGCTTTTCGGCGATCAGCAATCCGCAGACACCGTCCTCGACCAGGTCGCCGTCTTCCTGCTCGCGAAAATGCTTCCGCGGATCCCGCAGCCATTCCAGGATCTGCAGGCGGCGTTCGTTGGCGAGCGCGCGCAGGGCGACGGCAAATTTCATTTAGCCATTTTGCTAATTACCTAATTGATGTCAACTCTCAGTTGGGTTATCCTGGACGGCATCATGACAGCGACAATGGACATCACACGGGAGCGGATTGCGGCGACCGAGCCGGTCATCCGTCCGCATATCAGGCGCACGCCGCTTGTTCAGGCCGACCTCGCCGATTTCGGCCTGCCGGCCGCGCCGGTCACGTTCAAGCTCGAGATGCTGCAGCATTCCGGATCGTTCAAGGCGCGCGGCGCCTTCGCCAATCTGCTGCTGCGGCAGGTGCCGCAGGCCGGTGTGGTCGCCGCGTCCGGCGGCAATCACGGCGCCGCCGTTGCCTATGCCGCGCATCGGCTCGGCATTCCCGCCACGATCTTCGTGCCCGACATCACCTCGCCGGCCAAGGCCGAGCGGATCAGGATCTATGGCGCAAAGCTCGTGATCGCCGGCAGCCGCTACGCCGATGCGCTCGCCGCGAGCGAGGCGCATGTCGCGCAGACCGGCGCGCTGGCCGTCCATGCCTACGATCAAGCCGAAACCCTGCTCGGCCAGGGCAGCGTCGGGCTGGAGCTTGAGCAGGATGCGCCCGGCATCGACACGCTGCTGGTTGCGGTCGGCGGCGGCGGGCTGATCGGCGGCATTGCGGCATGGTACGCCGGCCGGACACGCATCGTCGCGGTCGAGCCGGAGCAATCGCCAACGCTGCATGCCGCGTTCGAGGCGGGCGCGCCGGTCGATGCGCCGGCCGGCGGCATCGCCGCCGACAGCCTTGCGCCGCGACGCGTCGGCGAGCTGATGTTTCCGGTCGCGCGAGCCCATATCGAGCGTGTCGTCCTGGTCAGCGACGATGCGATCCGGCAGGCCCAGGCCGCGCTATGGTCGCACTTGCGCCTCGTGGCAGAGCCCGGCGGCGCAGCTGCATTTGCCGCGGTGCTCTCCGGCCGCTATCGTCCCTTACCTACCGAGCGCGTCGCAGTTCTGGTCTGCGGGGCAAACACGACGGCGGTGACTTTCGAGAGCTGAGCGGGAATGACATGACGCGACCGCGCGGACTGGTCCTGATGGCGATCCTGCTGCCGATGATCGGCGCCGCCCAAGCGCAGGACCGCCCGATCGGCTTTCTGACGCCGTCGAAGAACATCGCCTGCCAGTTCTTCACCGACAACGGACAGGGCGTGCTCCGCTGCGACATCATGAACATGGACGTGCGCCCGCGCCGGCCCGCCGATTGCGAGCTCGACTGGGGTCACGCCTTCGAGATGAGCGCGAAGGGCGCAGCAAGCCGCATCTGCGCCGGCGACACCGTGATGGACCCCTCGTTGCCGGTGCTGGCCTATGGCGAGGTGTGGCAGCGCGGGGGATTCATGTGCCGGTCGGAGCAGACGGGATTGACGTGCTTCAACGCGATGCAGCGGGGTTTTTCGCTGGCGCGGGGGAAGCAGGAGGTGTTTTGAGATCGTAGAACGGCAGCGCAGACTCCCGTCATTGCGAGCGCAGCGAAGCAATCCAGAATCTCTCCGTGCGGACTCTGGATTGCTTCGTCGCAAGGGCTCCTCGCAATGACGGTGAGGAGGCAGTCGCGCACTATTCAATGATCGGCACGTGCTTCGCCGCATCGCGCGGCGCCGTGTCATCAAGCCGCGGATCATCCGCCACTTCGATCTGGCGGCGGAAGGGGCGAAAGCCGGAGCGTTGATAGAACGCGACGGCGGAGGGATGATCGAAGGTGCAGGTGTGAACCCAGACGCGGCGGACGTCGCGCGACCAGGCGCGCTCCAGCGCGCGGTTCATCAGGAAGCGGGCGGCGCCGGTGCCGATCAGGGGAGCGGTGACGCCGAAATAGGTCAGTTCGCAGTGGCCGGGCTCGCGGAAGTCGAGCTCGAGCAGGCCTTCGTCTCGGCCGTCGAGGACGAGGGCATAGACCTCGATTCCAGGCGCATGGATGATCGCGGCGAGCTCGGCGTCGGTCATGCGCGCGCGCGAGAACCACAGCCAGCCCTCGCCGACGCGGCGGAAGAGATCGCGGTACCAGGGAAGCGCGGGGGCATCGACCTTGCGCAAGGTCCAGGCGCCGGGCGGATCATCGCGGCGCGCGGGCGGTGCAGTCATCTCCAGATGGGTGACGATTGCGGCGATCTTGCCGTTCGGGACGTCGGAATAGCCGTCGGGGACGATCATGTTTCGTTTCTTCTTTTGTTAGCGATTAGCGGGCGGCGCCGTTTGAGGCACCACAGCAGCGCCACACTCCGTCATTGCGAGCGCAGCGAAGCAATCCAGGATCTTTCCGGGGAGGCAGCCTGGATTGCTTCGTCGCAAGAGCTCCTCGCAATGACGGTGTAGAGGCGGTGGTGTAGCCCGGATGGAGCGCAGCGCAATCCGGGATTTGTGCCACCATCGACAGCGGACCCGGATTACGCTGCGCTCCATCCGGGCTACGACATTTGCCGCTACCCCTCCCCCTCGTCGCTCGCCAGCACGCCCTTTACCGCGCGCGCCCAGCCGGCGAGCTTCCGCTCGCGCGTGGCCTGGCTCATGTTGGGCTTGAAGCGGTGCTCGAGGCGCCAATTGTCGGCGAACTTGGTCGGCTCGGGATAAACGCCCGCCTGGAGGCCAGCGAGGTAGGCGGCGCCCAGCGCCGTGGTCTCCTGGATCACCGGGCGGTCGACCGGCGCATCCAGGAGATCGGCGAGGCGCTGCATGGTCCAGTCGGAGGCGGTCATGCCCCCGTCGACGCGGAGCACGACGCTTGCGGTTTCCGAACTCGGCCAGTCCGCGCGCATTGCGGCCCAGAGATCGAAGGTCTGGTAGCAGACGCTTTCCAGCGCGGCATGGGCGAGCTCGGCGGGGCCGGTGTTGCGGGTGAGGCCGAACAGCGCGCCGCGGACGCGCGGATTCCAATAGGGCGCGCCCATGCCGACGAAGGCGGGGACCAGGTAGACGCTCTGCATGGAGTCCGACTGATCGGCAAGCGGTCCGGTTTCGGCGGCATGCTTGATGATGCCGAGGCCGTCGCGCAGCCATTGCACAGCGGAGCCGGCGACGAAGATCGAGCCTTCCAGCGCGTAGGTGCGTTTGCCATCGAGCTGATAGGCGACGGTGGTGAGCAGCTTGTTCTTGGAGACGACGGGCGTGGTGCCGGTGTTGAGCAGCGCGAAACAACCGGTGCCGTAGGTCGACTTCATCATGCCCGGGCGGAAGCAGGCCTGGCCGATGGTGGCGGCCTGCTGGTCGCCGGCGATGCCGGCGATGACGATGGGGCCGCCGAACAGGTCCGGCGTGCTCTCGCCGAAGCGGGCGGAGGAATCCTTCACCTCGGGCAGCATCGAGCGAGGCACGCCGATGATCTCCAGCAGCTCGTCGTCCCACGCGCCGGTGTGGATGTTGAACAGCAGCGTGCGCGAGGCGTTGGTGGCGTCGGTGGCGTGCACCTTGCCGCCGGTGAGGCGCCAGAGCAGATAGCAATCGATGGTGCCGAACATCAATTCGCCGCGCGCGGCGCGCGCGCGGGCGCCGGGGACGTGGTCGAGGATCCAGGCGACTTTGGTTCCGGAGAAATAGGGATCGATGATCAGGCCGGTCTTCTCAGAGATCACGGGCTCGCGGCCTTCTGCCTTGAGCTTGGCGCAGATGTCGGCGGTGCGGCGGTCCTGCCAGACAATGGCGCGGTGCACGGCCTGGCCGGTGGCGCGGTCCCACACCACGGTGGTCTCGCGCTGGTTGGTGATGCCGATCGCGGCGATGTCCTTTGCGGTGATCCCGGCATGCTCGATCGCTTCGCGGCAGACCATCACGGTCGAGGTCCAGATGTCCTCCGGCTCGTGCTCGACCCAGCCGGAGGCCGGAAAATGCTGCGGAAACTCGGCCTGCGCCTTCGCCGCGATGGAAATATCGCCGCGAAACACGATCGCGCGCGAAGAGGTGGTGCCCTGGTCGATGGCGAGGACGAAAGACATGGCGGCTTACCTTGGCGTTTTCTTTGGGCGTCTTCCCTGGAGGGGTCATTGTGTCGCGCCAAAGGGAGCGGATTAGGGCGGCAAGGTCAAGGTTTGGATCAGTGGGGGCCGCTGCCCTTCCTTCTCCCCTTGTGGGAGAAGGTGGCATAGGCGGCCGTCGGCCGCCGTTCTCAAGAACGCCGAAGCAAGGCTTCGGCTACGGCGCCGGATGAGGGGTATGCTTCGGCGAACACAGCCGCAAAAGAGTCACGTGCGGAGGGATACCCCTCACCCGTCTCGCCGCTTCGCCATAGCCGATGCGAAGCATCGGCGTTCTTGAGAACGGCGGCCGAAGGCCGCCTATGCCACCCTCTCCCGCAAGGGGAGAGGGGAAGAACCCTACACCGCCGCGGTCGTCACGCCGCCGTCGATGACGATGGTTTGGCCGGTCATGAAGCTCGAGGCGTCGGAGGCGAGGTAGGCGACGGCGCCGGCGATTTCGTCGGGCTCGCCGATGCGGCGGAGCGGCGTGGTGGCGGTGCGGCGCTTCAGATTGGCTTCGTCTTCCCAGAGCGCGCGGGCGAAGTCGGTCTTGACCAGGCCGGGCGCGATGCAGTTGACGCGGACGCCTTTCGGACCCCATTCGCCGGCGAGCGAACGGCACAGCGCGAAGTCGGCGGCCTTGGAGATGCCGTAGGCGCCAATCACGGTGGAGCCGCGCAGGCCCCCGATCGAGGAGATGATGATCACCGAGCCCTTGCCGCGCTCGGCCATCTCAGGGATCGCGAGCGCGGAGAGCCAGATGTTGCTCTTGACGTTCGAGCCCATGATCTTGTCGAAGGCTTCATCTGATATGTCGAGCAGCGGGCCGTAATAGGGATTCACGGCGGCGTTGCAGACGAGAATGTCGATTTTGCCGTAATGCTTCGTCGCGCCCGCGATCAGCGCCTCGACCTCGTTCTTGCGCGCGATGTTGCAGGGGATGACGATGGCATCGCCGCCAGCGGCATTGATGCCGTCGGCGACTTCCTTGCAAGCGTCGGCCTTGCGCGAGGAGACAACCACCTTGGCGCCTAACTTGGCGAGCAACTCGGCGGAGGAGCGGCCGATGCCGCGGCTGGAGCCGGTGACCACGGCGACCTTGCCGGTGAGATCGAACGGGGTGTTTTGCATTGCTGTTGCCTCAGATGCTTCGTCATTCCGGGGCGCGCCTCTTGGCGCGAGCCCGGAATCCATACTCCCGATCGTGGCTATGGATCCCGGGCTCGCGCTTCGCGCGCCCCGGGATGACAGGTCAGATCAACCCGCCCGCGTCTGCGACGCGGCGCTGGTGGTAGTCGGTGTCGCCAAAGGTGTTCTCGATCATGGTGAGGCGCTTGAAGTAGTGGCCGATCTTGGCCTCCATGGTCATGCCGATGCCGCCGTGAAGCTGGATCGACTGCTGGCCGACGAACTTCAACGACTTGCCGATCTGCACCTTGGCCGCGGCGATCGCGTTGCTGCGCTCGTTGGCGTCCTCGAAGTCGTTCGCCATGGTCGCGAACATCGACATCGAGCGCGCCTGCTCGGCGGCGACGAACATGTCGGAGGCGCGGTGCTGCAGCGACTGGAACGAGCCGATCGCAACGCCGAACTGCTTGCGCGTCTTGATGTACTCGACCGTGGTCTTGAGCGATTCGTCCATCAGGCCGACCGCCTCGGCGCAGAGCGCGACGCGGGCTTCGTCCACCACGCGCTCTATCAGCGCGAGCGAATCCTCGGGGTTGCCGAGCACGGCGTCGGGACCGACCTCGACACCGGTGAAGGTGATGTCGGCGGCGTGCAGGCCGTCCTGGGTCGGATAGGACTTTTTCGCGACGCCCTTGGCGTTGGCCGGGACCAGGAACACGCCGATGCCTGACTTGTCGCGGCGGTCGCCCTTGGTGCGCGCGGTGACGATCAGGGTATCCGCATTCTCGCCGTTCAGCACGACGAACTTCTCGCCGTCGATCACGTAAGAATCGCCCTTCTTCTTCGCGGTCGTGACGACGTCGAACAGATCGTAGCGCGAGTTCTTCTCGAGCTGCGCGAAAGCCAGCGTCTTGCTGCCGTCGATGATGCCGGGCACGTGCGCGGCCTTCTGCGCATCGGTGCCGGCATGACGCAGGAAGCCGCCGCCGATCACGACGGTGGCGAGATACGGCTCCAGCACCAGCGCCTTGCCGAGCGCTTCCATCACGATCATGGTCTCAACGCCGCCGCCGCCGAAGCCGCCATCGGCCTCGCTGAAAGGCAGACCGAGCAGGCCCTGCTCGGCGAGCTTGAGCCAGACCGTCTTGCTCCAGCCGCCCTTCTCCGCCATGTACTTCTTGCGCTGCTCGAAATCGTAGGAATCGGTCAGCAGGCCGTCGATGCTTTCTTTGAGAAGCCGCTGCTCCTCGTTCAGATCAAAATCCATTTCTTTGGTTCCTCGTACCCGAAATTATCTGGCTTCGTCATCCCGGGGCGCGCATCGCGCGAGCCCGGGATCCATACTCCCGATCGTGGTTATGGATTCCGGGCTCGCGCTGACGCGCGCCCCGGAATGACTGCTAGAGCCCCAGCACCGCCTTGGCGATGATGTTGCGCTGGATCTCGTTGGAGCCGCCGTAGATCGAGACCTTGCGGTTGTTGAAGTAGCTCGGCGCGATCTGGGCGGTCCAGTCCATGGCTTCGTTCGAGCCATCGTCGCCGTGCACGTCGTAGGGCGCGGCGAACGGGCCGATCACTTCCATCAGAAGCTCGGTGGTGGTCTGCTGGATCTCCGAGCCCTTGATCTTCAGCACCGAGGAGGCCGGATTGGGCTTGCCCTTGCCGTGCTTGCCTTCGTCGGCGACGACGCGCAGCTGGGTGAGCTCGAGCGCCTTCAGCTCGATCTCGCAGGCCGCCAGCTTCTCGCGGAAGGCGGGATCCTGGATGATCGGCTTGCCGGCGGATTCGACCTTCGAGGCCAGATCCTTGATGCGGCGGATGCGCTCCTTGGAGACGCCGACGCGGGCGATGCCGGTGCGCTCATTGCCGAGCAGGAACTTGGCGTAATCCCAACCCTTGTTCTCCTCGCCGATCAGGTTCTCGTAGGGAACCTCGACGTCGTCGAAGAAGACCTCGTTGACCTCACGGCCGCCGTCGATGGTCTGGATCGGGCGCACGGTGACGCCCTTCGACTTCATCGAGAACACGATGAAGGAGATGCCCATCTGCTTCTTGGCGTTGTTGTCGGTGCGGCAGAGGCAGAAGATCATGTCGGCGTGCTGGGCGAGCGTGGTCCAGGTCTTCTGGCCGTTGATGATCCATTTGTCGCCACGGCGCTCGGCCTTGGTCTTGAGCGAGGCGAGGTCGGAGCCGGAGCCGGGCTCCGAAAAGCCCTGGCACCACCAATCGTCGACATTGGCGATGCGCGGCAGGTACTTCTTCTTCTGCTCCTCGTTGCCGAAGGTGTAGATGACGGGGCCGACCATGCTGACGCCGAAGGCGAGCGGCTGCGGCGCCGGATAGGATTGCAGCTCCTCGTTGAAGATGTAGTGCTGCACGCTGGTCCAGCCGGTGCCGCCATATTCCTTCGGCCAATGGCTGACGCCCCAGCCCTTCTTGTTGAGGATGCGCCACCACGTCACCATCTCGTCCTTGGAGAGGTGACGGCCCTCGACCAGCTTGCGCCGCGTATCCGGCGGCACGTTGTCGCGGAAGAACTGCCGCACTTCGTCGCGAAACGCCTGCTCTTCTCTAGTGAATGCGAGATCCATTGGATCCTCCTGTGAAACGTTACTTCATTTTCGTCATTGCGGGGGCATCGGCAGCGCGAATCCCGGACGACGGTTTCTGCTGCTGGCGCAATTCGTGGCGCGACAATTTGCCGACCGGCGTGCGCGGCAGGTCGTCAACGAACTCGACCGCGGCCGGCAATTCGTGCTTGCCGAGCTTGCCGGCAAGCTGCGCGCGCAATTCGTCGAGCGTGAACGGCTTTGCCTCGGGCCTCAATTTGATGAAAGCCTTGGCTGCCTCGCCGCGATAGGGATCGGGAATGCCGAGCACGATCACCTCATGCACGCCCGGAATGGTGTAGATCGCCTGCTCGATCATCTGCGGGTAGACGTTGAAGCCGCCGGAGATGATCATGTCCTTCTTGCGGTCGACCAGGAAGAAATAGCCGTCGGCATCGACATAGCCGATGTCGCCGGTGAGAAAGCGGCCATCGACGAAGGCTTCCGTGGATCCCTCCGGCTTGTTCCAGTAGCCCTTGGTGACGTTCGGGCCCTTGATGCGGATCTCGCCGATCTCACCCGGTGGCAGCACGCGCCTGGGATCGTCGAGCGCGACGACGTCGAGCTCGATGCCGGGCAGCGTCAGGCCGATCGAGCCCGGCTTATCTGGACCGGTCGGCGGATGGCCGGTGCCGGGCGAGCAAGTCTCGGTCATGCCCCAGCCGCTCTTCAGCTTCTTGCCGACCTTGCGCTCGAAGAAGCTCGCGATCTCGACCGGCAGCGGCGCGCCGCCGGAGCCGATGGTGGCGAGCGAGGAGAAGTCGCGCTTGTCGAGATCGGGCAGCGCGGCGATCGCGATCCACATCGTCGGCACGCCTGGGAAATACGTCGCACGCTTGACCTCGATGTCGCGCATCACGGCTTCGACGTCGAAGCGCTGATGCAGCGAGATCAGATTGCCGCGGCGGAGCGAGGACAGCAGCACCACCGTGAGCGCGTAGATGTGGAACAGCGGCAGCACGCAGATCACGCGCTCGATTGTCTCGCCGCGGGCGGCGCGGGCCGGCCTGCCCCAGACGTCGTAGATCGACACCGCCGAGGTGAGATTGCCGTGCGTGAGCATCGCGCCCTTCGGCAGGCCGGTGGTGCCGCCGGTATATTGCAGCAGCGCGACGTCGTCGGCCGCAACGACTGGCCATTGCGCAGGCGCGGTGGCGCCCTCGACGAACGCCTTGAAGGTAACGATGCGGGGATCGTCAGGGATCGCCGCCTGCGGCGTGCCGACCTTGCCCCAATGATCGTCCTCGCAGACGACGAGCTTGTCTATCAGGCCCTTCTCCAGGAATTTCAGCGCGGTCGGCAGCAGGGCCTGGAGGTTGGAGGTGACGAGCAGGCGCGAGCCGGAATCGGTGATCTTGTGCGTCAGCGCGATCTCCCCGTCGAGCGGCGACAGATGCGCGACGCGGCCCCCGGCCTTCAGCGCGCCGAAGAAGCTGACGGGGTGATCCGGCGTGTTGCCGAGGAACAGCGCGACCGAGCTGTTCCTGCCGATGCCTTCGCGCAGGAACGCTGCGGCGGCGCGATCGGCCAAGCTTGCGAGCTCGGTGTAGCTGATGGGCCGGTCGCGGAATTCCAGCGCGGTGCGCGGGCCGAAATCGGCGGCGGCCTTTGCGAGAAGGTCCGGCAGCGTGCCCTGGACGATGGGGTCGTCCCACCGCACGCCCTCGGGATAAAACTGTTCGCCGGGATGGGTCATTTTCCTGATTGCTCGAGCGAACAACTAACACAGACCGTCATTCCGGGGCGCGACGAAGTCGCGAGCCCGGAATCCATAACCACCAGCTGGGGTTATGGATTCCGGGCCTGCGCCTTGCGGCGCATCCCGGAATGACGAAGGTTGGGACGAAGCCCCGATCACGCTGCTTTAGACTCCGCAGCCAGCGAGGCGAACGTCTTGCCCTCCGCGGCGAGCTTCTTCAGCAGCGGGGCGGGCTCGAGGCTGGGGTCGTTGGTCTCCTTGGCGTAGAAGGCGAGGCGATCGGCGATGTGCTTGAGGCCGACGCTGTCGGCCCAGTACATCGGGCCGCCGCGGTAGATCGGCCAGCCATAGCCGTAGAGCCAGACCACGTCGATGTCGCTGGGACGGGCGGCGATGCCCTCCTCCAGGATCTTCGCACCCTCGTTGATCATCGGATACATCATCCGCTCGAGGATCTCCTCGTCGCTCACGACGCGCTTCTTGCGGCCGAGACGAGCTAAGGTCTCGTCGATCAGCTTCTCGACATCAGGATCGGGCAGCGGTGCACGGGAGCCCGCTTCGTACTTGTAGTAACCCTTGCCGGTCTTCTGGCCGAAGCGACCGGCTTCGCACAGCGCGTCCGCGATCTCGGACTTGATGCCGCGATCTTTCCGCGAGCGCCAGCCGATGTCGAGGCCGGCGAGATCGCCCATCGCGAACGGGCCCATCGGCATGCCGAACTTGGTGACGACGGCATCGACCTGCTGCGGCAGCGCGCCTTCGAACAGCAGCTTCTCGGACTGCTTGCCGCGCTGGGCCAGCATGCGGTTGCCGACGAAGCCGTCGCAGACGCCGACCACGGCCGGCACCTTCGCGATCTTGCGTGCGATCGTCACGGCGGTGACCAGCGCATCGGGCGCTGTCTTGTCGGCGCGCACGATCTCGCACAGCTTCATGACGTTGGCCGGCGAGAAGAAGTGCATGCCGAGCACGTCCTGCGGACGGTTGGTCGACTTCGCGATCTCGTCGATGTTGAGATACGAGGTGTTGGAGGCGAGCACGGCGCCCGGCTTGGCGTACTGGTCGAGCTTGCCGAACACCTCCTTCTTCACCGCCATGGTCTCGAACACGGCCTCGATGACGAGGTCGGCGTCGCCGACATTCTCGATGCCGACCTTGCCGTCGATCAGCGCCATGCGCTTGGCGGGCGCATCGGCCGGGATGCCGCCGCGCGCGGCGGTCGCCTCCCAGTTCTTCTGCATCACGCCCATGCCGCGCTTGAGCGGCTCCTCGGCGGTCTCGATCAGGGTGACGGGAATGCCGGCATTGGCAAAGGACATCGCGATGCCGCCGCCCATGGTGCCGGCGCCGAGGATGGCGACACGGTTGACCGGACGCGGCTTGGTGCCTTCAGGCACGCCCGCGATCTTGTTGGCCTCGCGCTCGGCGAAGAAGGCGTAGCGCTGCGCCTTGGACTGGTCGCTGGCGACGAGCTTGAGGAAGCCCTCGCGCTCCTTCTTCAGGCCTTCGTCGAACGGCAGGTCGATGGCGTAGCCGACAGCATCGGCCGCCGCGAACGGCGCCTCGAGGCCGCGCGACTTCTTGGTCATCGCGGCGACCGCGTTGGTGAAGATCGAGCGGTCGGCCTTGGCGGCAGCGAGCTTGGAATCGTCGTCGCGCAGGCGGCGCAGCGGACGCTTCTCCGCGATCAGCTTGCGCACGAAGGCTTCGCCGCCGGAGGCCGGCCCCTCGACGATCTCCTCGATCAGGCCGTTCTTCAGCGCTTCCGCCGCGCCGATCGGATCGCCGCCGACGATCATCTTGACCGCGAGCTCCGGCCCGACCGCGCGCGGCAGGCGCTGGGTGCCGCCGGCGCCGGGCAACAGGCCGAGCTTGACCTCGGGCAGGCCGAGCTTGGCCTCCTTCACCGCAACGCGGAAATGACAGGCAAGCGCGACCTCGAGGCCGCCGCCGAGAGCGGTGCCGTGGATCGCGGCGACGACGGGCTTTGGCGAATTTTCGATCTCGGACAGCACGTCGTTGAGCGCCGGCGGCTTCGGCGGCTTGCCGAACTCGGTGATGTCGGCACCGGCGATGAAGGTGCGGCCGGCGCAGGTCAGGACGATGCCCTTGATCGCGGGATCGGCGACGGCGGCCTTGATGCACTCCAGGATGCCGCCGCGGACTGCGGCACTCAGCGCGTTGACCGGCGGGCTGTTGACCGTGACGATCCCGACTTCGTCATGACGCTCAAGCTTGACCACTTCGCTCACGGTGTCCCTCCTTGGTGGGGATTTGCTTTTGTTTCGATTTCGCGGTGCGGAATTTAATTCCGCATCTTGACGGCAGGGTTATTTTGAAGCACGGACGTTGTCAACGACTCCGCGCAAGAAGCAGATCAGGGATGAAGCGTACAGGAAAGAAGACCGCGACCGATCGGAATTTCGTCGTCGCGCTTTCCCGCGGACTGGATGTATTGCGCGCGTTCCACCCCAATGACGGCCTGCTCGGCAACCAGGAGATTGCGGCCCGAACCAATCTGCCCAAGCCGACCGTGTCGCGGCTGACCTACACGCTGACCAAGCTCGGCTATCTGACTCCGGTTCCCCGCTTCGAGAAATACCAGCTCGCACCGGCGGCGATGTCGCTGGGTTACGCGGCGCTCGCCAATCTCGGCGTCCGGCATTTGTCGGAGCCGTTCCGCGAGGAAGTGATGCGCGCGACCGGCGGCGCCGTCGCCGTCGGCGGCCGCGACCGTCACAGCATGATCTATTTCGGGCAGAGCCGCGGCACCGAGACGGTCGGCGTTCAACTTGACGTCGGCTCGCGCGTGCCGATTGCAACCAGTGCGATGGGCCGCGCCTATTTCTGGGCACTCGATGACGAAGGTCGCGCCGAAGTGTCGCGCATCCTGCGCGAACATTACGGCAGCCGCTGGCCGAAGATGCGCGAGGGCTTGGAACGTTCCGGCGAGACGGTCGCGAAATACGGCTTTGCGATTTCGGTCGGCGATTGGCACGACGACATCGGCGCCGCCGGCGTCGCGCTCAAGCTCAACGACGGAACCGGGCCTTACGCATTCAATTGCGGCGCGCCCGCATTCCGTTTCACGGAAGAGCGTTTGATCAACGACATTGGACCGCGTCTCTTAGCGATGGTAAGGAACATCGAGGCGGCGCTCGGGGGTCTGATGCCGCATTCAAAAAAAGACATCAGCAAAAGCTGAAATCAGGAGGAAAAGTTGCGCGTGTGGCCGAGGGATTCAGATAGCCTTTGTCATCATCGGGAGCGGCTCGCATCGCCCCATCGCTCACTGAACGACGTGAGCGAGACGAGATGACGCAGGCACAGCTCGCGCAGGGTAGATCGCCCCTGCTCGCGGTTCGCGACGTCAGCGTCGTGTTCGGCGGCATCGTCGCGCTCAACGGCGTGTCCTTCGACATGCACAAGGGAGCCATCCTCGGATTGATCGGCCCGAACGGCGCCGGCAAGACCACGCTCTTCAACTGCCTGTCGCGGCTGTACCAGCCGTCGTCCGGCGACATCTTGATGGACGGCGTGAGCATCCTGACGCGGCCGCCGCACCGGATCGCCGAGATCGGCATCGGCCGCACCTTCCAGAACGTGGCGCTGTTTCCCAACCTTTCGGTGATGGACAACGTCCGCGTCGGCGCCCATTCGAAGACCTCGAGCGACATTATCAGCGACTCCCTGAAGCTTGCCTGGGTCCGGCGCAGCGAGACCAGCATCAACAAGAAGGTGCACGAGATCCTTGCTTACCTCGACCTCGAGGACGTCGCCCATACCGTCGTATCCGGCCTACCGTTCGGTACGCAGAAGCGGGTCGAGCTGGCGCGTGCGCTGGCGGCCGATCCGAAGATCCTGCTGCTCGACGAACCCGCCGGCGGCCTCAACCACGAGGAAGTTCATGTGCTCGGCGATCTCATCCGCAAAATCCGCGACGAGCGCCATATGACCGTGCTCCTGGTCGAGCATCACATGGGCCTCGTGATGTCGATCGCCGACCATGTCGTCGCGCTGAATTTCGGCAAGAAGCTCGCGGAAGGCACGCCCGCCCAGGTGCAGGCGGACCCGGACGTCATCAAGGCCTATCTCGGGAGCAAGGATCAATGACGCCACTGCTCAACGTCAAGGACCTGCGCGCTTATTACGGCCAGGTCCAGGCGCTCCATGGCCTGTCCTTCTCGCTCAACGAGGGTTCGCTCGTGACGCTGCTGGGCGCCAACGGCGCCGGCAAGACCACCACACTGCGCGCGATCTGCAACATGGTGCGCTCCACCGGCGGCGTCGAGTTCGAAGGCAAGCCGCTGAACAACCGTTCGACCGAGAGCATCGTGCGGTTCGGCATCGCCCACGTGCCGCAGGGCCGCGGCACCTTTACCAACATGACGGTGGAGGAGAATCTCCAGCTGGGGGCCATCACCCGCAAGGACCGCGCCGGCATCGTCTCCGACATCGAGCGCATGTACGCGCATTTCCCAGTGTTGAAGCAGCGCCATACCCAGCAGGCCGGCACGCTCTCCGGCGGCGAGCAGCAGATGCTCGCGGTCGCCCGCGCGCTGATGCTGCGACCGCGGCTGATGCTGCTCGACGAGCCCTCCTTCGGCCTCGCGCCGCTGGTGGTGCGCGACCTGTTCGGCATCCTCGGCAAGATCAACCGCGAGGACAAGGTCTCGATCCTGGTGGTCGAGCAGAACGCCCAGCTCGCGCTCGAGCTCGCCGACCAGGCCTATGTGATCGAGACCGGGCGCATCGTGATGTCGGGCAAGGCCAAGGACATCGCGAACAACGAAGAAATCCGCAAATCCTATCTGGGTTACTGAGGGAGCCGGCACAATGGAGCTGTTCACCAACCAGGTCCTGGCCGGCATCGCCACGGGGGCGATCTATGCATGCATGGCGCTCGCCGTGGTCATGATCTACCAGGCCATCGACCATCTCAACTTCGCGCAAGGCGAGATGGCGATGTTCTCGACCTTCATCTCATGGCAGCTGATGCAGTGGGGCGTATCTTATTGGGCTGCCTTCCTGATCACGCTGGCATTTTCTTTCGTTGCCGGCATCGCGATCGAGCGCATCCTGTTCAAGCCGCTCGTCAAGGCGCCGGTGCTCACCAACGTCGCCGGCTTCATCGCGCTGTTTGCGATCATCAACTCCTCGGCGGGCCTGATCTGGGACTTCACGATCAAGCAATATCCGACCCCGTTCGGCTCCGCACCGTTTCTCGGCAGCCAGCTGATCTCGACGCACCAGGCCGGCATGATCGGCGTCACCGTGGCGCTGCTGCTCGCGCTCTATTTCTTCTTCCAGTACACGCGCATCGGCCTTGCGATGCGAGCCGCAGCGTCGGTGCCCGAATCGGCCCGCCTCGTCGGCATCAACACGAGCTGGATGATCGCGCTCGGCTGGGGCATGGCGACCGCGATCGGCTCGATCGCCGGCATGCTGATCGCACCTGTCGTATTCCTCGAGCCGAACATGATGGGCGGCGTGCTGATCTACGGCTTCGCCGCGGCGGTGCTCGGCGGGCTGTCGAGCCCGTTCGGCGCCGTGGTCGGCGGCTTCCTGGTCGGCGTGTTCGAGAATCTGGCCGGTACCTACATTCCCGGCGTCGGCAATGAGCTGAAACTCCCGATCGCGCTCGCGCTGATCATCTCCGTCCTGGTCGTCAAACCCGCTGGTCTGTTCGGCCGGCATATCGTCAAGCGAGTTTGATCATGAGCGCAGCAGAAGAAGTCGTCGCTGAGGGCCACGAGGCGGTCGAGGCGGTTCCGAAGCGGGCCATGACGCTGGGCACCGGCACCTCGCTGGTGGTGCTGGCCGCGCTGTTGATCGTGCCGATGTTCGTCAAGAACTTCATCATCTTCCAAATGACGATGCTCCTGATCTACGGGCTCGCGGTGCTGGCGCTGAACATCCTGACCGGCGGAAGCGGCCAGTTCTCGCTCGGCCAGAGCGCGTTCTACGCCGTCGGCGCCTATGTGTCGGCGGTGCTGATGGAACATGCCAACGTCAACTACGCGCTGACCATTCCGATCTCCGCCGTGATTTGCTTCGGATTCGGTTACCTGTTCGGCAAGCCGGCGCTGCGGCTGTCCGGCATCTATCTCGCACTCGCGACCTTCGCGCTTGCGACTGCGATGCCGCAGCTGCTCAAGCTGAACTTCCTCGAGCACTGGACCGGCGGCGTGCAGGGCCTCGTCGTCACCAAGCCGGACGCGCCGTTCGGCCTGCCGATGTCGCAGGACATGTGGCTGTACTACTTCACGCTCGCCGTGACGGTCGCGATCTACATCTTCTCGGTGAACCTGTTGCGCTCCCGCTCGGGCCGCGCCTTCATGGCGATCCGCGACAACGAGATCGCGGCCTCCTCGATGGGAGTCAACGTCGCGCTGTACAAGACGCTGGCTTTCGGCGTGTCCGCCGGCATCACCGGCGTTGCCGGCTCGCTCGGCGCCATCGCGGTGCAATTCGTCGCACCCGACAGCTACACCATCACGCTCGCGATCTCGCTGTTCCTCGGCATGGTGGTCGGCGGCGTCGGCTGGCTGCCCGGCTCGTTCGTCGGTGCGGCCTTCATCATCTTCGTGCCGAACATGGCGGAGAGCATCTCCAAGGGCCTCTCCGGCGCGGTATTCGGCGTGCTGCTGTTCCTCGTCATCTACCTCGTGCCGCACGGCGCAAGGCAGGTCGCGATCCTGGGCCAGCAACTCGTCGGCAAGCTCAGGAAGAACTGAAGACCCGTTGAATTAACCAAGGAGACCGAATTGTATTTTGGAAGAACACTGCGAGCCGCCGCGCTGATCACGGCAACGGCGGCCATCACTCTCACCTCCGGCGCTGCACTCGCCCAAAAGAAATACGACACCGGCGCGTCCGATACCGAGATCAAGATCGGCAACATCATGCCGTACAGCGGTCCGGCGTCGGCCTATGGCATCATCGGCAAGACCGAAGAAGCCTATTTCAAGATGATCAACGACAAGGGCGGCATCAACGGCCGCAAGATCAACTTCGTCACCTATGACGACGGCTATTCGCCGCCGAAGGCCGTCGAGCAGGTCCGCAAGCTGGTCGAGAGCGACGAGGTGCTGGTCGTTTTCAATCCGCTCGGCACGCCCTCGAACAGTGCGATCCAGAAGTATCTGAACTCCAAGAAGATCCCGCAGCTCTTCGTCGCGACCGGCGCCACCAAGTGGAACGACCCGAAGAACTTCCCCTGGACCATGGGCTGGCAGCCCTCCTACCAGAGCGAAGCGCAGATCTACGCGAAGTGGCTGATGAAGGAGAAGCCGGACGCCAAGATCGCGATCCTCTACCAGAACGACGATTTCGGCAAAGACTACCTCAAGGGCACCAAGGACGGCCTCGGCGCCAAGGCCTCGTCCATGATCGTCATGGAGGAGAGCTACGAGGTCTCCGAGCCGTCGATCGACGGCCATATCGTCAAGATCAAGGCCGCCAATCCCGACGTGCTGCTGATCTACACCACGCCGAAGTTCGCGGCCCAGACCATCAAGAAGACCGCCGAGCTCAGCTGGAAACCGCTCCAGATCCTCACCAACGTGTCGATCTCGGTCGGCAGCGTGATGAAGCCGGCTGGCTTCGAGAACGCGCAGGGCGTGCTGTCGGCCGCCTACGCCAAGGACTCCACGGATCCGCAATGGGCCAACGACCCAGGCATGAAGAAGTGGAACGAGTTCGTCGACAAGTACATGCCGGGTGCCGACAAGTCGGACACCAGCATGGTTTATGGCTATGGCGCCGCCTCGACGCTGGCCAAGGTGCTGGAGATGTGCGGTGACGATCTCACCCGCGCCAACATCATGAAGCAGGCCGCCTCGTTGAAGGACTTTGCTCCGGATACGCTGCTGCCCGGTGTCAGGATCAACACCAGCGCCACCGACTTCGCTCCGATCGCGCAGCTGCAGATGATGCGCTTCAAGGGCGAGAAGTGGGAACTGTTCGGCGAGATCATCAGCGGTGACGTCGCCTCCGAGTGACGCGTGACGCGATGATCGAGGACGAGGAGCCCCCGCGGACAGTCGCGGGGGCTTTTTGTTGACGACAGGCGCCAATCTTGTTCAATGCGATCGATCCATCCCGGGGTAGGAGAGCAATGGCCGCCGTTCGTTCCCAGGTTGCGACGCTCTGGGCCGCGCTTGCCTTGTGCACTGCAATGAGCGGCGAGGCGCTGGCGCAGAAGAAATACGACAGCGGCGCGTCCGATACCGAGATCAAGATCGGTAACATCATGCCCTACAGCGGTCCGGCCTCCGGCTATGCCGCGATCGGCAGGACCGAGGAAGCCTACTTCAACAAGATCAATGCCGAGGGCGGCATCAACGGCCGCAAGATCAGATTCATCTCCTATGACGACGGCTATTCGCCGCCGAAGACGGTGGAACAGGCGCGAAAACTGGTCGAGAGCGACAATGTGCTGCTGATCTTCGGCTCGCTCGGCACCTCCACCAACAGCGCCATCCGCAAGTACATGAACGAGAAGAAGGTGCCGCAATTGTTCGTGGCGAGCGGCGCCTCGAAATGGAACGACCCCAAGCAATATCCCTGGACCATGGGCTGGCAGCCGAGCTACGTCAGCGAGGCCCGGATCTATGCCAAATACATCATGAAGGAGAAGCCAAACGGAAAGATCGGCGTGCTCTACCAGAACGACGATTTCGGCAAGGACTATCTAAACGGGTTGAAGGAGGGCCTCGGCGCCAAGGCTTCGATGATCGTGCGGGAGGAAGCCTACGACACGTCCGAGCCCGCAATCGACGAGCGAGTCGTGAAGCTGAAGGCGGCCGGCGCCGATATCTTCATCAGCCTCACCAACCAGAAATTCGCCGCGCAGGGAATCAAGAAAGCCGCGGAGATCAACTGGCATCCGATGCACATCATCTCCAACGTCTCGGCTTCGGTCAGCGGCGTATTGGAGCCGGCGGGCATTGAAGTCTCGCAAGGCATCCTGTCGGCGACCTACACCAAGGACGGCTCCGACCCGCAGTGGAATGCCGACGACGGCATGAAGAAGTTCTACAGTTTCCTCGCGCAATACGAGCCCAGGGCCAACAAGCTCGATGCCGGCGTCGTGTACGGCTATGCCGCCGCACAGACCATCGTGAAGGTGCTGCAGATGTGCGGCGACGATCTCACCCGCGAGAACGTCATGAAGCAGGCCGCCAGCCTGAAGGACTTCGCACCCGACACGCTGCTGCCAGGCATCAAGATCAACACCGCGCCCGACGATTTCGCCCCGATCGAGCAGCTGCAGATGATGCGCTTCAAGGGCAGGAAATGGGAGCTGTTCGGCGACATCATCTCGAGCGAGATGAGCCACTGAACGAAGCAATTCAAAATAGCCGCCTTCTCGTAAAGCAACTCAAGCGGTGAGTTTGCCCCGCAAAAAGAATCTCACGCGCCGGAATATTCAGCACCGCCCTTCGACGAGATCGCCGCCTGCGCGAGGCCCGTGCAGGCGTTCTTCTTGCTGACGGCCGTGGATAGGTATTGAATGCGTGACGGAGCGACGCGCAACGATCGCTCCCAATAACAACAAACGACACATTCAATCCTGTCCAGGGAGATCAAAATGCCTGCAATGCATGTGCGATTGGGGGCCTTCTCGGCTGCCCTCGTGCTAGCCGCCACGCTGTCCACGACAGCGCTCGCGCAGAAGAAATACGACACCGGCGCATCCGACACGGAGATCAAGATCGGCAACATCATGCCCTATAGCGGTCCCGCGTCCGCCTACGGCGTGATCGGCAAGACCGAAGAGGCCTATTTCCGCAAGATCAACGCAGAAGGCGGCATTAACGGCCGCAAGATCAACTTCATCACCTATGACGACGCCTATTCCCCGCCGAAGACCGTGGAGCAGGCGCGCAAGCTGGTCGAGAGCGACGAGGTGCTGCTGATCTTCAACTCGCTCGGCACCCCGCCGAACTCGGCGATCCAGAAGTACATGAACCAGAAGAAGGTTCCGCAGCTGTTCGTCGCCACCGGCGCCACGAAGTGGAACGACCCGCAGACCTTCCCGTGGACGATGGGCTGGCAACCCAACTACCAGATCGAGTCGATCATCTACGCCAAGTACATCCTGAAGAACCATCCGAACGCCAAGATCGCCGTGCTCTACCAGAACGACGATTACGGCAAGGACTATCTGAAGGGGTTCAAGGACGGGCTCGGAGCCAAGGCCGCCTCGATGATCGTCATCGAGGACAGCTACGAAGTCTCCGAGCCGACCATTGACTCCCACATCGTCAAGATGAAGTCGACCAACGCCGACGTGTTCTTCAACATCACGACGCCGAAATTCGCGGCACAGGCGATCAAGAAGAACGCCGAGATCGGCTGGAAGCCGCTGCACTTCCTCAACAACGTCTCGGCCTCGATCGGCAGCGTAATCAAGCCGGCCGGATTCGAGAACGCGCAGGACATCATCTCGTCGCAATATTTCAAGGATCCGACCGACGCGCAGTGGAAAAACGACAAGGCGATGATCGCCTGGAACGAATTTCTGGATAAGTACTATCCGGAAGCGAACCGCGCCGATGCCTCGGTAATGTACGGCTACATCGTCGCCCAAGGCCTCGTTCACGTGCTCAAGGCCTGCGGTGACAATCTCACCCGCGAGAACATCATGAAGCAGGCCGCCAACATCAAGGACTTCGAGCCGGCGGGCCTGTTGCCGGGCATCAAGGTCAACACCTCGGCGACCGATTTCGCGCCGCTCTCGCAACTGCAGCTGATCCGGTTCAAGGGCGAGCATTGGGTGCCATTTGGCGAGGTGCTGAGCGGCGACGTCGGCGGCTGACCATTAACCACTTGCTCAAGATGTAGCCAAATCGAACTAAAGACGCAGCCCCTGCGGCCATGCCGCAGGGGCTTTTCCTTGAAGCGTTCAGGCAAATCGTATTGAATTGCGGCCGCGTCGCGAAGAAAAACGAGACAAGAAAAGGGACGCACACACAAAGAAAAAACAGGGAGATTGGAATGCCTGCTGTCACCGGCAAGCTTGCGGCCGCATCATTGGCGCTCGCGCTCATCGCGGCCTCGGCCTCAACCGCAACGGCCCAGAAAAAATACGATACCGGTGCGACCGACACCGAGATCAAGATCGGCAACATCATGCCCTACAGCGGACCGGCCTCCGCCTACGGCATCATCGGTCGCACCGAAGCCGCCTATTTCAAGAAGATCAACGAAGAGGGCGGCATCAACGGCCGCAAGATCAATTTCGTCTCCTACGACGACGCCTACTCGCCGCCGAAGACGGTGGAGCAGGCGCGCAAGCTGGTCGAGAGCGACGAGGTGCTGCTCGTCTTCAACTCGCTCGGCACGCCGCCGAACTCCGCGATCCAGAAATACATGAACTCGAAGAAGGTGCCGCAGCTGTTCGTCGCCACCGGCGCTACCAAGTGGAACGATCCGCAGAACTTCCCGTGGACCATGGGCTGGCAACCCAACTACCAGAGCGAGACGCAGATCTACGCGAAATACATCCTCAAGGCCATGCCGAACGCCAAGATCGGCGTGCTCTACCAGAACGACGATTACGGCAAGGATTACCTGAAGGGCCTGAAGGACGGCTTGGGGGCCAAGGCCGCGAGCATGATCGTGCTGGAGGAAAGCTACGAGACTTCGGAGCCGACCATCGACAACCACATCGTCAAGCTGAAAGCCACCGGCGCCGACGTCTTCATCAACATCACCACGCCGAAGTTCGCTGCGCAGGCGATCAAGAAGATCTCCGAGATCGGCTGGAAGCCGACCCACTTCCTCAACAACGTCTCGGCCTCGGTCGGCAGCGTGATCAAGCCCGCCGGCTTCGAGAATTCGCAGGACATCATCTCGGCCGCCTATCTGAAGGACGTCTCCGATCCGCAGTGGAAGGACGACGCCGGCATGAAGGCGTTCCTGGAGTTCATGACGAAGTACTTCCCCGAGGGCGACAAGCTCGACGGCGGCACCATCGTCGGCTACGGCGTCGCGCAGACGCTGGTCGAAGTGCTGAAGAAATGCGGAGACAATCTCACGCGCGAGAACGTCATGAAGCAGGCGGCGAGCCTGAAGGACTTCCGCACCGAAGTGCTGCTGCCCGGCATCAAGATCAGTACCGGGCCGAACGACTTCGCACCGATCAGCTCGCTGCAGCTGATGAAGTTCAAGGGCGACAAGTGGGACCTGTTCGGCGAGGTGATCAGCGCCGACGCCGGCGGCTAGAAGCTTCAAAGCCCGGACGACGAGCCCCCTGCGCTGATCGCGCAGGGGGCTTCTGCTTGTGTGGCAATTATGATCACGCGATTGCAAAATCGAATGACGGCGAAGGCGCTTACGCTTTGGCACACGATGCGGTAGGCAGATGGCGGCGACCTCGTCGCCGCCAGTCCAGTCTGCGCAAGGCCATTGTCCATGACCGACCGACGCCCCCTGCTCCGCGCGCTCTACGACGCGGCCGTCGCCGCCGCCCATCCCGAAATGGTGCTGGCCCCTCACCTGCGACCTGCGCCCAGGGGGCGCGTGATCTGCCTCGCGGCCGGCAAGGGCGCCGGCGCGATGGCCGCGGCCGCGGAGCGGCATTATCTCGATGCGCTGGGATTGGCGCCGGAGCGCCTCGTCGGCATCGCCACCACGCGCCACGGCTACGGCGTGCCGACGCGCAGCATTCGCGTGGTCGAGGCCGGTCATCCCGTGCCTGACGAAGCCGGCCTGAAGGGCGCGGCCGACACGCTCGCACTCGCGGGCGAGGCCGGGCCGGACGATCTCCTGCTGGTGCTGCTCACCGGCGGCGGCTCGGCCAACTGGATCGCGCCGGTGGAGGGCATCAGCTTCGCGCAGAAGCAGGCGGTCAACAGGGCGCTGCTGCGCTCGGGCGCGCCGATCGGCGAGATGAACGTCGTGCGCAAGCACCTGTCGCGGATCAAGGGCGGCCGCCTCGCTCGCGCTGGCAGCAACGCCGCGGAGATCGTGACGCTCGCGATCTCCGACGTGCCGCATGACGATCCGTCCGCGATCGCCTCCGGCCCCACCGTGCCCGATCCGACCACGCTGGCGGATGCGCGCGCGATCGTGGCGAAATACAGGCTCGACATCGACGATGCGGTGCGGCGCGCGCTCGACGATCCCAACAACGAGAGCTGCAAGCCGGGCGACGCCGCCTTTGCGCACGCGTCGTTCGAGCTGATCGCGCGGCCCAAGCAGTCGCTGGACGCTGCGGTCAAGCTCGCGCGCGAGGCCGGCTACGAGACCATCGATCTCGGCGCCGATCTCGAAGGCGAGGCGCGCGAGGTCGCCGCCGATCACGCCAGGCTGGCGCTTCAGGCACGCAGCCAGGGCAAGCGCGTCGCGATTCTCTCCGGCGGCGAGCTCACGGTCACCGTGCGCGGCAACGGGCGCGGCGGGCCGAACCAGGAATACGCGCTGGCCCTGGCCTCGCTCTTGAAGGACACTTCCGGCATCGCGGCGCTGGCCGGCGACACCGACGGCGCCGATGGCGGCGCCGGCCACCCGACCGACCCCGCCGGCGCGCTGATCGATGCGGCGACGTTCGCGAAGATGAAGGCGCTGGGGCTCGAGCCGCAGGCCTATCTCGCCAACAACGACGCCACCACGTTTTTCGAGGCGACCGGCGACCTGCTACAGCCTGGACCGACGCTGACCAACGTGAACGACATCAGGGTGATTTTGGTGGATTGACGTTCGCTTACCCTCCCCTAGAGGGTAAGAGTCAAAACTCGTTGGCGATCTTCGCGAGCATCTCGATCAGGGCTTCGCGGTTGGCCTGGCCGAGCAGATCGTTCAGCCGGGCCTCGTGCTTGGTGGCGACGAGCTTCTTGGCGCGCGCCAGCACGGCCTTGCCCTTGTCGGTCAAGACCAGGATGTGCGAGCGCCGGTCGTTGGTGGAGCGGATCCGCGCACAGAGGTCGCGGCTCTCCAGATTGTCGAGCATGGCTACGAAGTTCGGCCTGAGGATGCCGAGCGTGGAGGCGATCTCGGTCTGGTTACGGCCGGGGTTTTTCTCGACCAGGAGCAGCACCGAGAACTGCGCCGGCGTCAGCTGGAGCGAGGCCATGCAGCGCAGGAAATTCTCGAACACCTTGAGCTGCGCACGTTTCAGGACATAGCCGAGCTGCTCGGAAAGCTCGCCGAGCTGGAGGGCCTCCGCCTGCGGCTCGCCTGCCTCCTTGCGGCCCTTGGCCGCGTCGGCCGGCTTGTCGGAGGACTTTTCAGCGGTTTTGGAAACGGTCATCGCGTCGTGCTCGTAATCCCGCTAAATTCCGGGGCGGGTCGTTCCCACCCTTGAAGTTATATTTGATAATTGTTATGGACCATACCAAATATCGCCTGCGTTTTTCAATGGCTGTGAGCGGACCGTCCACCGCAATCGAGGGGACCGGTCCGGATTAGGGGGAGCGTCCGGTCTTGAATACCACCATCATGCTGTTCCTGGTGCAGGACGGCATCACCAATGGCGCGATCTATGCGCTGCTCGGCCTGGCGCTGGTGCTGGTGTTCGCCGTCACCCGCGTCATCCTCATTCCCCAGGGCGAATTCGTCACCTACGGCGCGCTGACCTATGCCTCGCTGGCCGCCGGCCAGATGCCGGGCACGGCAAAGCTGGCGCTGGCGCTCGGCATCGGCGCCTTCGTCTTCGACCTGTTCGTGGCGCGCAAGGCGCTGCACGGACGGCTGGTCGTCCGCAGCTTCATCGCCAACGTCGTGCTGCCGGCGATCGTGCTGGCGCTGACCCTGTCGCTCGCCGCGCAGAAGCCGCCGGTCGCGGTCTGCATCGCGCTGTCGCTGGTGATCGTGGCGATGATCGGCCTCTATCTCTACCGCATCGCCTTCCAGCCGCTGGCGCACACTTCGGTGCTGGTGCTGCTGATCGCCTCGGTCGGCGTCCATCTCGCGCTGCAGGGACTTGGCCTGTTGTTCTTCGGCGCCGAAGGCCAGCGCGGGCCTGCCGTGCTGTCCGGCGCCTTCACCGCCGGCGCATTGCGCTTCACCGGCCAGAGCATCACCGTCTATGCCATCACCATCGCCTTCATCGTCGCGCTCTGGCTGTTCTTCGGCCTGACGCTCTACGGCAAGGCGCTGCGCGCGACCGCGGTCAACCGGCTCGGGGCGCGGCTAGCCGGCATCCGCACCACGCTGTCGGGCCAGATCGCCTTCCTGCTGGCTTCCGTGATCGGCGCACTCTCCGGCATCCTGATCGTGCCGATCACGACACTGTATTACGACTCCGGCTTCCTGATCGGGCTGAAGGGCTTCGTTGCCGCGATCATCGGCGGCCTGGTCAGCTATCCCCTCACCGCCGTCGCGGCGCTGGTGGTCGGCATCGTCGAGGCGTTCTCGTCCTTCTATGCCTCCAACTACAAGGAGGTGATCGTCTTCATGCTGCTGATCCCCGTGCTGCTGCTGCGCTCGCTCGCCGCGCCCGCGGTCGAGGAAGAGAAGGACTGAGCCCGATGCAGAGCCGGCTTCCCATCCTCGTCTTTGCGATTCTCATGGCGGCGATCCCGCTCATCCCGGGCGTGCCCCCGTTCTGGATCGTGCTGCTCGACAATATCGGCCTTGCCGCGCTGGTCGCGATGGGCCTCGTGCTGCTGACCGGCGTCGGCGGCCTCACCTCGTTCGGCCAGGCCGCCTTCGTCGGTTTCGGTGCCTACACCACCGCCGTGCTGACGACGGCCTATGGCCTGTCGCCCTGGCTGACGCTGCCGCTGTCGCTCGTGGTCAGCGGCTCGCTCGCGGTGCTGCTCGGGCTGATCACCGTACGCCTCTCGGGGCATTACCTGCCGCTCGGCACGCTCGCCTGGGGGCTTGGGCTGTTCTACCTGTTCAGCAAGCTGGAGTTTCTCGGACGCAATGACGGCATCTCGGCGATCCCGCCGCTGTCGATCGGTGCCTTCAAGATGCTCTCGCCCGGCTCGATCTATTACGCGATCTGGGTCGCCGTGATTCTCTCGGCCCTGCTGACGATGAACCTCTTGGACTCCCGCACCGGCCGTGCCATCCGCGCGCTGCGCCGCGGCCATGTCGCCGCCGAAGCGTTCGGCGTCCACACGCCGCGGGCAAAGCTGCTGGTGTTCATCCACGCCGCGGTGCTCGCCGGCCTGTCCGGGTGGCTCTACGCCCATCTCCAGCGCGCCGTGAACCCGACGCCGTTCGGCGCGCATATGGGCATCGAATATCTCTTCATCGCAGTGGTCGGCGGCGCCGGCTATGTCTGGGGCGGCGTGCTGGGCGCGGCGATCGTCGTGATCCTGAAAGAGGTGCTGCAGAGCTATCTGCCGCTGATCCTGCCGGGCTCCGGCCAGGTCGAGACCATCGTGTTCGGCATCATGCTGGTGGCGCTGCTGCAGCTTGCGCCCGGCGGCCTCTGGCCCTGGCTGATGTCGTTCTTGCCCGAGCGCACCGACGGCAGGAAGCCGGACACCTCGCTGAAGCTGGAGCATCGCACCCGCGCGCCCGCCGAGACCGGCGTCCTGCTTCAGGTCGAGAAGGCGCGAAAGCAGTTTGGCGGCGTGGTCGCGGTGAACAACGTGTCCTTCGACGTGCAGGCCCGCGAGATCGTCGCACTGATCGGCCCGAACGGCGCCGGCAAGAGCACGACCTTCAACCTGATTACCGGCGTGCTGTCGGCAACCTCGGGCTCGATCTCGGTGCTCGGCAGGAAGGTCGACAACGCGCCGCCACAGGAGATCGTCAAGCTCGGTATCAGCAGGACCTTCCAGCACGTCAAGCTCGTCCCCGACATGACCGTGCTGGAGAACGTCGCGATTGGCGCACATTTGCGCGGCCATTCCGGCCCAATCTCCTCGATGCTGCGGCTCGACCGCGCTGACGAGGCCAAGCTGCTCGCCGAGGCCGCCCGCCAGATCGAGCGCGTCGGCCTCGCCGAGCAGATGCACCAGCTGGCAGGCTCGCTCTCGCTCGGCCAGCAGCGCATCGTCGAGATCGCCCGCGCGCTCTGCGTCGATCCGATGCTGCTGCTGCTCGACGAGCCGGCAGCCGGACTGCGCCACATGGAAAAGCAGCGGCTGGCAACACTGCTCCGCGAGCTGCGCGACGGCGGGATGTCCGTCCTTTTGGTCGAGCACGACATGGGCTTCGTGATGAACCTTGCCGACCGCATCGTGGTGCTCGATTTCGGCACCAAGATCGCGGAGGGCACGCCGGCGACGATCAAGACCAATCCCGAAGTGATCAAGGCCTATCTCGGAGTGGCGGCATGAGCACGCTGTTGTCCGTCACCGACGCGCATGTCGCCTATGGCAAGGTCGAGGCGGTGCGTTCGGTCTCGCTCGAGGTGGGCGCCAACGAGATCGTCACCATTGTCGGCGCCAACGGCGCCGGCAAGACCACGCTGCTCTCGGCCATCATGGGAATCCTGCCGCTGAAGGGCCGCGTCGCCTTTGCCGGGCAGGATCTCGCCCGCCTCGACATCGAGGACCGTGTCGCGATGGGCCTCGGTCTCGTTCCCGAGCATCGCGAATTGTTCGTGACCATGAATGTCGAGGACAATCTCGAGCTGGGCGCGTTCCGGATCGAGCGCAGCAAGGCCAAAGCCTCGATGGAGCGGGTCTATGCGCTGTTTCCGCGGCTGAAGGAGCGGCGCAAGCAGCTCGCCGGCACGCTCTCCGGCGGCGAGCAGCAGATGCTCGCGATGGGCCGCGCGCTGATGGGCGAGCCGAAGCTCTTGATGCTGGACGAGCCGAGCCTGGGCCTGGCCCCGATCATCGTCGCCGACATCTTCCGTATCGTCACCGAGCTCCGCGCCGCCGGGGTCTCCGTGCTGCTGGTCGAGCAGAACGCGCAGGCCGCACTGAAGATCGCGGACCATGCCTATGTCATGGAGCTCGGCGAGTTCGTGCTCAGCGGCAAGGCCAGCGACATCGCCGCCAACGAACGGGTGGCCGCGAGCTATCTCGGCTTCCAGCACGAAGGCGAA
Organism: Bradyrhizobium sp. NBAIM08; assembly: GCF_020193935.1. NCBI lineage: Bacteria > Pseudomonadati > Pseudomonadota > Alphaproteobacteria > Hyphomicrobiales > Nitrobacteraceae > Bradyrhizobium > Bradyrhizobium sp. NBAIM08. The sequence continues at coordinate 267,771 of NZ_JADYVR010000007.1, read as the reverse complement.
AGTGTGATTTAGCGATTCAGCGCTCTTCTTCCCTTCTCCCCTTGTGGCAGAAGGTGGCGCGAAGCGCCGGATGAGGGGTTCTCTCCGCGCGTGAGACCGTCCGAGAGGACAGAACCCCTCACCCGGCTTCGATGCTTCGCATCGAATCCACCCTCTCCCACAAGGGGAGAGGGTGCACCGCGCAGCCTGCTTCAGCTTTCGTTAGAGGCTAAGCTCGCCGCCTACCCCTTCAACGCCGCAAGCTCCGCCTCCAGCTCCGCGATCCTCGCATCTCTCGCGGCGAGCGCGGCCGCGACATCGGCTGCATCAAACTTCTGCGGGATGTGCTGCGGGCAGTTGGTGTCCCAGGCCGCGATCTTGAACAGGATCACTTGCTCGGGCCGGGCGCGGTAGCCTTTCGGCATCAGCGACGTGGTCAGGGCTTCGTCGTTCTCGACCACGCGCGCCTCGCCCCAGATCTTCACCCGGCGGCGGTGGGCGTAGTCCATCACGAAGATGTAGGCCTTGGGATTCTCCGAGAGATTTCCTTGCGTGATGAACTGCTGGTTGCCGGCGTAGTCGGCGAAGGCGAGCGTCTGCTTGTCCAGCACCTTGAGAAAGCCCTTCGGGCCGCCGCGGTGCTGGATGTAGGGCTGGCCGTCGGCTGAAGCCGTGGCGAAATAGAAGCTGTTGGCGTCGGCCAGGAACGCGGTGAGATTGTCGTCGACCTCGGTGCGCCAGCCGCGCTGCTCGCTGCGCGCATAGGCCTCGCGCGAGCCCTTGCGCGCCTGGATCGTCTTCACCGCCGGCGAAAAGGCCACGTCGCTGGCATAGGTGTGAACTGCCGTCATCGGAACATCTCCTGAAATCCCGGCGCATTGCTGCGTCTTCCGCGCCTAATCTGGACCTTTCGGCGTCTAAAACAATTGAGCAGCTTGACACTTCATCATTGCGATTTATGCAATAATGTCCATGGACCGCCTGGAAGCCATGCACGTCTTCGTCACGGTCGCCGACCTGCGCGGCTTCGCGCCGGCCGCGCGCAAACTGCGGCTGTCGCCGTCGGCGGTGACGCGGATGATCGCGGCGCTGGAGGAGCATCTCGGCGCGCGGCTGCTGCAGCGGACCACGCGGCAGGTGGCGCTGACCGACGTCGGCACGCGCTATTTGGAACGCGCGCGGCGCATCCTCGCCGACGTCGAGGAGGCTGACGGCTCGGCGCGGGAGGAGCGCAATCGGCCGAGCGGGCGTCTCGTCGTGTCCGCGCCGGTCGGCTTCGGCCGGCTGCATGTCGGGCCTCTCATGACCGCCTATCTCAAGCGCTATCCCGAGGTCGCCGCCGAACTCAGGCTGTCCGACCATCTCGTCAACCTCGTCGAGGACGCCGTCGATGCCGCGGTGCGGATCGGCCATCTCGCTGATTCCTCGCTTGTGGCGCGCCAGGTCGGCGAGATGCGGCGGATCGTGGTGGCCGCGCCCGGTTATCTCAAGCGCAACGGCGAGCCGAAGACGCCGGAAGCGCTCGCCACGCACCAGACCATCCAGTTCGGCCCCTGGTCCGAATGGCGTTTCCTGCGCGACGGCCGCGATATCGGGCTGCCGCTGTCGCCTCGCTTCATCAGCAACAGCGCCGACGCCGCCCTGCAATATGCCGAGGCCGGCGGCGGCGTGACGCGGGTGCTGGCCTATCAGGCCGCCGAGGGCCTGAAGCGCGGACGCCTGAAGATCGTGCTGGCGCAATACGAGCAGCCGGCGTTGCCGATCCACATCGTCTACCCGACCTCGCGCCTGCTCTCGGCCAAGGTGCGCGCGTTCGTCGACCTCGTGGTGGAGACGGCGGAGTGGAGGTTTGGGTGATCTTTTCCGTCATGGCCGGGCTTGCCCCGGGCATGACGACGGAGAGAGTTGGGCCTTACCCCTTCTTCGGCACTACCCGAAACGTGCCGCTGGCCCGCGCGATCACGGCGTCGTCCGCCTTCACCAGGCACTGCGCGAAGCAGATCGTGTTCCCGGTCTTGATCGCCTCGCCCTCGACCGCCAGCCATTGGCCGATCTCGGCGGCGCCGACATAGTCGACCGACAGCGAGATGGTGACGAATGACGTGGTCCAGCCCGTCGCCTGGGCGCAGCTGTAGCCCATGGCGGCGTCAGCGAGCGCCGCGATCAGCCCGCCATGGATCAATCCGCGGGCGTTGGTGTGCGGCGTCGCCAGGCGCAGTCCGACGGTGACGCCCTTATCGGTCTTCTTCGAATAGAGCGGCTCCCAGGGATCGGTCAGCGGCGCTTTGCGGAAATGTGGCTCGTAGCCGGCGGGGATGTCGGTGCGGGTCATGGCGGTCTCGCTTCATTGCCTCGGCTGCATTGGAAGCGAATGACGCGAGGAATGCATCACCTACAAAGCTTTAAACGGAATTTGTGCAGATGTTTGAAACGAGCCCCGCCATCGCCGCAACGGCCCGACGATTGCGACCTTTGTCCGCAATACATGCTGCTTCCGATCCTGTTAGGCTTTGGCCGCAGCCTGCTTGTGGCAAAGGCTCGCAGGCGATAATTATACCATATAACGTTTGCGCAAAGGGAGAGCGGTGGTCGCCCGAGCAGCGACAAATCCATGCAACATGACTGACGTAGATGGCGCGACACGGCGGGCCTCAGTTCCGGCTTGAACGCGCCGGCGAATTAGATAACATGTTAATTAACGAGACCGGGCCAACGAAGCCCGCCGTCGCAAAAGGGAGAGACGCGTGATGAGGAAAGCCTGTCTGGCCTTGCTGCTGGCAGCAAGCGTGAGCCCCGCGCTCGCGCAGGACAAGACATTTGACCTAAAGGTCTCGCACTGGGTGCCGGCATCGCATCCGCTGCAGAAATCGCTGGAAGACTGGGTGGCTGCGGTGAACAAGGATTCCGGCGGCACCATTACCGGCAAGGTGTTTCCGGCCCAGCAGCTCGGCAAGGCCTTCGACCATTACGACATGGCGCGCGACGGCATCGCCGACGTCACCTATGTCAATCCCGGCTACCAGCCCGGCCGCTTCCCGATCATCGGCGCCGGGGAATTGCCGTTCCTGATCTCGGATGCCAAGGGCGGCTCGATGGGGCTCGACGCGTGGTATCGCAAATTTGCCGAGAAGGAGATGAAGGACGTCAAATACTGCCTCGCCTTCGTCCACTCGCCCTCCTCGTTCCATTCCCGCACCAAGAAGATCGTCAACCCCGAGGACGTGAAGGGCATGAAGATCCGCCCGGCGCACGCTACCATGGCGAACTTCGTCACCTCGCTTGGCGGCACCAATGTGCAGTCCTCGGCGCCGGAAGTGCGCGACATCATCGAGCGCGGCGTCGCCGACGGCGTCACCTTCCCCTGGGGCTCACTGGTGCTGTTCGGCATCGACAAGGTGACCAAGTACGACATGGAGGCGCCGCTCTACACCACGACCTTCGTGTTCGTGATCAACAAGGACAAGTACAATGCGATGTCCGACAAGCAGAAGGCCGCGATCGACAAGAACTGCACGGTCGAGATGGCAGGCGCGGTCGGCGAGCATTGGGGCAAGTTCGAGGACGCCGGCATCGCCAAGGTGAAGGCGGAATCCAGCCATGAGGTCTACAAGCTGACGCCCGAGCAGACCGCGGCTTGGAAGAAGGCCGCCGAGCCGCTGGTCAAGACCTGGGGCGACGGCGCCAAGAAGGCCGGTGCCGATCCCGACGCCGCGCTCGCGGATCTCAAGGCCTCGCTGAAGAAATACAACGCGCTGGCGGAGTGACGCGGTGGCGAAGGAAACGCGGCGGCGGGATTGGTCCTGCCGCCGTTGCCTTGCAAGCTGAGAGCAGCTGAGGAGCGCACCGTGTCTCTTCCCCCTCTCCCCGCTTGCGGGGAGAGGGTTGGGGTGAGGGGGAGTCTCCGCAGGGACGGTGACAATCGGACGCGTGGATAGTCCCCCTCACCCGCCACGCTTCGCGTGTCGGCCTCTCCCCGCAAGCGGGGAGAGGCGAAGTGCCGCCGCCAGAGCCGAGAATGAGAATAGCAGTGCTTAGGAAACACCCATGAAGCGCTCCTGGATGGATCGCGTGATCGACTCGATCGAATGGATCGCGGCCGGCTTCGTCGGCATCGTCGCGCTCGACATCTTCCTGTCGGTGCTCTTGCGCAACACGCTGAACTATTCGATCCCCGACAGCTTCGACATCGGCCGAATGCTGCTCGGCATCCTCATCTTCTGGGGCATCGCGGCAACCTCCTATCGCGGCACCCACATCACGGTCGACCTGGTCTGGGGCAATGTCGGGCCGCGCCATCAGCGCTGGATCGACGTGTTCGCGACCCTGGTGCTGCTGTTCGTCGTCACCGTGCAGACCTGGACGCTGTTCGACAAGGTCCGGCTGACCTACAACGACAACGTTCAGACCTTCGACCTGCACATGCCGACATGGCCGTTCTTCCTCGTCGCGTGGATCGGCGACGTCTGCGCCGTGCTGCTGATCGCGATCCGCACGTACCGGCTGATCTTCCACCCCGAAGACATGCATGAACCCAAGATCAAGGTGACGGAGTAACCATGAGTACCGACGCCGTCGCCGTCATCGGCTTCGTCGCCCTGTTCGCCCTGATGCTGCTGCGCGTGCCGGTCGGCATGGCCATGGGCCTCGTCGGCGTGTGCGGCTTCAGCTATCTCGTGGGCTCGACACCGGCCCTGAAGATGGTCGGTCAGGTCACCATGCGCACCGTGACCGACTACACCTTCGGCGTCATCCCGATGTTCCTGCTGATGGGCTCCTTCGTCAGCAATTCCGGCATGAGCCGCGAGCTATTCCGCGCCGCCAACGGCTTTGTCGGACATTTGCGCGGCGGACTCGGCATTGCCACCGTTGGCGCCTGCGGCGGCTTTGCCGCGATCTGCGGGTCCTCGGTCGCGACCGCGGCGACCTTCTCCGCCGTCGCCTATCCCGAGATGCGGCGCTTCGGCTATCCGCAATCCTTCGCCACCGGCGTGATCGCGGCCGGCGGCACGCTGGGCGCGATGCTGCCGCCATCCACTGTTCTTGCGGTCTACGGCATCATCACCGAGCAGGACATCGGCAAGCTGTTCATCGCCGGCATCATCCCGGGCCTGCTCGCGATGACCATGTACATGATCACGATCTCCCTGATCGGCTATTTCCGCCCCGAGTTCCTGCCCAAGGGCAAGGTGACGCCGTGGCGCGAGCGCTTTGCCGGATTGAAGGAGATCTGGGCACCGGTGCTGCTGTTCATCTTCGTCATCGGCGGCCTCTACGGCCTGCCCTTCCTGCCGCGCTTCACGCCGACCGAGGCCGGCGGCGTCGGCGCGACCGGGGCCTTCATCATCGGCGTGCTGACCGGCCGGCTCGACCGCGAGAAGGTGCTGGCCTCGCTGCTGCAGGCGACGCGCACCGCGGCTGCGGTGTTCACCGTGCTGATCGGCGCGCTGATCTTCGGCTATTTCCTCACGGTGACGCAGACGCCGCAGAAGGTGACGGAATTCCTCACCGGGCTCGGCCTCGGCCCCTACGGCGTGCTGGCGCTGATCATGGTGATGTATCTCGTGCTCGGCTGCCTGATGGATGCCATGGCGATGATCATCCTGACCGTGCCGATCATCTTCCCGGTGATCATGCATCTGGGGTTCGATCCGATCTGGTTCGGCATCATCATCGTCGTGACCGTCGAGCTCGGCCTGATCACTCCGCCCGTGGGCATGAACGTCTTCGTCATAAAAAGCGTGGTGAAGGACGTCTCCTTCTCCACCATCTTCAAGGGCGTAAGCCCGTTCGTGGCAACGGACCTCGTGCGCCTCGTGATCCTGATCGCCTTGCCGCTGCTGGCGACCTGGCTACCGACGCGAATGATGGCGCATTAGAGGTGACAAGATTGAATGCCGCACGGCGTGGCTGCTTCCCCTCTCCCCTTGTGGGAGAGGGTGGCTCGCCGCGATAGCGGCGAGACGGGTGAGGGGTCTCTCTCCGCGAGCACGCGTGTGGAGATAGACCCCTCATCCGGCGCTTCGCGCCACCTTCTCCCACAAGGGGAGAAGGGAAGGCTCGTCGATAATTGGAGGCAGACATGACCACCCCGACCCTCGAAACAAGATACGTTTTCACCATCACCGCGCGGATCGGCGACGTCGTGACCGCGGGCGAGACCGGGATCGGCGTCCGCCGCATCATTCCGATCATCGGCGGCGAGGTGACGGGCGCGGTCAGCGGAAAGGTGCTCCCCTTCGGCGCCGACTTCCAGACCATCCGGCCCAACGAGTTGATCGATCTCGAAGCGAAATACGCCTTCGAGACCGACGACGGTGCGACCGTCTACGTCGAGAACAAGGGTATGCGCTTCGGCCCGGTCGAGCTGTTGCACAAGCTCAAGCGCGGCGAGCCGGTCGATCCGAAGCTGATCTATTTCCGCACCGTGCCGAAGTTCGAGACCGGGCACGAGACGTACCGCTGGCTGATGGAGCACATCTTCGTGGCGTCAGCGGCGCGCCATGCGGATCGCGTCGTGATCGACGTGCATCAGGTGATGTGAGGGAGAGGCCGTAGGGCCTCTAGCCGGATCGCGCCGGACGATGCTGCGCATCGCCGGGGGCGACCCGGATGAGGTGAAGACGCCTACAACGTCTCTTGCTTATGCCCGCAGTTCTTGCAGGCGAACTTGACGCGGGTCTGGCCCTTCTCCGCCTGCACCCGGTTCGGCGCTCCGCACTTGCCGCAGACAGCCTCGATGCGGGTCGTGCCCTGCTTGACCACGATGGTCTTCTTTTCCATCGATTCGCGGATCAGGCGCTCGGCCTCCTCGCGCAGGGATTGTTTCGACAAAGCTCGTCTCCGCCTCTGGAAAGCGCGAGAGCCATATCGCACCTGCACGCGAAGCACAATGCACCCTGCCTGCCGCGCGCGCCCCTGTCGCCCCAGAGCGCGCGCTGCGACCGTTCGCCTTACGCCGCCTTCGAGACCTCCATCAGCAGCCGCTCGGCCTTGGCATCCTCGATGCGGTTCACGAGGCGGCTGCTCTCATGATTGTCGCGCACGGTCTTGGTCAGGGTGACGCAGGTCTGGATCATCATCACGATGCCCATGGTGAGATAACCCTTCATCCAGAGGTCGATCGGCAGGAAGAAGATGCCGATGGCGACGAGGAAGGCGGAAGCTGCGAAGGACGCGTAGGTGAAGCTCACCCAGGCGCCGCTGTGGGGCTGGCCATTCTGGTTCATGATGGTCTCCTGTCGATTGGAATGATGATTGCGTTCGGATTGGAACTTGAGATCAGGCCGCCGGCATGCGCCTGGACTTCAAGCGCGCCAGCACATCGTCGGCGGTCGTCTTGAGCCGCGGGCCGAAGCCCTGCTCGGCGAGTCGTTCGGCGGTGGCGAGCGGGCCGGTGGCCGCGTCGAGCTCGACCAGGGCATCGTCGGCCGCCTGAGCCTCCATCTGCCGCTCGCGCAGACGCCTCAGCGTCCCCTCCGCCTCCGGCAATGTCGATTCATAGGGGCGCGCGGCCTCGATGCCGCTGCGGCGAAGCGAGCGCACCGCTTCCGAGGCGCGGGCGATCCGGCGACCGCGATCGAGCTCGGTGATGCGGGCCTGCGCGTTGGCGACGTGGCGCTTCAGCCTGATGATCTCGGTCGCGAACAGCGCGCGCGCCGTCATGGCCGCATCGCGATCGGCCTCCAGCGCCGCAATGGCTTCGGCGGCCTCCTTGGCGAGGTCCTCGCGGCCGCCATCCAGCGCCGCAACGGCACGGGTCTCGAGATCGGCGATACGCGCATTCGTGGCCTCGAGCTTGCGGCCTTCCTGCTGGTCCTGCGCGATTGCCAGCGCCAGCGTGCGCTTGCTGCGCTCGACGGCTGCGGCTGCATCGCGCATCTGCTGATCCAGGATCAGAAGGGCGGTGCGATCTTCCAGTTCCTCGCCCGCAGCGGCGACGCTGCCGCGGAAGAGGGTCACGACGGTCTTGAACATTGGTTGCTCCCTATCTATGAGCGTTGCTCACAGAGTTTGTAGCAGGAACCTTGAACATCGTTCAATATTATTTTGAGCGACGCTCAAGAATTTGGTTAAGAATGACTAAGGCCCTGGAACGGCGAGAGAAATTGCGTGCGGCCCTGATCCAGGCGGCCGAACAGATGATCGCCGAGCGGGGGCTGGCGGGTCTCAAGACCCGCGATTTGGCCCGCGAGATCGGCTGCGCCAGTGGCGCGGTCTACAATCTCGTGGCTGATGTCGACGAACTGATCCTGCGGGTCGGCTCGCGCACGCTGCTCCGGCTCGACGAGACGCTGACTCTCGCAACAAATGCCGGCGAGCCATCGCCACGGGAATCCCTGGTCCGCATCGCCCTCGCCTATTGCGATTTCGCCGCCGAAAACCTCCAGCTCTGGCGCGCGCTGTTCGAGCACCGGATGGAGACGGGCAAGCTGGTGCCGGATTGGTCCGTGCACGACCAGATGCAGCTGTTCCGTCATATCTACCAGCCGCTGGCCGCACTGTTTCCTGGGCGCAGCCCGGAGGAACTCGGCATCACCGCACGCAGCCTGTTCTCGGCCGTGCATGGCATGGTGGCGCTCGGGCTGGAGCAGAAGCTGGTGGCCGTGCCGCTGCCGGCGCTGCGCAAGGAGATCACGGGCCTCGTGCGCGCGATGATCGACGGGCTGATCGCGCACGACGTGAAAGGAGCGGCGGCGGCTGACTAAAATTTCACCTGTCGCATCGCCAGTCGCGCGCTTAGCCTTCGAGCCGTCCCTCACCTCTCGGAGCACCTCATGCCCCTCCTCATCCGCGGCGGCACCGTCGTCAATCACGATCATTCGCGCCGCGCGGACGTGCTGATCGACGGCGAGACCATCGTCGCGATCGGCGCAGCGCTCGATGCGCCGACAGGTAGCGAGGTCATCGATGCAGGCGGCGCCTACGTCATCCCGGGCGGGATCGATCCGCACACCCATCTCGAAATGCCGTTCATGGGCACCGTCACCGCCGACGATTTCGAATCCGGAACCAAGGCGGCGCTGAGCGGCGGCACCACGATGGTGGTGGATTTCTGCCTGCCCGATCCCGGCCAATCCATGCTCGCGGCGTATCAGGAGTGGCGGCACAAATCCGAGAAGGCGGCCAGCGACTACGGCTTCCACATGGCGGTGACGTCATGGTCGAAGCAGATCCATGACGAGATGGAGATTGTGGTCAAAACCTACGGCATCAACACCTTCAAGCATTTCATGGCCTACAAGGGCGCGCTGATGGTGAACGACGACGAGCTCTACAACTCGTTCGCGCGTTGCGCCCATCTCGGCGCCATGCCTGTCGTCCATGCCGAGAACGGCGACGTCGTCGCCCTGATGCAGGACGCGCTGATTGCGCGCGGCGTCACCGGCCCGGAAGGCCACGCCTATTCACGGCCGCCGGAGGTCGAGGGCGAAGCCACCAACCGCGCCATCATGATCGCGGACATGACGGGCACGCCGGTCTATATCGTCCACACCAGCTGCCGCGAGGCGCATGAGGCCATCGCGCGGGCACGCGCCGCCGGCAAGCGCGTCTATGGCGAGCCGCTGATCCAGCATCTGCTGCTGGATGAGCGTGAATATCAGAACAAGGACTGGGATCATGCCGCACAGCGCGTGATGTCGCCGCCGTTCCGCGACAAACAGCATCAGGACAGCCTCTGGGCCGGCCTGCAAGCCGGCTCGCTCCAGGTGGTTGCGACCGATCATTGCGCCTTCACCACCGAGCAGAAGCGGTTCGGGCGCGGCGATTTCAGGAAGATCCCGAACGGCACCGGCGGCCTCGAAGATCGCCTGGCGCTGCTCTGGACCGCGGGCGTCGCCACGGGGCGGCTGACCAAAGAGGAATTCGTCGCGGTGACCTCGGCGAACATCGCCCGCATCCTCAACATCTATCCGCGCAAGGGCGCGGTCGCCGTCGGCTCGGATGCCGATATCGTGGTGTGGGATCCCAAGGCGAGCAAGACCATCAGCGCCAAGCGGCAGATGAGCCGGATCGATTACAACGTGTTCGAGGGTTTTGCCTGCACCGGCGGTGCGGCCGCGACGCTGTCGCGCGGCCGTATCGTCTGGAAGGATGGCGACCTGCGCGCCGAGGCCGGCGATGGACAATACGTCGAACGTCCCGCCTTCTCGCCGGTGCATGTGGCAAATTCGACCTGGAAGGAACTGACGGCCCCGCGCGCCGTCGCGCGCAGTGCGGTGACGCCGTAAGCCATCGCGCTCCCTGGCAGAGGTCCGGGGCAACGACAGCCTCGATCCTGGAGAGACTTAGGAACGAACGGCTGGAGGCCTCGTTGTCGCGTAGTTTCTCTCCAGCACGCGAGTCTCCCCATGTATCACCACGTCAAGAAGCTGATGTTCACCGTGCGCGTCGACGAACCCGATCCGCGCTTCGGCAATATGCTCCTCGAGCAGTTCGGCGGCGCCAACGGCGAACTTGCGGCTGCGATGCAATATTCGATTCAGGGACTGAATTGCGAGGATCCCGACCGCAAGGACCTCTTGATGGATATCGGCACCGAAGAGCTCAGCCATCTCGAGGTCGTCGGTTGCCTCGCCCGGATGCATCTTGCGCCCTCGCGGAACGACCGCCAGGCGGCGGAGGCCGATCCGCTGATCGCGATTGCCGGCGGAGGCGGCGTCAATCTGTTCAACTCGCAAGGCAATCCCTGGACCGCCGATTATCTCAAGATCACGGGCGAGCTCGACGTCGATCTCCGCAGCAACATCGCGGCAGAAGCGCGTGCCAAGATCGTCTACGAGCGCCTGATCAATTTTTGCGACGATGCCGGCAGCAAGGACGCGCTGCAATTCCTGATGACGCGCGAGATCACGCATATGAAGGCGTTCGCGCGCGCACTCGAGAGCCTGTCGAAGCCGGCCTTCAGCATCGGCCGGATTGCGCCGACGCCCGGCCTCGTGAACCAGTACTTCAACGATTCCACCGGCAGCGGCGACCATGGCGAAATCGACACCCGCGGCCCGTGGAACGAGGGCGAGGACTGGGTGTTCACGGAATCGCCTGCGCTGCAATCCGCCGATCCGGGCGCTGCCACACCGATCGTCACGGAGAGCTCGCCGCCTGTCGACGAGGCCGGCCTGACCGATCTGCTGCTCCATGAGCTGCGTGACATCCTCCATGCCGAGAAGCAGCTGACGAAGGCGCTTCCCAAGATGGCGCAGTCCGCCCGCTTCGATCAGTTGCGGGAGCTGTTCGAGCAGCATCTGGCCGAGACCGAAAATCAGGTCGAGCGCATCAACGAGTGCTTCGAGCTGCTCGGCGAGAACGCTCGCGCCAAGCCTTGCAAGGGCATGATGGGCCTGATCGAGGAAGGCCAGGAGGTCATGAAGGAAAGCCAAGAGAAGGAGGATGCAGCCGCCGACCTCGCGCTGATCTCTGCGGCGCAACGCGTCGAGCATTACGAGATGTCCGGCTACACCACCGCGCGCAACCTGGCGCAGCAGCTGCGCCACAGCGCGATCGTCGCCCTGCTCTCCAAATCTCTCGCCGAGGAAGAGAATGCCGATCTCCTGCTCAACCAGGTCGCGCGATCGCTGATGTCGGTGGCGAAGATGCCCGCCGCGCTGGAGCAGGCCGAGTAGTCCGCGCCGACGCGCAACACCTATCGATCCAAGCCGCCTCGCCTTGTCGCGGGGCGGCTTGGGGCTTCCTGGCTCTGGCATACAGCTTGCCTCTCGATGCCGGACAATTCCGGACAGGAGGCACCCTTGAGCGTTTCACCCCTCGATTTGAACCGCCGCAGCGTCATGCTCGGCGGCCTCGGTGTCGCCGGTACGGCAGCCTTTGCGCCGCGTCTTGCCTGGGCGCAGGGACGCAGCGAGACGTTGCTGGTGGTGCAGGAGCTGGGGCCGAATTCGCTGGACATGCAGGGCGTCGGCTCCAACCAGACCGTGAACGGCCTGTCCTGGAACTGTTACGACCGCCTGCTCACCTACCCCTCCAAGACACTGCCGGACGGCACGTTGTCGTATGACCGCGAGAAGCTCGCGCCCGAGCTCGCCGAGAGCTGGGAGGTCGCCGCCGACGGCATGTCCTGCACCTTCAAGCTTCGCAAGGATGCAAGATTCCACGACGGCACGCCTGTGACCGCCAAGGACGTCAAATGGTCGTTTGACCGCGCCGTGAAGGTCGGCGGGTTTCCGACCTTCCAGATGTCGGCGGGATCGCTGGAAAAGCCGGAGCAGTTCGTGGTGGTCGACGACCACACTTTCCGTATCGACTATGTCCGCAAAGACAAGATGCTGCTGTTCAACGTGGCCGTCGTCGTGCCTTTCATCATCAATTCCGAGCTCGCCAGGAAGAACGCGACGCCGGAAGATCCGTGGGCGCTGGCCTGGCTTAGGAACAACGAGGCCGGCGGCGGCGCCTACAAGATCGAGAGCTGGAAGCCGGGCAGCGAGACCGTGCTGACGCGCTTCGACGACTGGAAGAGCGGGCCGCTGCCGAAGGTCAAGCGCGTGATTGCCCGCGACGTTCCCTCCGCCGGCACGCGGCGTGCCATGCTGGAGCGGGGCGATGCGGATATTTCCAGCGGCTTTGCCCCGCGCGATTTCGAGCAGATCATCAAGGAGGGCAAGGTCAAGGTCTCGGGCGTGCCGATCCCGAACGCGCTGTGGTACGTCGCGCTGAACACCGCCAAGCCGCCGTTCGACAATGTCAAGCTGCGCCAGGCCATCGCCTGGGCCATGCCGTACGAGCAGATTCAGACCAGCGCCTTCTTCGGCCGCGCCGTTCCCATGTATGGCGGCACCGCCGAAGTCTCAAAGCCGGTGTGGCCGCAACCGTTTCCTTACGTCACCGATCTCGACAAGGCCAAGGCTCTGCTGAAGGAAGCGGGTTTCGAATCCGGCCTGGAGACGATGCTGTCGCTGGACGCCGGCACCGCCACCGTCGGCGAGCCGACCGCGATCCTGATCCAGGAGAATCTCGCCAAGATCGGCATCAAGGCGGCAATCGAAAAGATTCCCGGCGCGAACTGGCGCACGACGCTGAACAAGAAGGAGCTGCCGCTCGCGCTCAACCGCTTCAGCGGCTGGCTCGATTATCCCGAATATTACTTCTACTGGAATTTCCACGGCAACAACTCGATCTTCAACATCTCCTCATACAAGAACAAGGAGATGGACGCCCTGATCGACAAGGCGCGCTTCACCACCGATGCCGCCGAATACGACAGGACGGTGAAGGATTTCATCGCGCTCTGTATGCGCGACGTCCCCGTGGTTCCGCTCAACCAGCCGATCCACGACGTTGCCATGCAAAAGGGCATCTCCGGCTACGAATTCTGGTTTCACCGTGAACCGGACTACCGCCAGTTCGCGAAGGGCTAGTTCTGCCGGGCGACGCTGATGGCGCGTGAGGCAGCTCGTGCCTGCATGGTCGAAAAGCCGCGCTCCAGGCGCGCGGTGCTCGCATGCAGCATCGCCGCGTCGAGCCTGCCCCGTCGCGATCCTTCCAGGGCGCAGGCAAAGACACGGTAGAACTGCGCTCCGTCATAGGCGACCAGCAGCAGATCGACGCCGGCATTGATCGCCTCGACCACGGCCTTGCAGACGTCGTTCTGGTAGATCGCGCCCATGATGAGATCGTCGGTCATCACCACGCCCTGGTAACCCCACGTCCCACGAATGATCCCATCGACGACGCGCTTCGAATGCGAGGCGGCGCGATCGGGATCGACGGCTGTGAGCGTGACGTGGCCGACCATGAGGGCGCTGCGCGAATGCGACAGCACCTCGCGGAACGGGAGCCAGTCGGTTGCCTCCAGCTCCTTCACCGGCGTGTCGAGATTGGCGCTGAAGTGATGCGTGTCGGCGCGCACGCGGCCAATGCCGGGAAAATGCTTGAGCGTGGCGCCGACGCCCGTCTCTTCCAGCCCGCGCACATAGGCGCTCGCGATGGTGCTGACGACGGCGGGATCGCTCGCAATCGCGCGCTGGCCGATCAGCGTGTGGAAATCGAGACGGTTGCGCCGCGCCGGCGGCTTGAGGTCGAGCACCGGCGCGAGATTGAGGTTGACGCCGACTTCGGCGAGCTCGCGGCCGTGAATGCGGCCGAACTCCTCGGCCTTGGCCTGCTGCTCATCGGAAGCCAGTCCCGTGAGCGTCGCCAGCGCCGGCACTTTCGTCAGCGGCGGCGCAAGATGCCCGACGATGCCGCCCTCCTGATCGGCGGCGACGATCAGCGGCGGCAGGCCGGCTGCGCGCCTGAGATCCTGCAGCGCCGCGATCTCGGCCCGCAGCGTCTCGATGGCACGGCCGCGGATGTTGTGCCGGGTGACATAGACGCCGCCGATCAGGCCCTGCTTGGCAAGACGTGCAACCTCGGGAAAGGAGGAATAGCCGACCATGAAGTGCGGCCCGAGCTGCCGCGCCTCGGCGGCGCCGGCGCCGAGAACGTCATGCTTGCGCAGCTCGAACTTCAGATGCGCGGCGGACATCAAGACAGGCGGCACGCACCAGAGCACGACGAGCGCCTTGCCGGCGAAGGTGCGCCAGTGACCTCCGCGCAGCAGAAGAGCGACGATTGCGATGCTTGCGACGACAAGGGAGATGTTTCCGGCGCCACGCAGCACGAGCAGATAGGGATCGTTCTTGTTCGCGGCGACAAATGCAGCGAGCGGCGCGGCGAGCCAGAGCAGGGCGAGACCGATGCGGTTGAGCAATTGCATGATGCACCAGGTGCGATGGGCGATGAATGTTTCGCACCTAACAAGGCGAATCGCGCTGCGCGAGAGGCAAAAGCGCGCCTGCACGAAAACTGCAAGAAACTCCTGAAGCCGTGCAGACGATGATCCCGCCGTCTGCACAAGTGCCGTTCAGAATTCGTGATGCCACCATTCACGGAGACTTTCTGGACATGACGAGCCTGGCTTCGACGACGGATATCCAACCGATCAGGCCTTCTGCACTGTCGGCCAAGCTTGCAATGGCGCTGCTGCTGGCCGGGCTCGCCGACTGGCTGTTCTACGGTCAGCGGATCGGGCTGTCGCTGACGCTGTTTGCGATCGCGACCGCCTGCGTGTCGGTGCTGTTCAATCACGCGGCCGTGGACTGGCGGCGCGCGGCGATCAGCGGCGCGATCCTCGTGCTCGGCCTTGTGCCGGCCATGGAAGAGCTCAACACGCTATCGTTCCTGATCCTCGTCGCGTCGCTGACGATTGCGCTGTTGCTTGCAACCAATCCCGATACGACCGGGCTCACCGACCGCGCCCGCGCGCTGTGCAATTTCCTCCTGCTCGGTCCCTTCAGGTTCTTCCTCGATGCGCCCCAAGCCTTCAACATGTCGGCCTTCACCCGCGGCATCGCGCTCTGGCTGATGCCCGCGGCGCTCAGCACCGTCTTCATCGCATTGTTCGCCGCCGCCAATCCGGTGATCGAGCAATGGGTGTCCCTGCTCAATCCCAAGGTCATCTTCAACCATGTCAATATGTGGCGCGTCCTGTTCTGGACCTTGATGCTGGCTCTGGTTTGGCCGTTCATCCATGTGCGCTGGCGGCGCAGGGCGGTCGTCGCCGCCGCCGTGGCCGAGGGCCCCGTGCCACCGCCGCTGCCGCCCATGGTCTCGGCGGAATTTCTCGGCCCCTCCACCATCCTGCGCTCGCTGATCCTGTTCAACCTGCTGTTCGCGGCGCAGTCCATTCTCGACGGCATCTATCTCTGGGGTCACGTGGCGCTGCCCGACAACATGACTTATGCGACCTACTCCCATCGCGGCGCCTATCCGCTGATCGCGACGGCCCTCCTCGCCGCTGCCTTCGTGCTGGTGGCGATGCGTCCGGGCGGGCCGGCCGAGAAATCGAAGGTGATCCGGCCGCTGGTCTATCTCTGGGTCGGACAGAACGTGCTGCTGGTCGTCTCCTCCATCCGCCGGCTCGATCTCTATGTCGACATCTACATGCTGACCTATTGGCGGATTGCAGCGTTCGTCTGGATGGGACTGGTAGCGCTCGGCCTGATCCTGATCGTCGCGCGCATCGTGCTCGACAGGTCCAATCAATGGCTGATCGGCGCCAATCTCGCCGCATTGGCGATCGTGCTCTATGGCTGCTCGCTCGTGAACTTCGACGCCTTCATCGCCGACTACAATGTCGTCCACAGCCGGGAAGTTTCGGGAAAAGGCGTGCAGATCGACATCGACTATCTCCTGACGCTCGGGCCGCAGGCGGTGCCAGCCATCGACAAGGCGATCGCGCTACGGCCCGCCGTCAAAGAGGGCTGCCTTGTGTCACGCCGCGACCGCCTTGTAGAACAGCAGCGTCAGGACCTGGCCTGGCGAAGCTGGGGCTTTCGCAACTGGCGACTCCAGCGCAGGCTGGACGCCGAGGCGAAAGCTCAGGCCGGCAGCCAGCCGGCGAGTTGACGAGGACACGGAGAGTTTCTTGGCGCATCGCATTCTCATCGTCGACGACGAAGGCCACATCCGCGAGGTCATCCGCGTCGCCCTGAAGAAGGCCGGCATGGACGTGGTCGAGGCCCGCGACGGCAAGGAGGCGCTTCTCCGCTTTGCCGCCGACAGGCCCGATCTCATCGTGCTGGACATCGGCATGCCCGAGTTCGACGGCCTCGACGTCTGCCGCGAGATTCGCAAAGGCTCCGACGTGCCGATCCTGTTCCTGTCGGCGCGCGACGAGGAGATCGACCGTATCCTGGGCCTCGAGATCGGCGGCGACGACTACGTCACGAAGCCGTTCAGCCCGCGCGAGCTGGTGGCGCGGGTCAATGTCATCCTGCGCCGCCTCAGCCCGCGCAACGGCGAGGCCAAGGCCGGGCCCACCGCGCTGACGCAAGGCGGGCTGCTGATCGATCCCGAACAGCATGTCGCGTCCTTTGCCGGCACGCCGCTGAAGCTGACCGCGATCGAGTTCGGCATCCTGCGCGCATTCCTGACCCGGCCGACGTCGGTATTCAACCGCGAGCAGCTGATGCGGGCCGCCTACCAGCTCAACATCCAGGTTTCCGACCGCACCATCGACAGCCATATCCGCAACATCCGCGCCAAGCTGGCGGCGCTTTCCTGCGACAACGTGATCGAGACCATCCACGGCGTCGGCTTCAAGCTCGGCCGCTGCGAGAAAGAGGCATGAGCGCCGCGCCCGACAAATGGCGGCCGTCGCTCACCCTCGTGATCTTCACGGTGCTGGCGACGGTCGGCATATTGCCACTGGTCGGCCTATTCTTCTTCCGTCTCTACGACAACCAGCTGATCCGCCAGACCCAGGCCGAGCTGATCGCACAGAGCCGCGTGCTGGCGACGATCTATGCGCAGCAGGTGACGGCCCGGCTCGACAGCGGCCTCGTGCTCGGCGCCGAGGTGCCGCCGGGCGTGCTGCCCGATCCCGGTGACCAGGTCACGCCGATCCGCCCCGCGCTCGACCTCACCGCGAACGATCTCCTGCGGCGGCGACCCGACGCGTTGCCCGCGCCGCAAGCACCGCAGCCAGCCTATGTCGAGATCGGCGCCAGGCTGACGCCGATCATCCGCGAGACCCAGAAGGTGACGCTGGCCGGCTTTCGCATCCTCGATCCGCAAGGCGTCGTGATTGCCGGGCGGCAGGAGGTCGGGCAGTCGCTCGCCCATATCGAGGAAGTCGCGGACGCCCTGCACGGGCAATACCGCGCGACTTTACGCAACCGCGTGCCGGACAAGCCGCCGCCGCCGATCTATTCCTTCAGCCGCGGCCTCGGCGTGCACGTGTTCTCGGCGATGCCCGTCATCGTCAACAACCGCGTTGCCGGGGTGATCTACACGACGCGGACGCCGAGCAACATTTTCGACCATCTCTATCAGGAGCGCGCCAAATTCGTGCTGGCCGGCCTTGCCGTCATCCTTGGCACCATCGCGATCGGCCTCGTGTTCTCACGCACCATCACCCTGCCGATGCGCGAGCTGATCGACCGCGCCGCCCGAATCGGCCGCGGCGACCGCGAGGCGTTCCAGCCGCTGAAGCATTACGGCACGCGCGAGTTCGCCCAGCTCTCGCACAGCTTTCTCGGCATGGCCGAGCAGCTGGCGCGGCGCTCCGACTATATCGCGACCTTTTCGGCCCATCTCACCCACGAGCTGAAATCGCCGCTGACCTCGATCAAGGGCGCAGCCGAGCTGTTGCAGGATTCGGTGCAAGGCAAGGCCGAGGGCCTGACGCCGGCCGAGCAGAACACCTTCATCGCCAACATCCTGTCGGATACCCAGCGGCTGGAGGCGATGGCGCAGCGGCTGCGGGAGCTCGCCCGCGCCGAGAGCCTGCCGCAGAACGAGCGCACCGAGCTGGCACCCGTGATCGCCGATCTCAGAAGCCGGTTTCCGGCAAGCGCGATCGAGGCCAGCGGCAGCCTCGACCGGGCGATCGGAATGTCCTCGGAGAAGGCGCTGATCGTGCTGTCGCACATCGCCGACAATGCGGTGCGGCACAAGGCCGGCACGATCAGGCTGGAGGCGGTCGACGCACGGACGACCGTGCTTGTGACGGTCAGCAATGACGGCGAGCCGATCTCGGCGCCGAACCGCGACAGGATCTTCGATGCGTTCTTCACCACCCGCCGCGACCAGGGCGGCACCGGGATGGGGCTGGCGATCGCGCGCGCGGTGATGGCGAGCCATGGCGGCTCGATCAGGCTTAAGCCGACCGACGAGGGCGCAGCCTTCGAGCTCCAGTTTCCGGTTGCCTAGATCGCAAAGACCCAGACGGCGACGATGGTGCCGATGGTGGCGAGACCGGCGATAGTCCAGCCGGCGGCGTATTCCAACTCAGGATGACCGGTCGCCCGCATGATCTCAACCGGATCGGCGGTATGCTTCTCTGCCATGACAGCCTCGCACGTTTCTTCCCGCGTCATAGATAAGTCGCATCAGACGCCAACAGGTTCCATCACGGAAATGCGAGGCATGACGCAGCTAAGTTTGTTCGCCGACCCGCAGGAAGGCCCGACCGGCCTTCACTACACGGACGATTTTATCGATCATGCCGCCGAGCAGGATCTGATCGGCCGCATCGCAGCATTGCCGCTCCAGCGCTTTCAGTTCGGCGCGTTCGAGGGCAACCGCCGGGTGGCGTCGTTCGGCTATCGCTACGACTACACGCTGCAGCGTCTCGCCGAGGCCGATCCGATCCCGGACTGGGTGCGGCCGGTCGCGCGCCAGGTCGAGGCCTGGGCCGGGCTGCCGGAGGCCGGCGTCCGGCAGGTACTGTGCACCGAATACGAGGTCGGCGTCGGCATCGGCTGGCATCGCGACAAGCCGCATTTCGACAAGGTGCTCGGCCTGTCGCTGGGCTCGCCGTGCGCTTTCCGTTTCCGCCGCCGGAACGGCGCCAAGTGGGAGCGCCATACGCTCACCGCCCTGCCGCGCTCGCTCTACATGATGGACGGCGAGGCCCGGTCGCAGTGGGAGCACAGCATCCCCCCGGTCGCGGCGCGGCGCTATTCCATCACCTTCCGGACGATGAGCGGGCCTGACGGACCAGGCCAAAACAAAAGGTGCGAAAACAACCCCATGCACAGTAGAAAGCCGTTTCAGGCGCGAGCCTCGGCGGCGCTGGACAACGGCCTGACGGATCGGGATAAACGGCGGCTGCGCATCCAAGGTGCCGCGAATTCGCCTCAAGGCCGGCTGACTAATGAGATGAATTGAAAAGACGGGCCAGATCAGCGAGCCGATATGGAGCCCCGCAAGGCCGCCACATCCATGAAGAATTATCTGACATTTTTCCTGTTTCTGACCATGACCGCGGCCTCCGCGCACGGACCCGTGCCGGGGCGGCTCCCGTCGCCCTCCGATCTCGTGCAGGCGGGCCTCACCGATTCCGACACCACCGCAGGCGGCACCGCACGGCTATGCGAGCAGGTCACCTTCTCGCGCGGCCTGCGCTATGGCGAGAGCGAAGCCAATGTGCTCGATGTCGCGACCAGCGCAACCAAGGCCGATACGCCGCGGCCGGTGCTGCTGTTCGTGACGGGAGATACCTTCACCGGCGACCGCGGAGCGCCGGAGCTGTCGCGCCAGATGCAGGACCAGGCCATGTGCTTTGCCGCGCGCAACGGCATGATCGGGGTCCGCGTCGATTATCGCCTGGCGCCCGCGGCGACCTGGCCGGCCGGCGCGACCGATGTGGCCGCGGCGCTGTCCTGGGTTCATGGCAATATCGACCTCTTCAACGGCGATGCCCGCGAGATCGTCGCGGTCGGCTACGGCGCCGGCGCCTTCCACGTCGCGACCATGCTGGCGCATCCCGAGCTGCAGACCGCCGGCGCCGACGTCGCGGGCGTGGTGCTGGTGTCCGGGATCTACCGCGTCGGCAAGGACGCGAGCGACAGCGAGAAGGCCTATCTCGGCGGTGACGCCACCCAGTACGACAAGCGCTCGGTATTCCCCGGCATCCTCAATGTCGACGTGCCGATCGTGCTGGCCTGGGCCGCGGATGATTCCGCCGGCCTCGTGGCGCAAGGCGAGACGCTGAAGAAGACGCTGTGCGGCGCCGGCCATTGCCCGCGCAGCACGCTGCTGCGCAGCCGCGACGGCATCGCGAACGCCTTCGGCCTCGATGGTTCCGGCGACAGCCTCGCGGAGCCGACGCTGCTGCTGGTGCGTCAGCTGGAAGCGCGAGGGTTGCCGTAACGCGTTGCGGCAGCACGCCTGCCGCTTTCATCGAAGCGCGACAGCCACACGATTGCCAAACGCTTGACCTAGATCAAGCGGCCTTGGTGGGGATTGAGCCGACCTCGTTGGGGCCAACCACAAGGCATCGAACATGCGCGTCATCGGCAGGATGCTGTTCGTTTCCGTGATTGCCATCGCATCGCTGGGCGCGATGTCGCTGCAGCAGCACGCGGATCAACCCGCAAGCGATGAGGAAATCCGCAT
Organism: Bradyrhizobium sp. NBAIM08; assembly: GCF_020193935.1. NCBI lineage: Bacteria > Pseudomonadati > Pseudomonadota > Alphaproteobacteria > Hyphomicrobiales > Nitrobacteraceae > Bradyrhizobium > Bradyrhizobium sp. NBAIM08. The sequence goes on along the minus strand of NZ_JADYVR010000007.1, from coordinate 246,894 downwards.
CGGCAATGTCATGCCGTATTCGGGGCCGCTCTCGGAATTCGGCGCGATCGGCCAGGCGGAAGCGGCCTATTTCGACATGGTCAACGCGCGCGGCGGCATCAATGGCCGCAAGATCCGCTTCATCACCCGCGACGACAATTCCGATCCGGCGACCGCGCTCGAGCTGACGCGCAAGCTGGTCGAGAAGGACGGCGTGCACCTGATGTTCGGCTCGTTCGGCACGCCCGGCAATCTCGCCACGCGCTGGTACCTGAACGAGAAGAAGATCCCGCAACTGTTCGTCGCCTCCGGCGACGAAGAGCTGAGCCAGCCGAGCGCGTATCCCTGGACCATGGGCTGGCAGCCGTCGTTCCGGTCGGAGGGGCGCATCTATGCCAACTACATCCAGGCCTCTTACCCGAGGAAGAAGATCGTCGTGCTCTGGCAGAACGACCAGTTCGGGCGCATGCTCTACAAGGGTATCCAGGAAGGCCTCGGCGATCTCAATCGTCACGTCCTGGTCGACATCGCCTTCGACCTTGCCGACGAGCATCTCGACGGGCACGTCTCGATCCTCAAGCGCGCCGGCGCCGACATCTTCGTCTTCCTCGGCGTGCCCTCGACCGCATCCAAGGTGATCAAGCTGGCAGCGTCCCTGAATTGGCGTCCCGTCTTCATCGTCAACGATGCCTCCGCCTCGATCGCCAACGCGATGGCGCCCGCGGGGCTGGAAAACTCTGCCGGCGTGATTTCGGCGGCCTTTTTGAAGGATCCGAGCGATCCCGCCTGGAAGGACGATCCCGGCATGAAGGACTGGTTCGCCTTCATGGACAAATACCATCGGGTCGAAAGTACCAACAACAGTGCGGCCGTCTATGGCTACGCCGCGGCCGAGGCGCTGACGCAGGTGCTGAAGCAATGCGGCGACGATTTTTCACGCGACAACATCATGCGCCAGGCGGCCTCGCTCAGGGACTATCAGCCTTCGGTCGCATTGCCCAACATCAGGATGAACACCTCGCCCAACCGCTACCTGCCGATCAGGCAGATGCGGCTGGTGCAGTTCGACGGGCGGTCGTGGCAGCCGTTTGGGGATGTGATCGAGACGGCGTTCACGGAAGGGGCGGCAAGGTGAGGTCACTTTCCCTCCCCTGGAGGGGTCCGGGACGAGCGTAGCTCGCCCGTAGGTCGCTACGCATGTAGCGAAGCGGAATGCGTAGCGGGGTGGGGTGACGGTCTCTCCACATCCGACACCGCCCGAGGGGAGAGATCACCCCACCCCGCTCGCGCTACGCGCGATCGACCCTCCCCTTCCAGGGAGGGTAAGAAGCTCCCCTCACGCCGGCTTGAGCGAGGCCAGCGCGTTCTCCAGCAGCGAGCGCACGCGTGCGGCGTCGCCTGATTTCACCACGGCGGGATCGAGATAGAGCTCGAGGCCCGGCGCGCGTTCGGTGATGATGCCGCTGTTCTCCGCAGCTTTGTCGCTCAGTGCATCCACCGAATAGGGGATCACCTCGCGGCTGATGCCCTTCATCGTGATCGCCGGCAGCGCATGCGCGCGGACGATGTCGCTGACGAGGGCGAAGGTCTCGTAGCTCAAGACGATGCCGCCGGGCTCAGCGATCGATTGCAGGCGCGCGGCGAGGTTCGCCTCCGCACCGATGATGGTGTAGTCCATACGGTCGGCGCTCCCGAAATTGCCGACATTGCAATAGCCCGAGTTGATGCCCATGCGCGAGCGGAACGGCTGCTCGATGCCGGACGCCCGCCATTTCGCATTGAGCTCGGCAAGGCGCTGCTGCATGCGCCAGGCCATCTGCAGACAGGCCTGTGCATCGGCGCGATCGCCCTTGGTCTCGGGGTCGCCGAAGAAGATCAGCATGGCATCGCCAATGAACTTGTCGATGGTGCCGCCATATTCGTGGGCGATCGCCGACATTTCCGTGAAATATTCGTTGAGGAGCTGGGTCAGCTGCTCCGGCTGCAGCCGCTCGGCGGTGGCGGTGAAGTTCTGGATGTCGGAGAAGAAGATGGTGAGCTTCTTGCGCTCGGTATGGATGGTGACGTCCTTCTGGCCCGAGAAGATGCTCTTGTAGACCTGCGGAGGGATGTAGCGCGAGATCTTCATCGACAGCGAGGCCAGGAAGTCGTTGGCGGATTCGAGCTCCTTGTTCATGTTCTTGATGCGGCGCGCCTGACGTCGCTGCAATGACAGGAACGCCAGTCCGCTCCCGGCGGCGATCACGAAATAGGCCAGCAGGAACTTGAACGAGAAAATGTTGGCGGCGATCGGCTGGGCGATGATCACCTCCTGGATGCCGCGGACGTCGCCGACCTTCCAGTCCTTCTTCGGGCTTTCGGGGTGGCTGTTGTGGCAGCTGACGCAAGCCGGCCCCATCGTGACGGGCGCAACCAGGCGGACCTTGTCGTTGAACAGCGAGGTTTCGGTCTCCACGATCTTCTGCTCGGGATCCCGGCGCAGCGCATCGAGCGCGTCCTTCTCGAACTTGTCGAGCTGGTGCGGAGCGCGGTTCTGGAACGGGAAGTCCGAGACGAAGCGATAGGTGATGTTCTCCTGCTGGGCGCCGATCACCCGGCCGAGCTCCAGCGACAGCGTCGCGGGGATCGGGATCGCGCCGGGCACCGATTCGTAATTGTGCACGACCTTGGTGCTGCCGTTGGGGTTGGCGAGCACGCGCCCGACCACGTTGGAGGCGTAGTAGCTGCGCACGCTCGTGATCACCGAGTTGAGATCGATCGCCTGCCGGCGCAGCGCCGTCTTGCTGAGCTCGGTCAGGTCCAGCCACACCGCGACCGGCAGGGCGAGCAGGAGGAAGACGATCACGGCGCCGGTGAGAATGCCACTCTTGCGCTGTTGTTCGGAGATCTCTTGTTTCACCCTGTGGCTCCGTTCTGTGCGATTTTGTCGCAAATCCTTCCGGAATCCGAGACAATGCATGCGGCGGCACAGAGCCAAGAATTGCCGGCCGGCGCAACCCCATATGGTGGTCGCAGCAAGCGCCTTTTCGTTTGATCACGGATGCTTAAGATCGGCGCCGACCTGCATCCGCTCCGCCGGGAGAGAGCCATGACCGAGACCGTCCGCATCAAGCGCTTCCAGGCACGTCCCGTGATCGTGCCGATGAACCTGCCGCTCCAGACCGCGACCGGGGCGGTCGCCAAGGCACCGCTGGTGCTGATCGACTGCGAGACCGACCACGGCGCGGTGGGTCATTCCTATCTGTTCTCGCTCACGCCCTCGGCCTTGAAGCCGCTGGCGGCGATGGTCACGGAAATGTCGGACCTCGTCGCCGGCGACGAGCTGCTGCCGTTCGAGATCGAGCGCAAGCTGAGCCAGCGCTTCACGCTGCTGGGCCTCGCCGGCCTGCAGCGGCTGGCGCAATCCGGCATCGACATGGCGGCATGGGACGCGCTGGCGCGCTCGCGCGGCCTGCCGCTCGCCCGCCTGCTCGGCGGCACGCCGAAGCCAGTGCGCGCCTACAACTCGAAGGGGCTCGGCATCATGCCGGCAGGCGCCGCGGTGGAGGAAGCCCACAAGCTGCTGGCCGAGGGGTTTCACGCCGCAAAGATCCGCGTCGGCCGACGCGATGCGCGGGAGGATCTCGCCGTCGTGCGCGCGGTGCGCAAGGCCGTCGGCGACGAGGTCACGCTGATGTGCGACTACAACCAGGCGCTGACGGTCACCGAAGCGATCCGCCGCGGTGAGATGCTCGACGACGAGGGCCTCAGCTGGATCGAGGAGCCGATCCGCCACGACGATCATGCCGGTTGCGCCCGCATTGCCGACGCGCTGCAGACGCCGGTCCAGATCGGCGAGAATTTTGACAGCGCGTTTTCCATGCAAGCCGCGCTCTCGGCAGAGGCCTGCGACTACGTGATGCCTGATGTCCAGCGCATTGGCGGCGTCACCGGCTGGCTCCGCGCCGCTTCGCTTGCCCATGCTGCCGGCATCGAGATGTCGTCGCACCTGTTCTCTGAAGTCAGCGCGCATCTGCTCTGCGTGACGCCGACCGCGCATTGGCTGGAATATGTCGACTGGGCCGACGCGGTGCTGGCAACGCGGCTGCAGATCAAGGACGGCTTTGCGCTGCCGAGCGAGGAGCCGGGCAACGGGATCGCGTGGGACGAAGCGGCGGTGAAGAAGTATCTGGTGGAGTGACGGGTCTCTCATCTCGCCATCGCAAGCACACGATCTCGTCCCTCGTTGCGAAAGCATGCGACACGGATTAACGATCCGCCATGACCACTTGGCGCCCACATCCCGGTATCCGCGTCGTCGCGATCGGCCTGCATTGGCGCGGCGGGCGGCTGCTGGCGGCCGAGGTGCGCGACGATGCGGGGCGGATCAAGGGGGTGCGCCCGCTCGGCGGCGAGATCGAGTTCGGCGAGAGCTGGCGCGCGGCCTTGGTGCGGGAATTCAACGAAGAGCTCGGCGTCGACGTCGGCATCGTGGGTGAGCCCTTGATGCTGGAGAACATCTTTGTGCACGAGGGATCGACCGGGCACGAGGTGATGTACATCGCGGAGGTCGCGTTTCCGGATGGCGCATTCGCCGGCCGGGAGCGCATCGACTTCCGCGAGGACAATGGAGAGCAGATCGTCGCGCGGTGGTTCGACCTTGCCGATCTCGACCTGGACGGCGGGCCGAAGCTCTATCCGACCGGACTGAAGGACTTGCTGCTGCAGCCTGCGCGTCGTGCATCAACGGAAGAGTGATGCGTGATCCATGTCGAGACGCCGACGACGTCGGTTGACAAGCATGGCGCTCTCAAGCAAAATTTCGAAAGGTTGATACCGCCGGCCGCTTGCGCCCTTCGGGGTATGGTGAAGTGTATCGGACCGCCGCCCGCTTCCTTTGCTCACGCGAACGGGTCAGTAACGCAAGCCCTGACATTCTCCGTTCATGTTGCAAAGGAACAGAGTATGCGCGATTTCCGCGACGCCAAAGCCATGGCGCAGACGCTCCGAGAATCCCTCAACGCCCGATCGGTCTCCCTCACCGTCAGCGAGAGCCTCGAGCTCATCGCGAGGTTATTCGGGCTGGCCGATTGGAATGTCCTGGCGGCCCGAATCCGTTCTGCGGAGCAGGCCGGCTCGGGCCGCAGCAACGAGGAAAGCACCAAGACCGATGCTGCGGATCAGCTCCGCTCGAGAGCCAAAGAAACTCAGTTGCCGCAGGCGGTGCTGGATCGTTATGCCGGAACATACCAATTCCATAGCGCCGTCTTCACCGTGACGCGTGAACAGGATCATCTGTCCGGACGGCTGAGCGGTCAAAGCTCGGCGCAATATTACGCGGTGGGCGAAACGGAATTCGCCGCGCGGGAGATCGATGTCGAGCTACGGTTTACCCTCGGGCCGGATGGGGTGCCTACCGCCGTGATCCTGCGCCAGCACGGCAACGATCACACCATGCCACGCATCGACACGAGCACGGCGCAAGAGCTCCAACGCGCGATCGAGTCTCGTATGAGCAGCCGGTCCGCCAATCCCGGGACCGCGGCCGCGCTTCGCCGTCTGATCGAGAGCGTCGCATCGGGCCAGCCCAATTACGGCGAGATGAGCGCCGACTTGGCCGAGGCGACACGCAAGCAATTGCCGCGCCTGCAGCCGGGCCTTGCCGAAATGGGTCCGATCACCTCGATCGAATTCCTCGGTGTGAACGCACAAGGACAGGACGTCTATTCCGTCTGGCATCAGGGTGGCGCAGCCTCGCACTGGCACATCGCGCTCGGCAACGACGGCACGATCATCTCGGCCTTCGTCACGCCGGGGCCATGAGCTCGGTCAGGCTACCACACCTCCGCGCCGGGAATTTTCTTCCGCACCGCCATCCGCTGGATCCAGATGCAGCGGCGGACGGACCTGCTGGAGCGGCCGACGGCGGAGATCCCCTCGCCGGCCTGAAGCAGCGGCGCCACGTTCTGGCGCAAGCTGCGGCAGCGCTGGAGCTCGGCTTGCCAGTCGACGATCGCGGCGTCGGCGCGCGGCGCCATCAGCGCCAGCATCGCCATGGCGAGACAGATCGTCCGCATCGCTCCTCTCACTGTGATCCGCCTCCATCCCGGCGGTAGCGGAAATCGCAATGAGAGGCGCCCTGCATGATGGTCTGCGTGCGCGTGAGCCTGACGTCGGGACCGAACCCATCCGCGGTCGCAAAGTCCGCGGTGCAGATCAGCAGGAAGCCGAGTTCGGGCTCGCCCAGGGCCTTGTAGAACTCGGCATAGGCGCAGCGCGTCACGTCGAACGCGAAGGCGTCCGCCGTCTGTTCGATCACGTCATAAGCGAGCGCATCGTCGCGGGCATAAGTTTTGAAGGCCGACGACACGGCCTTGCCGAGATTGCTCTCGTTCTTGGCCTTCCAGAACGCCTCGCCGAAGCCGCGATAGAGATCGCCGAGCGCCTTGCGCACCAGCGCATTGGCGCGCGCCTCGCCGAGCTCGGCCTGCAACGTCTTGATCAGCGGCACCAGCACCTGCGCCTGGATCTTCGCTTGCTCGATGACGGACACGGTCATGGGCGGCCTCGTGTCGGAGATGTCATTGTAGCCCGGATGGAGTGCAGGGTCATCCGGGACAGCGGCCGGGAAACTGCGGCCGGATTGCGCGTCGCTGCAACGGGCTAGAAGCTTTCGAGCAAGCCGCACCAGTCCGTCTTCGCTCTTCGAGCTACGCCGGACACGCTTCGCCGCAATCTTCCAGGCTGTGCCACGCGAAGCCGAAGGCGAAGCGTGGTGGGCACGACAGGGATCGAACCTGTGACCCCTACCATGTCAAGGTAGTGCTCTCCCGCTGAGCTACGTGCCCTAAAGTCCACTTGTGTCGGGTGGGGTCCCTATAACGGCTCAGGGGAGCCGGCGCAAGGACGGAAGGGGGCCGATTCAGGCCGCCAGCATCTTGTTCACTTCGCTGACCAATTCGCGCAGATGCACCGGCTTGGACAGGACCTTGGCGTTCTTGGGGGCGTCCGAATCCGAGTTCAGGGCGACCGCGGCAAAGCCAGTGATGAACATGATCTTGATGTCGGGGTCGAGTTCCGAGGCTCGGCGGGCGAGCTCGATGCCGTCCATTTCCGGCATCACGATATCGGTCAACAGCATCTCGAACGGCTCTTCCCGCAGCCGCTGATAGGCGGCCATGCCGTTGTCGTGGGACGAGACCTGAAAACCGGCGTTTTCCAGCGCCTTGACCAGGAAACGGCGCATGTCGTTGTCGTCTTCGGCGAGCAGGATCTTTGGCATGGCAGGAAACGTCGAATCCCCAGAGGATATCAGCAGAGGTCACTAAGCCCGACAGAGGGTAAATTTGGGGTGAAAATCTTAACCCTGCGCCGGCCCCGCTGCCGGCTCTTTGTGGACCGGAACGAGGTCCAGATCAATCGAGCCGGACCGGCCCGTCCCCATCCCGATGCCTGCACGGTTAAGACGTGTTCCAAGGGGCCATGACATCTTTTCGCTTGGCAGAATGGTTGCGATTCCGGACAATGACGACACATAAGAGCCGCGAGATCGGCCGAATCATTGGACCCGGAGCTTGTCCGGATCGTGCGGCACGAAGGGACGAAGCCTGAGAAGATGACCCGCTTTGACGGCGACATGTCGCCAGCCTTCGAGATCTTCGAGCCTGCCGAATGGCGCGCGCCCGTCATCTTCAACTCGCCGCATTCCGGCTCGACCTATCCTGAAGAATTCCTGGCGGCGTCGCGGATCGACCTGCCCACGCTGCGACGGTCGGAAGATTCGTTCATGGATGAGCTGATCGGCCATCTGAGCGCGCGCGGCTTTCCGACGGTGCGGGTCAACTTTCCCCGCTCCTATGTCGACGTCAACCGCGAGCCCTATGAGCTCGACCCGCGCATGTTCACTGGCCGGCTGCCGAGCTTCGCCAACACCCGCTCGATGCGGGTCGCCGGCGGCCTCGGCACCATTCCGCGCGTGGTGGGCGACGGCCAGGAGATCTATCGCGACCGCCTCCTGGTCGACGATGCGCTGGGGCGGATCGAGACGCTGTACAAGCCCTACCATCGCGCGCTGCGCCGGCTGATCAACAAGGTGCACCAGATGTTCGGCACGGTGGTGCTGGTCGACTGCCACTCGATGCCCTCGGTCGGCGTCAGCAGGGACGAGCCGCGCCGGCCCGACGTCGTAATCGGCGATCGCTACGGCACCAGCTGCACGCCGCTCTTGCCCGATCGCGTCGAGGAGACCATGAGCGGGCTCGGCTATTCGATCGGCCGCAACAAGCCCTATGCCGGCGGCTTCATCACCGAGCATTACGGCAATCCCGCGAGCGGCCTGCACGCCGTGCAGCTCGAGCTCAACCGCGCGATCTACATGGACGAGCGGCGGCGCGAGCGCGGCGCTCGCTTTGCGCAAGTGGCCTCCGACTTCGGCGTTCTCGCCGACGTGCTGGCGACCACGATTCCGTTCGCCGATCTCGGCCCGTTCCAGGCCGCGGCGGAATAGGACGCAGCTTCTCTCCGAAACGACGAGGCCTTGCGCGCGACTGCGTTTTCGCTTCGCAAGCTTGCGCGCCCCAAATGAAAACGGCGGGGCTAAGAAAAAAGGGCCGCTCGCGAATGACGCAAGCGGCCCAAGTCTAGGGAGGAAACGCCCAAGGAGGGCAGCGGTAACGCGAGGCGCTACCGCACCGCAACAATATGCGACCGCGCCGCACAAAGTGCAAGGGCTTTTGCGCGGTTTCCCATGCAAATCGCACATGGCTCAGTTGCTTCTATGGAAACCCAGATTCAGTTTCTTTGATAAGGAGATTCAATGGGTTGATAGTCATTTGCATACGAACAAGGCAAGGTCGGAACTAAGATTTCAACTCCATGATCGATATTTGGCCAGCAGATGACTGGAATGGGGCAGCCCGCCCCGGCATCCAAAATACCAGGGAGCAACATCAAGACAGCGCTGCACGCGGCAGTCGAATTGAGCTAGGCAGGAGGCAAGCTCTCCAACTTCGCTTCGAGGATTTCGCCTGTGACGGTGATCGACTTCTCCGCCTTCATCGGTCGGCTCGCCACCGCCTCCGGCGAAACCATCCTGCCGTTCTTCCGCACCTCGCTGTCGATCGACGACAAGAGCAAGACCAAGGATTTCGACCCGGTGACGGAGGCCGACCGCGCCGCGGAGGCGGTGATGCGGCGGCTGATCAAGGCCAACTTCCCCCAGCACGGCATCGTCGGCGAGGAATTCGGCAACGAGCGCGAGGACGCCGACTATGTCTGGGTGCTCGACCCCATCGACGGCACCAAATCCTTCATCGGCGGCTTTCCGATCTGGGGCACGCTGATCGCGCTGTTGCACAAGGGCACGCCGGTGTTCGGCATGATGCACCAGCCCTTCATCGGCGAGCGCTTTTCCGGCGACAACGGTTCGGCCAATTATAAAGGGCCGTCGGGCGAGCGCCGGCTCCAGGTCCGCCGCTGCGCTTCGCTGTCGGAGGCCACGACCTACACCACCAGCCCGCTGCTGATGAACGAGCGCGACCGCGCCATCTTCGGCCACATCGAGAAGAGCGCGCGGCTGTCGCGCTATGGCGGCGACTGCTACTCCTATTGCATGCTTGCCGCGGGCCACGTCGACCTCGTGGTCGAGACCGAGCTGAAGCCCTATGACATCGCGGCACTGATCCCGATCGTGACCGGCGCCGGCGGCGTCGTCACCACCTGGGAAGGCAAGCCGGCCCAGGGCGGCGGCCGCATCATCGCCGCTGGCGACGCGCGGGTGCACGAGGCAGCGTTGAAGCTTTTGAACCAGTAGCGCGCGGGCGGAGGGCTTGCATCACCGACGCGGGAGCGGAGATGGCGAAGTAGGTGTCTTACCCTCCCCTGGAGGGCCAGGGCTATCGCATATGAGATGCCGCTATGGCAGCGTCATGGCCGGGCTTGTCCCGGCCATCCACGCCTTTCCACGCGGCACAAAGAACGTGGATGCCCGGGACAAGCCCGGGCATGACGACCTCTGCAAAATTCAATTGCGATTGACCCTCCAGGGGAGGGTAACAGCTCCTCACACCGCCTCGGCTCGCAAATGCTCCACCAGCAGCTTGGCCGGCCTTGGCAGCGCCTTGAAGCTGCGCGCGCAGATCACGAGGCGGCGGTTGGCGAAGGCATCGCGCAGGCGGACCATGGCGAGCGGCATGGTCCTGGCACAGCGGCGGGCGGCGGCTTCGGGCACCAGCGCCACGCCGACATCGGCCGCGACCATCTGGCAGATCGCGTCGAAGTCGCGCAGGCGCGCGCGGAAATGCGGCCGCATGCCGAGCCGCGCGGCGTGCTTCGAGATGTGCATCTGGAGCGCGGTGGCGCTGGTGAGGCCGACGAAGTCGCAAGCCCCTGCCTCCTGAAAGTCGATCTGGCGGCGGCCGGCGAACGGGCCGCGTTTCGACGTCACCAGCGTCAGGCGATCCTCGCTGAAGGGAAAGCGCTCGATATGCTCGGGCAGCGCGTGCTCGGCGGCGAAGCCGAGATCGGCGGCGCCTGCGGTGATCGCCGCCGCGATATCGGTGCTCTCGCGCTCCTCGATGTCGACGGCGACGTCGCGATGCTGGCGCAGGAAGCCGGCGAGCGCCTTCGGCAGATGCTCAGACAGGCCCGACGTGTTGGCGAGGAAATGCACGCTGGCGCGCACGCCGCTGGCAAAGCCGGCGAGATCGCCGCGCATGGCGTCGATCTGATGGATCACGAGCCTGGCATGATCGAGCAGGCTCTCGCCGGCCGCGGTCAACTCGACGCCGCGGCGCCCGCGCTTGAGCAGCGCGACGCCGAGCGCATCCTCGAGCCCCTTGATACGCGCGCTGGCCGAGGCCAGCGCGAGGTGCGAGCGCTCCGCGCCGCGGGTGATGCTTCGCTGGTCGGCGACGGCGATGAAGAGCTGGAGATCGACCAGGTCGAAGCGCATGCGATGTCTCCCTGAGCTCCCTGAGCCTTCGTTGAGGCCGAAGGCTCTCTCCGTAACCTCCAGATTGTGCGCCGGCGCGGCTTCGGTCAATGTGCTGGCATGATCGACCCGCTGCTCATCCTCATCGCCGCCGTGTTCCTGCTCGCCGGATTCGTCAAGGGCGTGGTCGGGCTCGGCCTGCCGACGGTGTCGATGGGCCTGCTCGCCGTGAGCATGGCGCCGAGCCGCGCCATCGCCATCGTCATCGTTCCCGCCATCGTCACCAACATCTGGCAGACCTTCGTCGGCCCGCATTTGCGCGACATCCTGCGGCGGCTGTGGCCGCTGATGATCGGCACCGTGGTCGGCTGCTGGCTCAATGCCGGCGCGCTGACCGGGCCGCATGCGCGCTACGGCACGATCGTGCTGGGCGCCCTGCTCGTCGTCTACGCCGTGATCGGACTGAACAAGTTCCACTTCCGCGTCGCGCCCGAGAACGAGAAATGGGTCGGCGGCGTGGTCGGCGTCATCACCGGGGTGATTTCGGCCTCAACAGGCGTGCAGGTGATCCCGTCGATGCCGTTCATGCAGGCGATCGGCATGGAGAAGGACGAATTGGTGCAGGCGCTTGGGGTGTTTTTCACCACCGCGACGCTGGCGCTCGCCTTCAACCTGACCGCGGTCGGATTGCTCACGCCCGCCAATGTCGTGCCGGGCGCGATCGGACTCGCCATGGCCTTTGCCGGCATGTTCATCGGCCAATCGGTGCGGGCGCGGATGCCGGCGGAGGCGTTTCGCCGCTGGTTCCTGATCGCGATGATCCTGCTCGGCCTTTACCTCGCCGGCAGCGCGCTGGCGAAGGAATTCGCTTAAGCGCCTTACGATTTCGGCCCGTAGCCCGGCACCCATTTTTCGTGCTGGGGCAGGTCGTCCTGGATTGTCCACCACGACGCGCGCGACGAGGTGAAAACGTGGAGGCGAGGCCGGACTTCCGGGTCGTCATCGAGCAGGCCAGCGGGAATGCTGACGGTCGGGAGATAGCTCGCCTTGCCCGGCGTCGGGCAGCCGCAGGTCCTGCAACGATAGCGGATACTGCCCGGCGAGGATTCGTAAGATGCCGTCATGTCCTCGCCCGCCACGAAGCGAAACTTGTCGGCATCGACATGCGCGTAGGTGGCGAAGGCCGCGCCGCTCAGCTTGCGGCAATTGACGCAATGGCAGTGCGTCAGCGCGCGCACCTTCTCGATCTCGAACCGCACGGTGCCACACAGACAGCTTCCACGGATCATCGAAACCTCCCGAGCGCAGCCTCGATCGGACCGCTTCTCATTCACTAGAACGACCTACCGCGTCTCCAGCATGGCGACGCGGATGCCGAGATAGATGAAGAGGCCGCCGAGCGCGCGGTTGACCCAGGCGATCGCGCCCTCGGACTTGCGCAGCCGGTAGGCGGCTCTGGCGGCGAACGCCGCCAGCACCAGGCACCACAGTGTCCCCGTAAAGATGAAGATCAGGCCGAGCGTCAGGAAGGCGAGCGGCTTGTGCGGGGCATCGGCTGCGACGAATTGCGGCAGAAAGGCGAGGAAGAACAGCGCGACCTTGGGATTGAGCGCGTTGGTGAAGACACCCTGGAGGAAGACCCGCTGCAATGAGCTCCGCACCGGCTCGTCCAGGTCTGAAGCCAGCGTCCGGCGCGACCACAGCATCTGAAGACCGGTCACGACGAGATAGGCCGCGCCGACCAGCTTCAGGATCGAAAAGGCCGTGGACGAGGCCATCAGCAGAGCCGAAAGCCCGATCGCCGCGCCCGCGACATGGACGAAGCAGCCGCAACTGATGCCCAGGGCGGCAGCGGCGCCGCCCCGCCAGCCCATCTGCATGCTGCGGCCGATCACATAGACCGAATCCGGCCCCGGCGTGATGTTGAGCACCACGCCCGAGAGGATGAAAAGCCCGATCTCGTGAATGCCCAGCATGAAGGTCCTCCGCTGCCGTCCTGGCGGTCCTGGTTCCGCTTAGTCGGTTCGCCCGTTCCCGTCCACCGCCGGGATTGCGCAGGATTTACCTCGAATTTGCAATGCGGATCATGCTTCCGCTGCGGCGCATCTGCTCTATAAAGGCGGGGTTCTTGAAATGCGGGATTCGCGGCAACCGCCACGCTGTGGCCGGTCATCTGGTCCCTTGGAGCTTTGAGGATATGGAAAGACGTCTGGCCGCCATCGTCTGCGCCGATGTCGCCGGCTATTCGCGCATGATGGGCAGCGACGAGGCCGGCACCCATGCCGCCTTCAAGGCCCATCGCGCCGCGATCCATCCCATCATCCTCAATCACGGCGGCCGCGTCGTGAAGAACACCGGCGACGGCTTCCTGCTGGAATTCGCCTCGATCGTCGGCGCCGCCGAGGCGGCGATCGCGATGCAGACGCTGATGGCCGAACGCAACCGCCATCTGCCGGCCGACCGCGCCATGCAGTTCCGGCTCGGCATCCACATGGGCGACGTCATCGCCGACGAGGACGAGGTCTTCGGCGACGATGTCAACATCGCCGTCCGCCTGGAATCGGTGGCGAGCCCCGGCGGCTTCGCGATCTCGGCCAAGGCCTACCGGGAGGCGAGCAAGCATCTCACCGTGCCGCTGACCGATGCCGGCAACCATCGCTTCAAGAACATCAAGGATGCGATCGGGGTCTTTACCTGGACGCCCGAAGGGGCGCCGGCGCTTGCCCCCGAGCTCCGTGAGGCCTCGGCGCTGTCGCAGCAGTACCGAACGGCCATCGTCGGCGTGCTGCCCTTTGCCAATCTCAGCGACGCCCAGGACGAATATTTCTCCGACGGCCTCACCGAGGACCTGATCCACGCGCTGTCGCTGCAATCCTTCTACCGGGTGCTGAGCCGCAACTCGACCTTCGCCTTCAAGGGCAAGAACGTGGGCACCCGGCTGATCGCGCGCGAGATCGACGCCTCCTATCTGATCCAGGGCTCGGTGCGGCGCGCCGGCGCCAAGATCCGCGTCACCGCCGAGTTGATCGCGCCGGAGACCGGCGAGCAGCTCTGGACCGGCCGCTACGACCGCGACATCGGCGATTTGTTCGCGATGCAGGACGAGATCACCACCAATTTGTCCGCCGCCATCGCCACAGAGATCGTCCGTGCCGAGGCCTCGGCGCCGGCGCGGCTCTCGACCGACGTCACCGCCTGGGACCGCTTCCTCAAGGGGCTGTCGCATTACTATCGGCAAACCAAGGAAGATCTGGCCGTCGCGGTCGACCTATTCCGCGAGGCCATCGGGCTCGATCCCAAGCTGTCGATCGCGCATGCCTATCTCGCCACGATCCAGATCCAGAGCATTCAGTTCGGCTGGGTCAAGGGCACGCGCGAGATGTGGGCCGAGGCGATGAGCCTCGCCGAAACCAGCGTCCGGCTCGATCCGCGCTCCTCTTTCGCGTTCTCGATCCTGACCTGGGCGCACGCATTGGAGGGTCATCACGAGGCGGCAATGGACGCCGCCAAGCGCGCGGTCGCGCTCAACCCTTACGACAATGGCGCGCGCGGCGTGCTCGGCATCTGCCATTTCATGATCGGCGAGCACCGCGAGGCGATCGAGCTGTTCTCGATGGCCGCGCAACGCGACAACAGCGACCCGCGCTACCAATGGTCGGCGCTGAACGCGTTCAGTCACTATCTTCTGCGCCAATATGACGCGACGCTGTCGTGGGCCCGCGAGCAGCTCTACATCAACCCGAATCACATGCAGGCGCTGGCGATCCGCGCCGCGGCGTTGGCGCAGCTCGGGCGAAGCGACGAGGCCAGCGAAGCTGCCCGCGTGCTGATGGCAAATTATCCAACGCTGAATGTCGACAGGCACTTGCGCAACTTCCACTGGAAGCGGCCCGAGGACATCGCCCATTATCGCGAGGGGCTGCTGAAGGCCGGCGTGCCGCTCGGCAAGCTGACGCTGGTCCAGAGCGACGTCAAACGGGCCGCCGAATCCTGAACGAAGGGGGCCGCAGGCCCGACGTGGTTCCGGTGCGACCGCCTGCTCGTTGTTGACGCGACAGTGAAATGGGCCACACTCGTCACACGCTGAAGTAGTATATCGTGCTGTCGGTTTGTTAGGACTTTCCGCGCTCTAACAGCGCGCCTGCTTTTTCAAGATTCGCTGCTTTCAGGATTTGGGCCATGCATCACCCCGCTTCGAAGCCGCCCCTCGATCCCTCGATTCCAGTCTCGCCGAACAATCCCTGCCCGTTCCTGCGCGGCCTCGTCGGCGAAGGCTTCGTCGAGGGCGGCACCGTCCCGCTCAACACGCTGTCGCAGACCATCGCCAATGCGACCGGTGAGACGGGGCTGAAGAAGGTCTCGGCCCGCATCCAGGTCCGCGGCGTCGCGATGATCGCCAACGGCGTCAAGCACATTCTGAAGAGCATCTTTTCGGGCGCGCAGCTCGACGCGCTGCGCGGCGGCCCGCTGGACAAGCGCGGCGCCGGCTCGCGCATCCTCGGCGTCGACGGCAAGATCGACGAGGACGAGATCGCGCGGCTCGCGAGCTTCGGCCGGAACTACACCGACCCGAACACTGGCAGCAGCGAGCCCGGCCTCAACGCCGCGGAAATCAAGACCTTCATGCGCGACAACCTCGAGCGCGCCGGCAGCGCCGCTCGCTGGTACTACCCGCTGCTGATGAAGTTCGAATGGCCCATCCTTTTGAAGATCATCGGCAAGGGCAAGCAGGGCGAAGAGCGCTATCTCAGCGTGGCCGACGTGCGCACGCTGTTCGAACAGCGCCAATTCCCCGACCGCATCAATCAGCGGATCGTATCGCAGCCGCTGCTGTCGCCCTGCCAGCTCCGCTTTCGCTGGGCGGTCGCGCTCACGGCGTTCGTCATCGGCCTCGGCCTCGTCGCCCTGGTCGCGGTCGCCGAATTCCCCAACCAGGTTCGTGCCATGCTGCCGCAGAAGGGCGTGCTGGTGAATCTCCTGCCGCCGCCCCTGCCGGCGATGCCCGAAACCAAGGCTGCCTATTGGCTCGAGCAGAATTGGTCGCTCAAGGACCGACATTGGTTCCACCACGCCAGCCAGGGCACCGCGACGTTCCCGGTGCCCTATGAGTGGTTCGTGGCGCTGGAGCAGCCGCAGCTCCACCTGTTCTCCAAACCGGGCCTGATCAAGGACAGCGCCTATCTCGAACGCTTCGGCTTCATCCCGAGCCCGCAGACGATCCAGACCGACACGGCGACGCTGCGCCGCTTCGGCTACGCCAATGTCTACGAGACCACGCAAGCGTCGGACTGGTCGACGCGCTGGACGCCGGCGGAGAACGTTGACGGCCTGCCGGTCGGCTTCGCGCGCATGACCGGCGTGGTCGATCCCGCGACGAGCCGCCGCGAGGACGACATGATCGGACTGACCTGCGCCGCCTGTCATACCGGCCAGATCCATTACCAGGGCATCGACGTCCGTTTCGACGGCGGCCCGGCGATGACCGACCTGAAGAAGCTCGAGCTCGCGACCGGCCTGTCGATCGCCTACACGCTGTACGTCCCGTTCCGCTTCCAGCGTTTCGCCGATCGCGTGCTCGGCCCCGACGCCAGCAAGGCGGACCGCGCCGCGCTCAAGCAGAAGCTGAGCACGATCGGCAGCTTCCTGATCGACTGGGCCAAGACTTACGAGAAGACGATCGAAGGCAAGACGACCTGGGACGGCAAGCAGCAGCAGGACACCGAGGAAGGGTTCGGCCGGCTCGATGCCCTCAACCGCATCGGCAACCAGGTGTTTTCGCAGGACCTCGCAATGAGCGGGGTCAAGGGATTCGAGAAGAACCTGCACGCCCAGGACGCGCCGGTCAGCTACCCCGCGATCTGGACGGTGCCCTGGTTCAAATTCGCCCAGTACGACGCCTCGATCGAGCAGCCGCTGATCCGCAACGCCGGCGAAGCCCTCGGCGTGACGGCGCTGCTCAATTTGTCCGATGCCTATCCGCAGGACAGGCTGTGGCGCTCCTCGGTGAACATCAGGACGCTCGGCTGGATCGAGGACATGCTGAGAGGCCCCGATCCATTCAAGGCGGCTGATGGTCCGAAGTTCGGCGGCCTGCTCGCACCGAAATGGCCCTCGCACATCCTCGGCGATGCCTGGAAGCTGAAGCCCGATCGGGTCGAACGCGGCCGCGCCATCTACGCGGAGATGTGCTCCGGATGCCATCTGCCTGACATCAACACCCCGGCCTTCTGGTCGTCGAAGCGCTGGGAGCCGAGCGGCGACAGCAAGGTGCTGAATGCGGTGACGATCCCGCTCGACGAGATCAAGACCGATCCCGAGCAGTCCCTCGTTCTCAGCAAGCGGACCGTCGACGTGCCCGGCTTTCTGAAAGTCAACACGGCTGACCTGCAGACGTGGTGGCAGTGCGAGATCCCGACCGCGAGCAAATCGCCCAACGAGATGGTCTATGCACTCGGGCTCATGACGGTGGTCGATCTCGTCGCCCGCAAATGGATGGACGACGAGAAGATCCCGGAGGCCGAACGGGCGCAAATGTGGAATATGGCGCGCAAGAACTGTCTCAATCCGGCGCCTGACCCGCGCTATCGCGCCCGGCCCTTGAACGGCATCTGGGCCACTGCGCCTTACCTGCACAACGGCTCGGTGCCTTCGCTGTACTGGTTGCTGAAGCCGCAGAACGAGCGTCCGCAAAAATTCTGCATGGGCCGCCGCGACTACGACCCCGACAGCGTCGGTTTCGCAGTCACCGCCAACGAGCGCTGCAAGACCGGTGAAACGGAGTTCTCCGCGACCGGCTCCGACGGCAAGCCGATCCAGGGCAACAGCGTGCTCGGCCATTCCTTCGAGCGCAAGGACGGTGAGTCGAAGCGCCCCGGCGTCATCGGCCGCATGTTCAAGGACGACGCCGAGCGCTACGACCTGATCGAGTATCTGAAGACGCTGTAAAGAATCTTGCTTCGTCATTGCGAGCGCAGCGAAGCAATCCAGGCTGTCGCCGCGGAGATAGCCTGGATTGCTTCGTCGCAAGAGCTCCTCGCAATGACGGAGAATGAGGACGCTCCTCGACTCCGATTCTCACCGTCCTCGTGGAGGCTCCCGATCTCTTCTCACTTGAACAGCGGCGTGCCAGGCACGAAGGCGTCGAAGGCGGCCCAGAACTGGGTGCGGTAGCGGTCCTGCTCCTGGAGGATCTCGTGCTTGGCACCGGCGATCACGAGATGGGAGCCGGCGCGCAAATGATAGGCGAATTCCTCGATCGCCGCGGTCGAGACCACGGTATCGTTGGAGGCCGCCAGCATCAGGATCGGCTGGCGGATCTGGGAGGGGTAGTTCACGCGCTTGAAGGTGTGCATCGCGCGGAAGGCGGTATCGGCCCAGGCGACCGTCGGCGAGGCTAGGCCAAGCGTCGGGTCTTCCTCCAGGATCGCGGCGTTGCGCGCATAGCGGACGGGATCGCTGGTCAAGGGATTGTTGATGAAGGGTTCGAGCCCGGTGAGGCGGTCGCTGCCGCCGGGGACGTAGCGGCCGCCCTGCCCGAGCAGGCGCATCGTCTTGAGCAGCGCACGCACGGGGAGCGAGGTGGTGCGCCCGGGCAGGTCGATCATCGGCGCAGACAGCACCATTCGGTCGAACCAGCGCTTGCCGGCATGCGCCACCCGCAGCAGCACCGTGCCGCCCATGGAATGGGCGAGCGCGAAGAAGGGCGGCGGGCAATCCGGCAGCACCACCTGCTGCACGAAGGTCTCGACGTCGATTTCGAAATCGGCGAAGTCGCGCACATAGCCCTTGCGCGGATCGCGCAGGCGGCGCGACGAATGGCCCTGCCCGCGCCAGTCGATCATCGCCACCGCAAAGCCGCGGTCGCGCAGGTCGCGCACGGTCTCGAAATATTTCTCGATCTGCTCGCTGCGCCCGGTGAAGACGCAGACCGTGCCCTTACGGTTCGCCGGCGGCGCCCAGCGCGCAAAGCGCAGCTCGACGCCATCAGGGGTCTTGATGGTGCCGCTGACGACGTTTTCGGGGACCGGATTGGCGGGAATCGAGACCAGCGTCATTGGGCGTGCTTGGGCGGGAAGTGCTGCAAATCAAGGGGCCAAAGCGCCGAAAAGGCGCCTGTCCCGCCCTCTTGAACGCCGTCTCGTTCCACCCATATCACCTTCGTGCAGGCCGCTACCAGTGTTTCGGAACCGGAACATCAGGCTGCACACAGACTAAAGCCCGGCCCGATTGGCGGGCGGGTTACCAACAGTCGCTCAATGGAGGACTTGACCATGCGTAGCTACGATCTCACTCCGTTCTATCGTTCCACCGTCGGCTTCGACCGTCTCTTCAACCTGCTCGACCAAGCCAGCTCCGACGGCAGCCCCGGTTATCCCCCCTACAACATCGAGCGCACCGGCGAGAACGCCTACCGCATCACCGTTGCGGTCTCGGGCTTTGCCAAGGATGAGCTCTCCATCGTCGCCAAGGAAAACACGCTGACGATCAAGGGCGAGAAAGTCGCGAACGAGAACTCGAAATCCGAAGTGCTCTACCGCGGCATCGCCGCGCGTGCCTTCGAGCGCGCCTTCCAGCTTGCCGACTTCGTGCAGGTGAAGGACGCCTCGCTCGAGAACGGGCTGCTTCACGTCGACCTCGTCCGCGAGATTCCCGAGGCCAAGAAGCCGCGCCAGATCGCGATCAACGCCGGCGCCAAGGCGCAGGTGATCGAGAACTCCGCCGCGCAGGCCGCCTGAGCCAGGCGACCAAACCCAGCGACTTCCAGGTTGCGAAAAACGCCCCGGTGCCCCGGGGCGTTTTTTTCGTTGCAATGCATCACAGAGCAGTGATGGCGTAACACCGTCGCCTCGCTCTCCGTCCTTTGGGCATCGAACCAAAAACACGGAGAAGTTCATGTCACTCTGGCGCAGCCTTTTCGTCGCCGCGAGCCTTTTGGCCGCTCCCCTCAACCTCGCTCATGCCCAGACACCGCAGACGGTCAAGGCGAAGAACGTCGTGCTGGTGCACGGCGCCTGGGCCGACGGCTCGAGCTGGTCGGAGGTGATCCCGATCCTGCAGGCTGCAGGCCTGCATGTGACCGCCGTGCAGAATCCGCTGTCCTCGCTCAGCGACTCCGTCGAGGCGACCAAGCGGGCGCTGGCCGAGCAGGACGGGCCGACGGTGCTGGTCGCGCATTCCTGGGGCGGCACCGTGATCAGCCAGGTCGGCACCGACCCGAAGGTCACCGGCCTCGTCTACGTCGCCGCACGCGCGCCCGATGCGAACGAGGATTTCGTGGCGCTGTCGAAGCAGTTTCCGGCCGGGCCGGCGCGCGCCGGCATCGTCGAGCGCGACGGCTACACCAAGCTCTCGGAAGAGGCCTTCCTGAAGTACTTCGCCAACGGCGTGAAGCCGGAGCAGGCCAAGGAGCTCTACGCCGTGCAATGGCCGACGGCGGCCTCGATCTTCGCCGGCCGCACCACGGAGGCGGCCTGGCGCTCCAAGCCGAGCTGGTACGCGGTGTCGAAGAACGACTACACCATCAACCCCGATTTCGAGCGCTTCCTCGCCAAGCGCATGAACGCCACCACGATCGAGCTCGATGCCGGCCACCTCTCGCTGGTGTCGCATCCAAAGGAGGTGGCGAATCTGATCCTGGATGCGGCGGGCTATCCGCGGAGCTGAGGCGCAGTCAGTTCACGCAAAAGCGCCCGAGAGATTCTCGGGCGCTTTCCGTTTGCTGAGGCCTAATCCAGCCCCAGTGCTGCTGGCATCTCCTGCGTCGGCAGGATGGTCGGGGCCGGCCTGACCTGACCGACGGTCGGCGCGGTTGCTTGCGGAGCGGCTTCGGTCGGCTTGGCTTGCACCACGGCGGCTTGCTGCGCGGGTTGGGCCTGCGCTGCCTGCGCCGCCGGCTCGGCTGGCTTGGCAACGACGACCGGCGGCTCGGCGCGCCGCGGGGCGGCCTTCGGCAGCGGCACGGCGCGGCTTGCCACATGCGGGATCGACGCCGGCGGGCGCGGCGGGCCGCCGCGGACCACGGTCGGCGGCAGTGCGGTTTGCGGCCCGTAGGGCGCGACCGCGCGCTCGTCATAGGCGGGCGCCATGCCATAGGCGTCAGGGGCGGGCATGAAGCGGATGATCCGCCCGTCGCGGGCGTCGATCACCAGCCGGCCATCGTCGCCGTTTCTGTCGATCACCGCGATGGTGTAGACGCCGCCGCGCAGGCGCGGAATGCCGAGCGGCGAGAAGCCGTTTTCGCGCAGCACGGCGTAAACCTCGGTCGGCGGCAACAAGGCCAGCGCAGGGCCGCGCTCCTCGTAGCCATAACCGTAGCGCGGCGGCGGGGCGGCTTCCGGCGGCGCATAGGGCCGGTCGAAATCCGAGACCGCGATGACGGCCCCTCTGGCGATACCGCTCGCGGGAACCTGGGCCTGCCCCGCACTGGCACCCAGCGCCAGCACGGCGGCGGCCACACATCCTGTGAAAAACTTCATGATCCAGACGCTCCTGTCAGGCCCTCCGGTGGCCGCCCTCTTTCGCTTCTCGCGGCGTGGCGCGCCTTCCGAAGGGTTGATCCGAAGCTTCATTTGGGATTTCGGCGCCGCCGGGGCCGGATCAGGGCGTGTTTGCCTCAAAACCGGGGCTGCGCAACTTTTGGAAAGCGATCGATTGACTTCTGCGGAATCGGGACTTCCGCGCGCTTGTGTGCTAGACAAAAATTTGGCAAGGTGATGGTTAGGACAGGAAGACTGTCTCAATTTTGCCTGCGGTTCCGGCATAGGGATTGCAGCGAGAACTGGTGCTCTCGAGCGCCGGCAAGGTACCAGGCAAAGCCGTTCTCGGGGACGAAGAACGCCTAGGCCTGAATTTAAGAAAATGCGGCTCGCAGAGGACGAGCGGTGGCCCAGGAGCGGGTGCCGCGGGACGCCCAAGGTGCGCCGAAGATGGCGGTGAGGCAGCTTGCCGCATGGAGAGGACAGGAACAATGAACGGGTCGCAATTCGAGCGCGCAAACATCGTGGCAGAAGAGCTGTCGGCGACGGTCGCCTCGAAAACGACCGATCCGATCACCTCACCGATTCAAGAGCACAATTCGCGCCCCAAAGCCGAAGGCCTGTACGATCCGAGCCTGGAGAAGGACTCTTGCGGCGTCGGCTTCATCGCCAACATCAAGGGCAAGAAGTCGCACGAGATCGTCTCGGACGCGCTGAGCATCCTCTGCAACCTCGAGCATCGCGGCGCCGTCGGCGCCGACCCGCGCGCGGGTGACGGCGCCGGCATTCTGGTGCAGATCCCGCACGCCTTCTTCAGCCGTAAGGCCTCCGAACTCGGCTTCAAGTTGCCGGCGCCCGGCGAATACGCCATCGGCGCGTTGTTCATGCCGCGCGACACCGCCTGGCGCAACGTGATCAAGAGCATCGTCGCCGACCAGATCAAGGAAGAGGGTCTGACCTTGCTCGGCTGGCGCGACGTGCCGACCGACAATTCCTCGCTGGGCGTCACCGTGAAGCCGACCGAGCCCGCCTGCATGCAGGTGTTCATCGGCCGCAACGGCACCGCCAAGACCGAGGACGAGTTCGAGCGCCGGCTCTACATCCTGCGCAAGTCGATCTCGCAGGCGATCTACCAGCGCCGCGACCGCGGCCTTGCCGGCTATTACCCGTGCTCGATGTCCTGCCGCACCGTGATCTACAAGGGCATGTTCCTCGCCGACCAGCTCGGCAAGTACTATCCCGATCTGCACGAGGCTGACTTCGAGAGCGCGCTGGCGCTCGTGCATCAGCGCTTCTCGACCAACACCTTCCCGGCCTGGTCGCTGGCGCATCCCTACCGCATGATCGCGCATAACGGCGAGATCAACACGCTGCGCGGCAACGTCAACTGGATGGCGGCACGCCAGGCCTCGGTCAGCTCCGAGCTCTACGGCAAGGACATCAACCGGCTCTGGCCGATCTCCTATGAGGGACAGTCGGACACCGCCTGCTTCGACAACGCGCTCGAATTCCTGGTGCAGGGCGGCTACTCGCTGCCGCACGCCGTGATGATGATGATTCCGGAGGCGTGGGCCGGCAATCCCTTGATGGATGAGAAGCGCCGCGCCTTCTACGAATATCATGCCGCGCTGATGGAGCCGTGGGACGGCCCGGCCGCGATCGCCTTCACCGACGGCCGCCAGATCGGCGCCACGCTCGACCGCAACGGCCTCCGGCCCGCCCGCTATCTCGTCACCAAGGACGATCGCATCGTCATGGCGTCCGAGATGGGCGTGCTGACGATCCCAGAGGACCAGATCATCACCAAGTGGCGGCTGCAGCCGGGCAAGATGCTGCTGGTCGACCTCGAGCAAGGCCGCCTAATCCCGGACGACGAGATCAAGGCTTCGCTCGCCGCCAGCCATCCCTACAAGGAGTGGCTGGAGCGGACCCAGATCGTGCTGGAAGACCTGCCGAAGGTGCCGACCACGGGCGTGCGCTCAAACCTGTCGCTGCTCGACCGCCAGCAGGCGTTCGGCTACAGCCAGGAAGACATCACCCTTCTGATGACGCCGATGGCGGCCACGGGCGAAGAAGCCGCGGGCTCGATGGGCAACGACACGCCGATTTCGGCGCTGTCGGACAAGGCCAAGCCGCTGTTCACCTACTTCAAGCAGAACTTCGCGCAGGTCACCAACCCGCCGATCGACCCGATCCGCGAAGAGCTGGTGATGAGCCTCGTCTCGATCATCGGGCCGCGGCCGAACCTGTTCGACCTGCAGGGCATGGCCACGACCAAGCGCCTCGAAGTGCGCCAGCCGATCCTGACCGACGCGGACCTGGAAAAGATCCGCTCGATCTCGGAGGTGGCGGAGTCGCACTTCAAGTCGCGCACGCTGGACACCACCTTCCACGCCGGCCTCGGCGCGGCGGGCATGGACCAGGTGCTCGACGAGCTCTGCGCGCGCGCCGAAAGCGCGGTGCGCGAGGGCGTCAACATCATCATCCTGTCCGACCGCATGGTCGGCACCGACCGCGTGCCGATCCCATCGCTGCTGGCCTGCGCCGCCGTGCATCATCACCTGATCCGCACCGGCCTGCGCACCTCGGTCGGCCTCGTCGTCGAATCCGGCGAGCCGCGCGAAGTGCATCACTTCGCCTGCCTTGCCGGCTACGGCGCCGAAGCGATCAATCCGTACCTCGCGTTCGAGACCATCACCGCGATGAAGGACCGCCTGCCCGGCTCGCTCGACGACTATGAGATCGTCAAGCGCTACATCAAGTCGATCGGCAAGGGCCTGCTCAAGGTGATGTCCAAGATGGGCATCTCGACCTATCAGTCCTATTGCGGCGCGCAGATCTTCGACGCGGTCGGCCTCAAGGCCGACTTCGTCGCCAAGTTCTTCGCCGGCACGCACACCCGCGTCGAGGGCGTCGGCCTTGGCGAGATCGCCGAGGAAGCCGTGCGCCGTCATGCCGACGCGTTCGGCGAGGCGCAGGTCTACAAGACCGCGCTCGATGTCGGCGGCGAATATGCCTATCGCAGCCGCGGCGAGGACCATGCCTGGACCGCGGAGTCGGTGTCGCTGCTGCAGCACGCCGCGCGCGGCAATTCGCAGGAGCGCTACCGCGCCTTCGCCAAGATCCTGAACGAGCAGTCGGAGCGCCTGTTGACGCTGCGCGGCCTGTTCCGGATCAAGAACGCGGAGGAAGAAAAGCGCAAGCCGATCCCGCTCGACCAGGTCGAGCCGGCCAAGGAGATCGTCAAGCGTTTCGCCACCGGTGCGATGAGCTTCGGCTCGATCTCGCGCGAGGCGCACACCACGCTCGCGATCGCCATGAACCGGATCGGCGGCAAGTCGAACACCGGCGAAGGCGGCGAGGAAGCCGACCGCTTCAAGCCGATGCCGAACGGCGATTCCATGCGTTCGGCGATCAAGCAGGTCGCCTCGGGCCGCTTCGGCGTCACGACGGAGTATCTCGTCAACTCCGACATGATGCAGATCAAGATGGCGCAGGGTGCCAAGCCCGGCGAAGGTGGCCAGCTGCCCGGCCACAAGGTCGACGCGACCATCGCAAGAGTCCGGCACTCGACGCCGGGCGTCGGCCTGATCTCGCCGCCGCCGCACCACGACATCTACTCGATCGAGGACCTGGCGCAGCTCATCTACGACCTCAAGAACGTCAACCCGACCGGCGACGTCTCGGTCAAGCTCGTCTCGGAGATCGGCGTCGGCACTGTGGCCGCGGGCGTTGCCAAGGCGCGCGCCGACCATGTCACCATCGCGGGCTTCGAGGGCGGCACGGGTGCTTCGCCGCTGACCTCGATCAAGCATGCGGGATCGCCGTGGGAAATCGGGCTCGCCGAAACCCACCAGACCCTGGTGCGCGAGCGGCTGCGCAGCCGCATCGTGGTCCAGGTCGACGGCGGCTTCCGCACCGGCCGTGACGTCGTGATCGGCGCGCTGCTGGGCGCCGACGAGTTCGGCTTCGCCACCGCGCCGCTGATTGCGGCCGGCTGCATCATGATGCGCAAGTGCCATCTCAACACCTGCCCGGTCGGCGTCGCGACCCAGGACCCTGTCCTGCGCAAGCGCTTCACCGGCCAGCCCGAGCACGTGATCAACTACTTCTTCTTCGTCGCCGAGGAAGTCCGCGAGATCATGGCTTCGCTCGGCTTCCGCACCTTCAACGAGATGGTCGGCCAGGTGCAGCTGCTCGACCAGACCAAGCTGGTCGCGCATTGGAAGGCCAAGGGGCTCGACTTCTCCAAGCTCTTCGTCAAGCAGAAGGAAGAGAAGGGCCAGAAGATCTATCACTCCGAGCGCCAGAACCATCATCTGGAGGCGGTGCTCGACCGCACGCTGATCGAGAAGGCGCAGGCAGCGCTCGATCGCGGCGCGCCGGTGAAGATCGAGGCCGCCATCAACAGCACCAACCGCTCCGCAGGCGCGATGCTGTCCGGCGCGGTGGCCAAGATCTACGGCCATGCCGGCCTGCCGCACGACACCATCCATGTCAGCCTCAAGGGCACCGCGGGCCAGGCCTTCGGCGCCTGGCTCGCCCACGGCCTCACCTTCGAGCTCGAAGGTGAGGGTAACGACTATGTCGGCAAGGGCCTCTCGGGCGGCAAGATCATCGTCAAGCCGCCGAGGAACTCGGCCATCGTGCCGGAAGAGAGCATCATCGTCGGCAACACCGTGATGTACGGCGCGATCGAGGGCGAGTGCTACTTCCGTGGCATCGCCGGCGAGCGTTTTGCCGTGCGTAACTCGGGCGCGGTCGCCGTGGTCGAGGGCGCGGGCGATCATTGCTGCGAATACATGACCGGCGGCATCGTGGTCGTGCTCGGCAAGACCGGGCGCAACTTCGCGGCCGGCATGTCCGGCGGTATCGCCTACGTGCTCGACGAGGCCGGCGACTTCGACAAGCTGTGCAACCTCAGCATGGTCGAGCTCGAGCCGGTGCTGTCGGAGGAGCTGATCAACGCCGGCACCTATCACCATGCCGGCGACCTCGAGGCGCATGGCCGGGTCGACGTGTTCAGGAACCTGCTCGCCTCCGACGTCGAGCGGCTGCACGTCCTGATCTCGCGCCACGCCAAAGCCACCGGCTCCAAGCGCGCCGCCGACATCCTTGCCAATTGGAAGGACTGGCTGCCCAAATTCCGCAAGGTGATGCCGGTCGAGTACCGGCGCGCGCTGCGCGAGATGGCGGCCAACGCGGACGCCGAGCCGAAAATCGCGATCGGGGCGTAAGGCATTACACCTCGTCATTGCGAGCGAAGCGGAGCAATCCAGAATCTCTCCGCGGAAAAAAGACTGGATTGCTTCGTCGCTTCGCTCCTCGCAATGACGGTGAGGAAACAACAAGACGAATTTAAGCGGCAGGGACTTCGGGTTTAATGGGCAAGATCACGGGTTTTCTGGAAATCGAACGGCACGACCGCAAGTACACCCCGGTCGCCGAGCGCGTGAAGCATTACAAGGAATTCGTCGTTCCGCTCTCCGAGAAGGAGGTGCGCGACCAGGCCGCGCGCTGCATGAATTGCGGCATTCCCTATTGCCACGGCACCGGCTCGGTCGCGCCGGGCACGCCGGGCTGTCCGGTCAACAACCAGATTCCCGACTGGAACGACCTCGTCTACCAGGGCAATTGGGAAGAAGCCTCGCGCAACCTGCATTCGACCAACAATTTCCCGGAGTTCACGGGGCGCATTTGCCCGGCGCCGTGCGAGGCGTCCTGCACGCTCAACATCGACGACAACCCCGTCACCATCAAGACCATCGAATGCGCGATCGTCGATCGCGCCTGGGACAATGGCTGGCTCCAGCCGGAAGTCGCGACTGTGAAGACCGGCAAGAAAGTCGCGGTGATCGGCTCGGGTCCGGCCGGCATGGCCTGTGCGCAGCAGCTGGCGCGCGCCGGCCACGACGTCCACCTCTACGAGAAGTACGCCAAGGCCGGCGGCCTGCTGCGCTACGGCATCCCCGACTTCAAGATGGAGAAGGGCGTCATTGACCGCCGCGTGGCGCAGATGGAAGCTGAAGGCGTCACCTTCCACTACAACAGCCATGTCGGCGCTGAGGGCAACGTCGATCCGCGCGAGATGCTCAACGAGTACGACGCCGTGGCGCTGACCGGCGGTGCGGAAGCCCCGCGCGACCTGCCGATCCCCGGCCGCGAGCTCGCCGGCATCCACTACGCCATGGACTTCCTCCCGCAGCAGAACCGCCGCGTCTCCGAGGAGCCGCTCGGCGGCGTCCAGGAGATCCTGGCCGGCGGCAAGCATGTCGTCGTCATCGGCGGCGGCGACACCGGAAGCGACTGCATCGGCACCTCGCTGCGCCAGGGCGCGCTCTCGGTGACGCAGCTCGAGATCATGCCCGCTCCCCCTGAGCGCGAGAACAAGGGCCTGACCTGGCCGAACTGGCCGCTGAAGATGCGGACCTCCTCGAGCCAGGCCGAAGGCGCGGTGCGCGAATACGCCGTGCTGACCCAGAAGTTCTCGGGCGAGAACGGCCAGGTCAAGAAGCTGCACTGCGTCCGCGTCGACGACAAGTTCAAGCCGATTGCCGGCACCGAGTTCGAGCTCGATGCCGAGCTGGTCCTGCTCGCGATGGGCTTCGTCCATCCCGTGCACGAGGGCCTGCTCAAGCTGCTCGCGGTCGAGCTCGACCCGCGCGGCAACGTCAAGGCCAACACGCTGGACTACCAGACCTCGCGCCCCAACGTGTTCACCGCCGGCGACATGCGGCGTGGGCAATCGCTCGTCGTGTGGGCGATCCGCGAGGGCCGGCTGTGCGCGCGGTCGATCGATACGTTCCTTATGGGGAAGACGGATTTGCCGCGCTGAGATGTCATTCCGGGGCGCGCGAAGCGCGAGCTATGGTGCGCAATTGCGCACCTGAGAATCCATTCATCACCAACCCAGACGCCCGATGGATTCCGGGCTCGCGCCAAGTGGCGCGCCCCGGAATGACAATTGGAGAGAGCCGCGCCTTTCGGCTTCGTCTCGTGCGACGCGCTAACAAGCGCCTCAATTCTGCAGCCTCACCCCGAGCAGCACCACCGTGCCCTGCGAGCTCGAGCCCGGCTGGCTCGAATTCAGGATGTCGTGGCGCAGCGTGCCCTTGACCCAGATGTTGCGGTTGAGCTTGTAGATCAAATTGCTTTCGAACGAGTAGGTCTTGTCGTTGCGGTTCTGGCCCTGGTAGTCGAGCGTGCCGTAGGTGAACTTGCCGACCGCGGTGAGCCAGCGGCGGAAGTCGTGGTCGACTTGGGCGGAGTAAGTGCGCACCAGGACGCCGGATGAGCCGGGGACCGTGGTCTCCGATATCTGCGTGTCGGTGAAGAACTTCACCGTGGTGAGGCCGCTGGCGCTCCAGATCAGCGAGCCCGTGGTCAGAAACCCTGCGAGCTGGCTGAGGCGCGGATCGGTGTAGCTGCGCGCGGAATAGCCGACCGAGATCTCGCCGGTGAGGATGCGCGAGAACTCGAAGGACGAGCCGACCTTGGCATAGCCGCCGTTGGAATCGCGGAAATAGCCGTTGCGGTCGGAAGCCTGGTCGTGGACGCGGGTATCGCCCTGGATCTCGACGAAGGGTTTTAGGCCGGGCTTGAGGTCGTAGGAGAAGCGGCCGACGCCGCCATATTGGTTGAAGTTGCGGTCGTCGTTGCTGAAGGTCGAGCCGTCGGTGAGCTTGGAATCGGTGTAGGCGGTGCGATCGACGGTGGCGCCGGCCGCGACCTGGAAGCGGTTGAACGTCTGGTCGAAGCCGAGCGTCGTGCCATAGGCGGCGTAGACCGGATATCTCTGCAGGCCGGCCTGCACGTTGGGGCTGCCGGGATTGTCGGTGGCGAGCCGCAGGCGCAGCTGCGAGGTCAGCTTGAAATCGCGGGTGACGTCGAGCCGGCCATCGACATGGCCGTTGAAATCGGGACGGTTGGCCTCGACCGGCGACGGCGAGGCCAAGCCGTTGATCGTCGCCGGCATGTCGTTGGTGTAGCCCGAGAACGAGCCGCGTAGATCGGCGACCAGCGCGTGGCGCTCCCAATCCGACACCACGAGCAGATCGGGCGCGATGACATAGGCGGGCGAACCGACCGGTCTGTTGAGGCGCGTCGGATTGCTGTCGTAGCCGGCGGAGAGCTCGAGCCCGCCCTTGATCAGGAAGCTGCCGGCGTAATCGCCGACCGCACCGAACGGATCCTCGTCGAGCTTGAGACGACGGCGCAGCGGCTGGCCGGGCACGTTGCCCGCCATCGCCGCCGGCACCGGGACCTTGTGCGCCGTCTCGGACGGCGGGGGCGCGATGCGCGGCGGGCCCAGCGTCGTGGCCGGCGTTGCCGGCGGCGGTGGCGAGCCGGGACCGGCGGCGCGCTTCGGCTTCGGCTGGCCCGGATAGAGCTTGGGCTGCTGCCGCTTGCGGTTGAGCGAGTCGTAGCCGGAGGCGCTCGCGCCGGTCGCAGCAGGCAGGCCGTAGGTCGGGACCTGACCGACACGCGAGCTCGCCGGCGCCTGCTGGCGCTGGCGCGGGTCGGCGTTGGGATCAGGCAGTTTCGGCAAGGCGTCGGAGGGCGCCTGCGGCACGCCGGCGGTGCGGCGGGTTGGCAGCGTGTCAGGCGAAGCAAAGGCGCCGCGGTTGGGATTGAACAGGTCGGGCGTGAGGCCCTGGGCCGCCGCCGGGCCGCTTTCGAGGGCTGTCAGCATGAGGCACGGCAAAGCGGCGCGCAGGAAATGCGCGACCTTGCTCCGGCCCCTGCCTGGAGACGACCCCACGATGGAATTACCCCAACGAAATCAACACTTTCTCGATCATCCCCGCCGGCTGGCGAGAACCATCGTTAATGGAGTTAAAACAATTATGGTTAATGACCGGTTGAGGGCATCCGGCCGCGCGTCGCCTCGCTGATCGGGGCGTGCTAAGCAGGCGCCAATGGGCGAACGCCCCTCCTCCCTGGACCCGACCATGCCGAGCTCGAAACCGCTGATGACCCAATCATCCGGCTCCATTCCCGATAGCGTCGAATCCGCGCTCCGCACCCTGGAGACGGAGAGCGGCGGCATCAACGCGCTCGCCGCCGCGCTGCGCGGCCCGCTGGGCGAGCCGTTCGCCAAGGCGGTCGAGCTGATCCGCAACGCCAAAGGCCGCGTCATCGTCACCGGGCTCGGCAAATCAGGCCATATGGGCCGCAAGATCGCCGCGACGCTGGCCTCGACCGGCACGCCTTCCTTCTTCGTGCACGCCGCCGAAGCCGGTCATGGCGACCTCGGCATGATCACGCCCGACGACGTCATCCTGGCGCTGTCCTGGTCCGGCGAGCAGCCGGAGATGAAGAACCTCGTGAACTATTCGGCGCGCTTTGCGATCCCGATGATCGCGGTGACCTCGAGCGCGTCGTCCTCGCTCGGCCAGGCCGCCGACCTCGTGATCGAGCTGCCCAAGGCGCGCGAGGCCTGCCCGCACAATCTGGCGCCGACCACCTCGACGCTGATGCAGGCCGCGATCGGCGACGCGCTCGCGATCGCGCTGCTGGAGGGACGCGGCTTCACCGCGCTGGAGTTCGCGCATTTCCACCCCGGCGGCAAGCTGGGCGCGATGCTGAAATTCGTCCGCGACTACATGCGCACGGGCGCTGAGATTCCGCTCAAGCCGCTCGGCACCGAGATGTCGGAAGCCGTGGTCGAGATGTCGGCGAAGGGGCTCGGCTGCGTCTGCATCGTCAACGATGCGGGCGAGGCCGTCGGCATCATCACCGACGGCGATCTGCGCCGCCACATGCGGCCCGATCTGCTGACGGTGACCGTCGACGAGATCATGACCAAGCAGCCCAAGACCGTGCCGCCCTCGATGCTCGCGACCGAGATGATCGAGGTGCTGAACACGCGCAAGATCACCTCGCTGCTGGTGACGGAAGCGGGCAAGGTGGTGGGGATCGTGCACCTGCACGATCTGCTGCGCGCGGGCGTGGCGTAGGGCGCGCAGCCCGCTTCACCCGTCATTCCGGGGCGCGCCACTTGGCGCGAACCCGGAATCCATTTCACCCCGAGGTCGCTGCCCGATGGATTCCGGGCTCGCGCTTCGCGCGCCCCGGAATGACGGTGAGGATGAGACGCTCCTCGCAATGACGGTGGAGAGACCTACGCCGGAAACCGCGCCGCGTTCTCCTCCAGCGGCAAGCGCAGCCCGTTCGCCAAATACGACACCGTGCGATAGAAGCCGCACAGCAGCATGATCTCCAGGATCTGCGCCTCGTCGTAATGCGTCGACAGCGCGGCGAACTCCTCGTCCGCGAGTGTCGCGCGATGATGCAGCGCGTCGACGGCTGCGATCAGCGCCTGTTCGGCCGGCGACCAAAGGGCCGAATTCGCATCACCCAGCACCGTCGCACGCACCTCCTCCGCGGTGAGCTTCGCCGGCCCGGCGAAGATCGCGACATGCACGCCCCATTCGTATTCGCATCCGTTCAGCGCGCAGGTGCGGTCGATGACGATCTCACGCTGCCGCAGCGAGAGCGGCCCCGGATCAAGCAGCCCGCCCGCGCGAAACTTGTCCCAGGCGCGGTCATGGCCCGCCATCACCCGGAACAGCACCAGCGGCGGCGCACCCCGCATGATGCGGTCGAACTGCGCCTGGATGTCCAGGGGATAAGGCGGCGAGAGCGGGGCGATGCGCGGTGAGGCCTGGGACATGAGCGATTTCCGTTGCTACATTTACCGTAGCACTACGCTACATTATCCGTAGCATGACGCAAGAGGTGACCATGGCGAAACGGGCGACAACAGCAGAACGCCGCGTCCGCGGCTCGCGCACCGGACGGCCGATCATGGCTTTGCTCGACCTGCTCGGCCGGCGCTGGGCCTTGCGGATCTTGTGGGAGTTGCGCGGAGAGCCCCTCACCTCGCGCGCCCTGCGCAGCGCCTGCGACGAGGCCTCGCCCACGGTGCTGCAGGCCCGGCTGACCGAGCTGCGCGAGGCGGGCTTCGTGGAGCTGGGCGACGGCGGAGGTTACGGACTGACACCGCTGGGCCGGGAATTGTGCGAGACCTTCATGCCACTGCACAGGTTTGCGGAGCGATGGAGAAGGTGAGCATCACTCGTTGCCACGCGCTGGTGTTCCTTCTCCCCTTGTGGGAGAAGGTGGCGCGAAGCGCCGGATGAGGGGTCTCTCTCCACGAACTCAGCTTAGCTATCGCGGAGAGACACCCCTCACCCGTCTCGCCGCTTTGCGGCGAGCCACCCTCTCCCGCAAGGGGAGAGGGGAAAAGTCCTCACGCCGCGGCGACCGTCAGGTTCGCGCCGTCGACCTGTACCACCTTCACCCGCGTGCCGGCCGGCGTATCGGGCCCAGCCACGCGCCATACCGTGTCGCCGATCCGCACGGTGCCGGTGCCGTCGATGATCGGCTTCTCCAGCGTGAACTCACGGCCGAGCAGGGCTTCGGTACGCTTGTTGAGGAACGGGCTGGCGCTAGCCTCCGGCTTCGGCTTGGCAAGACGGCGCCAGACCGGCACGGCAGCTGCGGCGAAGATCGCGAACATCACGAGCTGGACCTGCCAGGAGATCGCAGCCGCGAACGAGATCAGGCCGACCAGCAGCGCAGCGAGCCCAAGCCAGAACAGGAAGATGCCGGGCGCCAGCACCTCCAGGGCCATCAGGATGAAGCCGAGGATCAGCCAGTTCCAGTTGCCGAGCGATACGAACATGTCGGTCATGACACGACCTCTGTGAATAGTCCCGTTATTGCTGCGGCACGGACGGCAGTGTCGGGCCCGACGACGGTACCGAGCCGCCGCGGCGGGCCGCGGCCACCGCGCTCTCCCCGAACGTGGCCTTCGCAATTTCGCCGATACCGGCGAGCGAGCCCAGCATGCTCATCGCTTCGACCGGAAGCATGATGACCTTCTGGTTCGGCGAGTCGGCCAGCTGCCCGAATGCCTTGATATACTTATCGGCGATAAAATAGTTTAGCGCAGCGACATCGCCCTTGGCGATGGCCTCGCTGACCATTTGCGTGGCCTTGGCCTCGGCTTCGGCCGACCGCTCGCGCGCCTCGGCATCGCGGAAGGCGGCCTCGCGGCGGCCTTCCGCCTGGAGGATCTGGCCCTGCTTGGCGCCCTCGGCGCGCAGGATCTCGGACTGGCGTTGGCCTTCGGCCGCGAGAATGTCGGCGCGCTTGACCCGCTCGGCCTTCATCTGCCGCCCCATGGCTTCGACCAGGTCGGCGGGCGGCACGATGTCCTTGATCTCGATGCGGTTGACCTTGACGCCCCAGGGCGAGACCGCGGCGTCGACCACACGGAGCAGGCGCTCGTTGATTTCGTCGCGGTGCGACAGCACCTGGTCGAGGTCCATCGAGCCCATCACCGAGCGGATGTTGGTCATGGTGAGCACCGTGATCCCCTGGTTCAGGTTGGCGACCTCATAGCTCGCCTTGGCGGCATCGAACACCTGATAGAAGGCGACGCCGTCCACCGTCACGGTGGCGTTGTCCTTGGTGATCACCTCCTGCTCGGGAATGTCGATCACCTGCTCCATCATGTTGATCTTGCGCCCGACGCGATCGAAATAGGGCACGATCAAATTGAGCCCGGGGCTCAGCGTCTGGGTGTATTTGCCGAACCGCTCGATGGTCCAGTCATAGCCCTGCGGCACCGTCTTCACGCCGGCGACCAGCGTGACGATGACGAGCAACACCAGAACAATCGCGAAAATGTCGAAGCCGCTCATATCTCCTCCAAGCCGGGACAAGAAGTCAGGAAAAAGCCCTTTCCGGCGCTGTCATTGGTCGAGATCACGATCCTACCGGTTCAGCGGTCGCAATTCACGTCGGTATCGGAGCAATTCCACACAAGACGCACAGCAAGAGAACGGTCGCGATTTGTATTTGCGACAGGCTCTTGAAAGCGCGCGGGCGCAGGCCTGAACCGCGATGCGATCAGGATGAATCGTCATCGCGCTTTAGGTCATTGTTTGAGCATGATCTTTTCGGAAAACCGCTTCACGCTTTTCCGGATCATGCTCTAGCGGCGGAAATTAACGAATTCGGGCGAGGCGTCCGTCACGGACGGGTTCATTCGATCACGTCATTCGCAATTGCAAGCAGGCCCGGGGAAAGCGTGATGCCGAGCGCTCTCGCCGCCTTCAGGTTGATCACCAGCTCGAACTTGGTGGGATTCTGCACCGGCAGGTCGGCCGGCCGTGCGCCCTTCAGGATCCGATCGATATAGTCCGCGGCGCGGCGAAGCTGCTCGACGCTGTCGGTGCTGTAGGACATCAGCCCACCCTCATCGACGAACGTCCGGCTCCAGAATACCGCGGGTACACGCGCCTGTGCGATCGCCGAGAGCAGTTGCGCGCGGTTGGCCATGGTGAAGAAGTCCGGCAGGACCAGGATGGCGCCGTCTTGCCTGGAAGCCAGCGCCCCGACCGAGACGGCGTCATGGACGGGCGCGGGCTCGACCGTCAGGCGCAGCGTCCGTGCGGCGTCCTCGATGGCGCGCAACATCAGTGGCGCGAACGGCGCGGTGGCGGGATTGAAGACGACCGCAGCGCGGGACACCTTCGGCGTGACCTGCGTCAGCATCTCCAGCCATTTGCCGGCGAGCGGACCGTCGTAATCGGTAAAGCCGGTGAGGTTGCCGCCGGGATGCGCGAGGTTTTCGACGAAGCCCTGGCCGACGGGATCGGTGACGACGGCGAACACGATCGGGATCGTCGTGGTGCGCCGGCGCAGCTCTTCGACCGAGGGTGTGCCGACCGCAAGCAGGATGTCGGGCTTAAGCGCGATCAGCTCGTCGGCGAGCTGCGCGATGCGGGCGCGCTCGCCGCCGCCGTTGCGCCAATCGATCTTGAGATTGTCGCGCTCCTTCCAGCCTTGGCCGGCGAGCGCTTCGACCAGGGCGATGCTGCGCGTCTGGCCGATCGCATCATCAGCAGCCGTGACCGAGAGCACGCCGAGCCGCCGTGTCGCGTTCGGCTGCTGCGCCAGGGCCGGGGCCGGCAGCGCCGCGAGCATCCCAAGAAGCGCCAGGCACCGGCGGCGGTTCATGGGATGCCCATCAGATCCAGCCCTGGAGCTCGCGCAGCACCAGGGTGCGGATCACGTTCATGCCCGGTCCGCTGTCGTTGAGGCAGGGGATCGCGGAAAACTGCTCGCCGCCATTGTGCTTGAAGATCTCCGCGTTCTCCTGCGCGATCTCCTCCAGCGTCTCCAGGCAGTCGGCGGAAAAGCCCGGCGTCACCACTGCGATGCGGCGCACGCCCTCTTTGGCAAGCCGCTCCATGGTCTTGTCGGTATAGGGCTGCAGCCACTCGTCGTTGCCGAAGCGCGACTGGAAGGTCAGCAGCAGCTTGGTCTCGTCCATGCCGAGCCGGCGGCGCAGCGCCTCGGTCGTCGCGATGCAGTGCTGCTGATAGGGATCGCCCTTGTCGACATAGGCTTTCGGCATGCCGTGGAAGGATGCCACGATCAGCTCCGGCTTGAAGGACAGCGTCGCCAGATGGCCCTCGATCGAGGCGGCGAGC
This sequence comes from Bradyrhizobium sp. NBAIM08, assembly GCF_020193935.1. Lineage (NCBI taxonomy): Bacteria > Pseudomonadati > Pseudomonadota > Alphaproteobacteria > Hyphomicrobiales > Nitrobacteraceae > Bradyrhizobium > Bradyrhizobium sp. NBAIM08. Next base: position 211,021 of record NZ_JADYVR010000007.1, on the reverse strand, counting down.
GCCTCGATATAGGCTTCGTCGTCATAGTAGGGCGGCGTCACCCGCAGAGTCGGCTGATTCCGCAGCTGCGCGAGCACGCGGAAGACTTCGTCGCAGACGGTCGCCGAGGTCGAGGCTGAATATTGCGGATAGAGCGGCACGGCCAGGATGCGCTCGCAGCCCTTCGCGATCAGCGCGTCGATGCCCGACTTGATCGACGGATTGCCGTAGCGCATCGCCCAATCCACGACGACGTTGTCGCGGTCCGACAAGGCGGCCGCGAGCTTGTCGCTTTGCGAGCGCGTGATGGTTTTCAGCGGCGACTCGTTCCGCTCATTGTTCCAGATCTTCTGGTAGTCGAGCGCCTTGGTGCGCGGACGGCTGCGCAGAATGATCCCGTTCAGCACCAGCTTCCAGATCAGGCCCTGGTCCTCGATGACGCGGGCGTCGCTGAGGAACTCCTTGAGGTAGACCCGCACGCCCGGAGCATCGGCCGTATCGGGCGTTCCGAGATTGATCAGGAGCACGCCGACGCGCGGCAAGGCGGATCGGGTGGCCGGTTTCGCGGTCTCGCGGGGGAGGACGCTGTTCATGACTGGTTGGGTCGCGCGTTGGTCCGAACTTGTCAAGATGAGCCGGGGTTCGCTAGGGTCGCACCCAAGCGGGGGGAGGCAGGATGACACTCGCGGAATGGTGCGTCTTCGGGGCGCTGCTGCTCTATCTGTCGACGATCGTCACGGTCAAATGGATCAGGTTTCGCCGCTTCGACAATTCCCGGCCGCGCGACCCCGCCTTCTATGAGGACGCCCTGTCGCAACGCGCGCTCGGCGCGCACCAGAACGGCATCGAGACGTTTCCGTTCTTTGCGTTCGCGGTGCTGCTCGCCGAATACAGGGAAGCGCCGCAGCGGCTGATCGACGAGCTCGCGGCGCTGTTCCTGATCGTGCGGATTGCCTATGTGCTGACGTATCTCGGCAACCGCCCGACGCTGCGCTCGATCCTCTGGAGCATCGGCTTTGCGATCAATCTTGGCATTTTCTTCATGCCGGCATTGAAGCGGTTTCTGCCGGTGTGAGCGGCTTCACGCCGAAAGATGGCGTTCTCGCGTCGCGATCAGTGCCCGCATTGATGCCGGGATCGTGACCGGACGATGGGTGTTCTGGTCCGTGTAGACCCAGACGATCTCGCCGGTTACCAGCGCCTCAGTGCCGCCCTTCCGGAAGATGGCGAGCTCGAACAGGAGGCTCGAATTGCCGATCCGCGCCACGCGCGTGCCGACGTCGAGCTCCCAGTCGAACCTAACAGGCGCCTTGTACTCGATCAGCGATTTGACGACGTGGAAATCGATGCCGCTCGCCTTTGCATCCGCATATTGGTCGAAGCCGAGCGCGCGGAAATATTCGGTGATGGTGGTGTCGAAATAGGTCAAATAATGCGCGTTGAAGACGACGCCCTGGCCGTCGATCTCGGAATAGCGCACCCGGAACGGATGGAAGAACCAGAAGTGTTCGCGCGACATCTATCGCCTCAAAAACACGTGGTCCGTTCGGCGGCGATGTAGCCGAACAGGAGGCCGACGCCGAACAGCAGGACCAGACTCGCGGCGCCGAACTCGATGCCGCGCATAAACAGCGCGCCACCGCCGTCGCGTCCGGCGCTGAGGCGGGCGGCGATGTCCTTGGCGGAGACGGCGACGACAGCAATGGCCGCCACCGTGATCGCGGTGCCCAACCCCATCAGGAAGGTCGCGGCGATCCCTGCCCAGAACAGGCCCTGCGCCAGCGCGAACACCAGGACCAGGATTGCGCCCGAGCAGGGGCGGATGCCGACGGTCAGGATCGCAGCGAAGCCGCGCCGCCAGCCGCCGGGGCCGGCGAGTTCGCTTGGCGTGGGTCCGTGGGAATGGCCGCAATGCTCGTCGTGGACGTGGTCGTGCCCGTGGTGATGGTGAGCGTGGCCGTGACCATGGTGGTGATCATGGCCGTGATCGTGGTGATGATGATCATGCGCATCATGATGGTGGTGATCATGGTCGTGCGGCACGCCCGCCATCGCCGGCACCGGCTGGATGGCCTGAAATGCGCGGACGAAGGTGCGGCCCTTGACCCAGACCAGGCGCAGGCCGAACAGCGCGATCAGGGCGTAGCTCGCAATCTCGATCACGCCTTCCGCCTTGCACATCGTCTTGGCCGTCGCATTCAGCAGCCAGGCCGAGATGCCGACGATGAGGATCGCGACCAGCGACTGCATCAGGGCCGAGGCAAAGGACAGCGCGATGCCGCGCCGCGCCGTCTCGCGGTTGGCGACCAGATAGGAGGCGATCACCGCCTTGCCGTGGCCGGGACCGGCGGCGTGGAAGATGCCGTAGGCGAACGAGATGAACAGCAGCGTCCACACCGCCGAGCCATCGGACTTCGCGGCGCGGATCGTCGCCGACATCTGGCGATAGAATTCCGACTGCTTGGCGAGCAGCCAGCCGATGAGGCCGCTTGCTTCAGGCTGGGCCGCCTGCGCCGGTCGCGGCGCACCGAACGGGTTTTGCGCGAGAAGATCATGAAGAGCGGCATCAGTCACGGCCACGACCAGCAGCACAGCGGCAGCGGCGAGCAGCCCACGCGCAAGCGGAGAGAGTTGCGGCTTCAAGGGCAATCCACCGTGATCTTGTTGGCGAACATCATGCCGAAATTCGAGTTCTCACCGTTCAGGAAGGTCTGCTCGTTCAGCTTCTGCGCGCTCGCGGTGCCGTCGTTCGGCCGCTCCAGCTTCATCTGGCACCCCGCGGGCGCACCGACCAGCTTGACCGGACTGTCCTTGGCCATCTGGAAGTCGATGAAGAAGGAGCGGTCGAACACTTCGAGCACCAGCTGCCTGGGCTTGACCGGGTTCTTCAGCGGCAGCGTGAAGTGCAGGGTCAGCACCGTGTCCTTGTAGTCGAGGAAATAGTCGACCGGCTCCTGGAACCGCTCCTTCTTGCCGTCGGCCTTGGCGAAGGTGAAGTAGGCGTATTCCTTCAGCGACTCGACGTTGGTCTGCGCCAGGGGCTTCAGCTCCTCGCTTGTGTACGCGCCCTTGGTCTTGCTCTCGAGCCCTTGCACCGCATAGGCCGAGAACATGTCGTCGAAGGTCCAGGCGTGGCGCACGCCGGTGACGCTGCCGTCGGCAGCATAGAGCAATTCGCTGGTCGCGGTGATCCAGACATGGGGATGCGCGCTCGCCGCACCTGATACGAGCGACATCGCGGCGGCGAGCAGGCATCCGAACAGGGCGCGCATGTTCATCAGGCCGCCCTGGCGTCTTCGAGCAGGCCGCGGCGGCGGAGCAGCGCATCCGGCTCCGGCGGGCGGCCGCGGAACGCCTCGTAGGCGGCTTCCGGATCGACCGATCCGCCCGACGAATAGATGTCGTCGTGCAGGCGCTTGGCCACGGCGGGATCGAAGATGTCGCCGGCTTCCTCGAACGCGCCGAAGGCGTCGGCGTCCATCACCTCCGACCACATATAGCTGTAATAGCCGGCAGCGTAGTGGTCGCCGGTGAAGATATGGCCGAACTGCGTGGGGCGATGACGCAGCGCGATCTCCTCGGGCATGCCGATCTTCTCCAGCTCGCGTCGCTCGAAGGCGCGGACATCCTGCGCGGCGGCGGCCGGCTGGGTGTGGAATTCCAGGTCGACCAGCGCCGAGGAGACGAACTCGACCGTGGCAAAGCCCTGGTTGAATTTTCGCGCGGCGAGGAAGCGTTGCAGCAGGTCGTCCGGCAGCGGCTCGCCGGTCTGGTAGTGGCGGGCGAACTTCTGCAGCACCTCGGGCCGCTCCTGCCAGTGCTCGTAGAGCTGTGACGGCAGCTCGACGAAGTCGGTGAACACGGAGGTGCCCGACAGCGAGGGATAGGTCACGTTGGAGAGCATGCCGTGCAGGCCGTGGCCGAACTCGTGGAACAGGGTGCGGGCATCGTCGGGCGACAGCAGCGACGGCTCGCCGCCGGCGCCCTTGGCGAAATTGCAGATGTTGAGAACCAGCGGCGCGACGTCGCCGTCGAGCTTCTGCTGGTCGCGCAGCGAGGTCATCCAGGCGCCGGAGCGCTTGGACGGCCGGGCGAAGTAGTCGCCATAGAACAGCGCCTTGTGCTTGCCGCCCCTGTCCTTCATCTCCCAGACCCGGACGTCCGGGTGCCAGACCGGAACGTCCTTGCGCTCCTCGAAGGTGACGCCGAACAGGCGCGTGGCGCAGTCGAAGGCGGCGGCGATCATGTTGTCGAGACCGAGATACGGCTTGATCGCGGAATCGTCGAAATTGGCGCGCTGCAGACGCAGCTTCTCGGCGTAGAAGCGCCAGTCCCAAGGGGCGAGCTTGAAATTGCCGCCCTCCTCCGTGATCAGCGCCTGCATCTCGTCGCGGTCGGCAAGCGCGCGGGCGCGGGCCGGCTTCCAGACCCGCTCCAACAGGCCGCGCACCGCGTCCGGCGTCTTGGCCATGGAGTCCTCGAGCCGGTAGGCGGCGTAGGTCGGATAGCCCAGGAGCCCGGCGCTCTCCTCGCGCAGCTTCAGGATCTCGACAATGGTCGCATTGTTGTCATTGGCGTTGCCGTTGTCGCCGCGCGCGATGAAGGCCTTGTAGACCTTCTCGCGGAGGTCACGCCGGGCGGAGCTCTTCAGGAACGTTTCGACCGAGGAGCGCGACAGCGTGACGATGGCCTTGCCTGCCATGCCGCGCTCTTCCGCCGCAGCCTTGGCGCTGGCGACGAAGCTCTCCGGCAGGCCCTGGCGGTCGGACTCCCCGAGCTCCAGGAACCAGTCCTGCTCGTCGCCGAGCAGATGGTGGCTGAAGCCGGTGCCGAGCTGGGCCAGCCGCTCGTTGATCTCGGCCATTCGGGTCTTGGCCTCCTCGGAGAGGCCGGCGCCGGCGCGGTGGAAGCGGGTGTAGGTGCGCTCCAAGAGGCGCAGCTGCTCGGGCGTGAGACCAAGACCCGCGCGGTTCTCGTGCAGATGGGCGATGCGGCCGAACAGCACGGCGTTCATCATGATCGGATTCCAGTGCCGCGCCATCCGCAAGGAGACCTCCTTGTCGATCTCCAGGATGGCCGGGTTGGAATGCGCCGAGACGAGGTCGTAGAAGACCGCCGCAACCTTGCTCAAGAGCTTGCCCGAGCGCTCCAGCGCCGTGATGGTGTTGGCGAAGTCGGGCGCCGCCGGATCGTTGGTGATCGCCGCGATCTCGGCGGAATGGTCGGCGAAGGCCTGCTCGAAGGCCGGCAGGAAATGCCCCGGCTTGATCTCGTCGAAAGGCGGGGTCGCGAACGGCGTCACCCAGGCCTTCAGCAGCGGATTGGTCTCGGCGTCCGTAGTTTGGCGGGGTTCTGACATTACAAGTCCCGGATTTCGTGGCTCGATCGTTGCGGCCAGCTATAGCACGCGTGGGGCTTTTTTGGGCCGTTTGCCCTTGCTCCCGGCCGCCTTTTCAGGGAGATTGCGGCCCTCGAAGCCAGGATCCCCTGAAGCCATGAACGCGCCTTCTTCATCGTCCCGCCGGATCGTCTGGCCCAGCGTCATCACCGTCGTCAGCGCCGCCATCCTGATCGGCGCAGAGGTGTTCGGCGCGGCCTTCGCCGGCGGCTGGGCGCTCGCGATCCTGTTCGGGCTCGGCGACCAGGGCGCCCATATCCTGCAGGCCGTGCTGTTCGCACTCGGCGTGCTCGTGATGACCGCCTTCATCCGCGGCGCTCAGCGCATCGAGCCCTTCACCAAGCGCGGCTGACACCTCTCGCACGTGGGCAGCACGCGCAGCGCGGCGAAACTTAACGCGCGTTCATCTTCCGCGTCGCTCGCGCAACAGCGCGCAAGCAGATGTTAGGCAATCCTGTTCTCAGCCTAAAAAAATTCTTGCGAAGCAGAGTCAAAACGCTTATGTGCGGACTTGCCCAATTTCGCACGTGCCTGTGGTCGTGTGTCAGTCGGTAGGTATCCGGACAAGAGGCCGGACAGCCGCCAAGGGGTGAAGAAGCCGAGGGGCTCTTCGGAAGTGTGGAAGTCGAGACTGAAAAGTCGACCGACTAAAGCAAACCCGGAGCGCCCAGCATCTCTCTCAAAGAGATGCCATGTCGAAGGTGACTTCGCTCTTTGCAACCGTGACTGGCAGCCGGAGGCGAACCGGCGCACCCCGCTCTCAACGGGGGACGCGACTTAAAGCAACGACGGATCGGGCTTTTTTGGTCTCTACCGGCAGTCCAACGCCGGCGCGGGCTACTGAAAAGGCTTGTCCTTCATTGCCAGGTGAGCGGGCGGGAAACTCTCCCAACCAATCCACGGCAGCACAGTCTGGTTTGAGTTTTTTGGCCTCGACGCGCCTCCATCGCGCGATGCGGCCGAAGCACTCTCATCAGACGTCATGTTGATGCGGTTCCCGTCGCTGGGACCGTTGGAGAGTGCCATGACCGAACGTATCCAGGAATTCCTGCGCAATCGCCGCAACGAAGGCCTCGACACCGAGCCGTGTCTCGTCGTCGACCTCGAAGTCGTGCGCGACAATTACCAGAGCTTTGCCAAGGCGCTGCCCGACAGCCGCGTGTTCTATGCCGTCAAGGCGAACCCGGCGCCGGAAGTGCTGGCCTTGCTGGCGTCCATGGGCTCCTGCTTCGACACCGCCACGGTCGCCGAGATCGAGATGGCGCTGGCTGCGGGTGCGACGCCCGACCGCATCTCCTTCGGCAACACGATCAAGAAGGAGCGCGACATCGCGCGCGCCTTCGCGCTCGGCATTCGCCTGTTCGCGGTCGATTGCGCCGCCGAGGTCGAAAAGGTCGCCCGTGCCGCCCCCGGTGCGAAGGTGTTCTGCCGCATCCTCTATGACTGCGCCGGCGCCGAGTGGCCGCTGTCGCGCAAGTTCGGCTGCGACCCGGAAATGGCGGTCGAGGTGCTCGACCTCGCCAAGCGCTTGGGCCTGGAGCCGTGCGGCATCTCCTTCCATGTCGGCTCGCAGCAGCGCAAGGTGAAGGCGTGGGATCGTGCGCTGGCGATGGCCTCGCAGGTGTTCCGCGACTGCGCCGAGCGCGGCATCAACCTGACCATGGTCAACATGGGCGGCGGCTTCCCGACCAAGTACCTGAAGGACGTGCCGCCGGTCGTGACCTACGGCCGCTCGATCTTCCGCGCGCTGCGCAAGCACTTCGGCAACCAGATCCCGGAGACCATCATCGAGCCGGGCCGCGGCATGGTGGGTAACGCCGGCATCATCGAATCCGAGGTCGTGCTCATCTCGAAGAAGAGCGACGAGGACGAGGTGCGCTGGGTGTACCTGGACATCGGCAAGTTCGGCGGTCTCGCCGAGACCATGGACGAGTCGATCCGCTACGCCATCCGCACCCGTCACGACGGCGCGGACATGACCCCGTGCGTGCTCGCTGGTCCGACCTGCGACAGCGCCGATGTGCTGTACGAGAAGAACCCGTATCCGCTTCCCGTCACGCTCGAGATCGGCGACAAGGTGCTGATCGAAGGCACCGGGGCCTATACGTCGACCTACTCGTCGGTGGCGTTCAACGGCATCCCGCCGCTGCGGACGTATCACATCTGATCCGCCTCTTGGTTCTAGAGGCCTGATGAACCCGGGAGCCGGCTTGCCGGCTCCTCCCTCACATTTCGATTTCTGACGACGTCTTGGACGGGCGTGCTGCGCGCACGCCGGTTCAAGCGGGGACTGACGTGCCATGACTGCTCCTCGGAAGCCGCAAATTGCCCTCACCTCGAAAGCCGCTCCGTTCGTGATCCGTGCGGAACGTGCTGCCGACGTCGCGACGCGTGAAGCGCTGCTCGATGCCTGCTTTGGCGAGACCCGCCACGGCCGCACCTGCCAGCGCCTGCGCGACGGACGCGCGCCCGCTGCAGGCCTCGCCCTGTCGGCGCTGCGCGAGGGCAAGCTCGTGGGAACCGTGCGGCTGTGGCATGTCAGCGCCGGAGGCAGGCCCGCTCTGGTCCTCGGACCGCTGGCGGTCGACCCTGCCTGCCGCGAGCTCGGGATCGGCGCCGCGCTGATGCAACAAGCGCTGGCTGCCGCCCGGGCGCGCGGGCATGACGCCGTGATCCTGCTCGGCGATGCCCCTTATTACGCCCGCTTCGGCTTCTCGACCGAGAAGACCGCCGAGCTCTCGCTGCCAGGCCCGTTCGAGCGCGACCGCCTGCTGGCGATCGAGTTCACCGAGGGCGCGCTCGATGGCGCCGCCGGGATGATCGTCCCGACCGGCGCGGCCCTGCCCAAACGGAGGTCGGTTCGCGCGCCTGAGGCGCACGCGGCCTGAGGGATCGCTCCTGTAGCGACGACCGATGCCGCACCAAGCGGCAACGCCCTGCCGCGCCTGCGGGCCCGTTCCTTTGGGGTTGCGCAGGCGCCGGAAACGCCCTTTAACCCCCGCGAAACACCCCTTCAGTCGAGGCTTAGACCAATGCCCCGTCGCCTGATCTCCACCGGCTCCCCGCTCGAGAAGACCGTCGGCTACAGCCGTGCCGTGATCGACGGCGAGTTCGCCTTCGTCGCGGGAACCACCGGCTATGACTACACCACAATGACGATGCCATCAGATGTCACGAGCCAGTCACGCAACTGCTTCAAGACCATCGAAGCCGCCCTGCAGGAGGGCGGATTCGAGATGGCCGATATCGTCCGTGCGACCTATTACGTGACCGACGCCAGCTATATCGATGCCCACTTCGCCGTCTGTGGCGAGATCCTCGGCGACATCAGGCCGGCGGCGACCTTGCTGGTCGTCTCTGCCCTCGCCAGGCCCGAGATGAAGGTCGAGATCGAAGTCACCGCCAAGCGCCGCGGCACCTAAAAAGCGCCGCAGCATCTGAACAGCGCCGCAGCGCCTGATCCATCCCTCACTGCCAGCACGTTCCGGAGAATCCATCCCATGAGCCCTCCCTCGCAGATCTACGCGAAGATCACCGGCCCCATCGTCATGGTCGGCTTCGGCTCCATCGGCAAAGGCACGCTGCCCCTGATCGAGCGGCATCTCGACTACGACAAGTCGCGCATCACCGTGCTCGATCCCAAGGACGAGGGCCGCAAGGCGCTTTGCGAGAAGCACAATGTCCGCTTCATCCAGAAGGGGCTGACCAAGGACAATTACCGCGAGGTGCTGACCCCGCTGCTCACCGAGGGCGGCGGCCAGGGCTTTTGCGTCAATCTCTCGGTCGATACCGGCTCGACCGACATCATGGAGCTCTGCAACGAGCTCGGCGCGCTCTACATCGACACCGTCAACGAGCCCTGGCTGGGCTTCTATTTCGATTCCTCGAAGGGTCCGGAAGCGCGCTCCAATTACGCGTTGCGCGAAACCACGCTCGCCGCCAAGAAGGCCCGCCCTGCCGGCTCGACCACGGCGGTGTCCTGCTGCGGCGCCAATCCCGGCATGGTCTCCTTCTTCGTCAAGCAGGCGCTGCTCAATGTCGCCGCCGACCTGAAGCTCAATGCGCCCAGGCCGAAGACCAAGGGCGAATGGGCGGATTTGATGCGGCAGGCCGGCATCAAGGGCATCCACATCGCCGAGCGCGACACCCAGCGCTCGAAGAAGCCGAAGGAGCCCGACGTCTTCGTCAACACCTGGTCGGTGGAAGGCTTCCTGTCGGAAGGCATGCAGCCATCCGAGCTCGGCTGGGGCACCCACGAGAAATGGATGCCGGAGAATGCGCATACCCATGAAGCCGGCTGCGGCGCTGCCATCTATCTGATGCAGCCCGGCGCCAACACGCGCGTGCGCACCTGGTGCCCGACCCGCGGCGCCCAATACGGCTTCCTCGTCACCCACAACGAGTCGATCTCGATCGCCGATTACTTCACCGTGCGCGATGCCTCGGGCAAGGCGATCTACCGGCCGACCTGCCACTATGCCTATCATCCGGCTGACGACGCCGTGCTGTCGCTGCATGAAATGTTCGGCCGCGCCGGGAAGATGCAGGAGAAGCACCACATCCTCGACGAGAACGAGATCGTCGACGGTATCGACGAGCTCGGCGTGCTGCTGTTCGGCCACGACAAGAACGCCTATTGGTTCGGCTCGCAGCTCTCCATCGAAGAGACCCGCGCGCTCGCGCCCTACCAGAACGCCACCGGCCTGCAGGTGACCTCCGCCGTGCTCGGCGGCATGGTCTGGGCGCTGGAGAACCCGAATGAAGGCATCGTCGAGGCCGACGAGATGGATTTCGAGCGCCTGCTCGAAATTCAGCTGCCCTATCTCGGTCCGGTGAAGGGTTTTTATACCGACTGGACCCCGTTGACGGATCGTCCGGGACTGTTCCCGGAGGACATCGACACCAGCGATCCCTGGCAGTTCCGGAATATTCTGGTGCGGTGAGGCGGGCTCTCTCCGCCCGTCATTCCGGGGCGCGCCACTTGGCGCGAGCCCGGAATCCATCGGGCGGCAGACTCTGGCGCAATTGCGCACCGTAGTTCGCGCTTCGCGCGCCCCGGAATGACCGGAAAAACTACTTCTTCTCCATCGGCGGCGCGATCTTCTCGGCCGGGGCCGGCGGCAGCGCCGGTTTGGCCGCACCAGCCGCGCCCTGAGTCTGCGGCTCCGGCCGTGCGGGCTCGGGGGCCGGCGTCGTCGGCCGATCGCCGCCGGGCTTCGCCTCCGCGGGCACCTTGCTCTGTTCGTCGGACGGGGTGCCCTGGAGCGGGGGCGTCGCCTGCGCCAGCTGCATGCGGCTTTCGGCGCGGATTTGCGCCAGGGACATCACCGACACCGCAACGCCTGCTGCGAACAGGGCACCGGCGATTGTCAGGTTGAGCTTCAGTCTACGTTTGTCATCTCGGCCGGGCATGTCGATCACCGCCTTTGTTCGCGGAATCAACGAAACTGGGGCGCGCCGGTTCCGGAACCTGAAAACGCGCGGAACCCACCCGCACGCGCCAAAACGCCGCGCTACTCCGTCGTGCTGACTTCCCATGTTACATGCCGGACGCCTGGCAGATGCTGCAGATCGGTCGCGACCGCGTTCAGCTCGTTCGGATCGACCGCGGTCGCGACCAGCCTGGCGGCGATCTCCAGAATGTCCTCGCCGATTTCGGCCACATCGATATCGGCCACCGCATATTTCGCCGCTTCGAGCTTGTCGACGAGGCGGTCGCGCATGTCGGGCAAAGCGTCGGCCGCAACCGCGAGCTTGAAATAGTAGGTCGCCTCCAGGGCCTTCTCGTTCAGCGGGATGCGGTTGATGGCGTTGACCAGCGGGCGCAGCATGGTGTTGCCGGCGATGACGAACACGGTCAGCGCGACCGCCTGCGCGACCATGTCGCCGCCGGCGCAGGAGCCCACCGCGGCCGAGGCCCACAGCGTCGCCGCGGTGTTGAGCCCGCGCACATCCATGCCCTGCTTCATGATGACGCCGGCTCCCAGGAAGCCGATGCCGGAGACGACATAGGCGATCACCCGGACCGCGCCGTCGGCGCCATCCAGCTGCATGGCGAGATCGACGAAGGCGGCAGCGCCCACCGCGACCAGCACGTTGGTGCGCAGGCCCGCGGTGCGCTGACGGTATTGCCGTTCGGCGCCGATCAGCGTGCCCAGCACGAAGGCCGTGATCAGGCTGACCAGGGTGTCGCCAAAGTCGGCAAGCTGGAAGGTCGTCAGAAATCGCATGGTTCCCTATACGGCGGGAACCATGACAGATTAAAGCTCGAGCAGACCGCCGTCCCCATTTTCGTCGGCAAAGGCCAGCAGCGTGCCTTTGGCGTTCCAGGCGATCGCGGCCACCGGCGGCGTGCCATTGCGGCGGACCAGGATCTCCGCGCCATCCTCCAGACGGACCATCAGCACGGTGCCATCGCTGTAACCGGCGGCGAGGATGTCGTTCTTGGGATGACAGGCGACCGCGGAGACGCGCGCCTGCAGCGGCGCGAGCATCGCGGGCTCCTTGCCCATCGGGCCGTCCTTGCTGCCGAACGGCCAGATGATCACCGTGTCGGCGCCCGACGTCGCCAGCCCCTTGCCGCCGGCGCTCCACGACATCGAGCGGACGCGGCCGGGATAGCCGGTCATGCGCATGTGCCTGTTGTCGGCGAGCCGCCAGCCGTGCAGCGCCGGCTCGTGCATGGCGGTGACCAGGAATTTGTTGTCGGGGCTGAAGGTGACCGCGTGATGCGAGCCGGCCCAGGGCAGGAATTCGGCCGATCCCGCCATGTTCGGAAACCACAGCGTCACGCCGTTGTAATGCGCGATTGCGAGCCGCAGGCCCTTCGGCGCGAAGGCAAGGCCGCCGACCGTCGAGGGCACGTCGATCGACTTCTCCTCGGCCTTGCCGCTCTTGACGGTCGCGGTCTTGCCGGCCGACCAGGCAAAGGCGCCGTCGGCGTGCAGCGCCACCGCGTCGATCCAGCGCCGCTTGGGATCGGTGGCGAGCAGCGTCACCTCGCCCTTGGCATCGAGCGAGATGACCTTGCCGTCGTCGCCGCCCATGACGAGGCGCTTGCCGTCGGAGGCGGTCGAGAGAATGCCGCCGCTATGCACGGCAACCGTGGTGATCTCGCAATTGGCATCGACGAATGCGACGTTCTCCTCGCCGCCGACGAAGGCGGCGCGATCCTTCAGGAAATGCACCGAGGTCACGGCCATGCCGAGCGCAATCGGCTTGACGCGGTCGGTGACGGAAACGATCGAAGCGGACTCGGGCGCGGGCGTAAACTCTTTCATCACGAGACGATGCAGCTCTCGAAACCCTTGCGGATCGCCTCTTCGGGCAATTCGCGGCCGATGAAGACGAGGCGGCTCTCGCGCGGCTCGCCCTCCTTCCACTTCCGCTGGTGGTTGCCCTCCAGCATCATGTGGACGCCCTGGAAGACGTAGCGATCGTCGTCGTCGTGGAAGGCGAGGATGCCCTTGGAGCGCAGGATCTTGCCGCCCTCGACCTGCACCAGGTTCTGCAGCCAGGGCATGAACACGTTGGGATCGAGCGGCTTGTCGGTCTTGAGCGAGAGCGACTGCATCTCCTCGTCGTGATAGTGCTTCAGACCGTGGCCGTGATCATGGTGATGGTGATCGTGGCCGTGATGATCATGATCGTGGTCATGATCGTCGGCCTCCAGGAAAGCCGGCTCGATGTCGAGGATGCGGTCGAGATCGAAGGCGCCGCGGTCGAGCACGTCGGCCAGCGCCACCGCGCAGCGCTCGGTGCGATGGAGCTTCGCATAGGGATTGATGCCGCGGATGCGGGCCTCGACCTCGGCGAGCTCGCCCTTGTTGACGAGGTCGGTCTTGTTCAGAACGATGACGTCGGCAAAGGCGATCTGGTTCTTGGCCTCGGGTGCGTCCTTGAGCCGGTCGGACAGCCATTTGGCGTCGGCGACCGTCACGACCGCGTCGAGCCGGGCGTTCTTCTGCACGTCCTCGTCGACGAAGAAGGTCTGCGCGACGGGGGCGGGATCGGCAAGACCGGTGGTCTCGACGATGATGGCGTCGAACTTGCCCTTGCGCTTCATCAGGCCGTCCATGATGCGGACGAGGTCGCCTCGTACGGTGCAGCAGATGCAGCCGTTGTTCATCTCGAACACTTCCTCATCGGCGCCGATGATGAGGTCGTTGTCGATCCCGATCTCGCCGAATTCGTTGACGATGACGGCGTATTTCTTGCCGTGGTTCTCCGACAGGATGCGGTTGAGCAGCGTGGTCTTGCCGGCGCCGAGATAGCCGGTCAGCACGGTCACGGGAATCTTCTGGGAGGTCGCGTCAGACATAACAACTCCGGACTTCAAGGCTTTTTCGCGCGACGCGAGGCGGGGTGGCCCCTGCCCTAATGGTCAAGCGCGCTGGTCAGGGCCTTTATATTGTGCCTGACCATGTCAATGTAAGTGGGTGCAGGGCCCTTTTCGCCGGTCAAACCGTCCGAAACCAGGGTGCCACCGACCTTGGCGCCGGTCTCGGCGGCGATCCGCCGGATCAGGCGATCGTCGCTGATATTTTCAAGGAACACGGCCGGGATTTTCTGGGCCTTGATCTGGCCGATGATGGCGGCGATATCTCGCGCGCTCGGCTCGCTCTCCGTGGAGACGCCCCGGGGGGCGATGAACCGGATACCGTATTCGCTGGAGAAATAGCCGAAGGCGTCATGGGTGGAGATCACCTTGCGCCGCTCCGGCGGGATTTTTGCGACAGCGTCGCGGACCTCGCGGTCGAGGGCTTCGAGCTTTTCCAGATAGGCCTTGGCCTGGGCGCGGAAGAACTCCGCATCGTCAGGAGCGGCCGTGGCGAGCGCGCTCGCAATGTCGGTGACGTAGATCTTGGCGTTCAGGATGGACTGCCAGGCGTGGGGATCAGCGGCCGAGCCCAGCTTCAGCGGCGCGATGCCGGCGCTTGCGGTGATCACCTTGGCCTTGCTCCCTGCGGATTGCACGAGGCGCGGCAGCCAGCCCTCCAGCCCGAGCCCGTTGACGATGACGAGCTTCGCCGCCGCGACCCGCTTGGCATCGCTAGGGGCCGGCGTATAGACGTGGACGTCGCTGTCGGGCCCGACCAGCGTCGTCAGGTTGATGCGGTCGCCACCGACATTGCGGACGAAATCGCCGAGGATCGAGAAACTCGCGACGACGTTGAGCCGCTCCGCGGCCTCAAGCGGCGAGGCGATCAGCAACAGCGCACAAACCAGGATGAGCCGCATCGTCATGCTTCCAGATGCCGGCCGGGAAACAGCTGCCGGACGATGCCGCCGACGCGGCCGAACAGGACGGAGACGATGTAGAGCACCGTCGCTACCAGAATGATCGCGGGACCCGAGGGCACGCGGGTCTGGAATGAGAGCACGAGGCCGGCATAGCCGGAGACCCCGGCAGCAATGACGGCGATGCAGATCATCGCGGTGAGATCGCGCGACCAGAACCTTGCGATGCCCGCAGGCAGGATCATCAGCCCCACCGCCAGCAGCGTGCCCAGCGCCTGAAAGCCGTTGACGAGGTTGATGACGACCAGCGCGAGGAAGGCGAGATGGGCGGGGCCACCGGCGCGGCTCACGGTGCGCAGAAACAGGGGATCGACGCTCTCGATCACCAGCGGGCGGTAGATCACCGCGAGCACCAGCAGCGTCACCGTGGCGTTGAAGGCGACCACCAGCAGGGTCTGATCGTCCATTGCGAGGATGTTGCCGAACAGCACGTGCAGGAGATCGATGTTGGTGCCCTTGATCGAGACGATGGTGACGCCGAGCGCAAGCGAAGCGAGATAGAAGGTGGCGAGCGAGGCATCTTCCTTCAGCCCGGTCGAGCGTGCGACCACGCCAGCCAGGATCGCGACGGCAAAGCCGGCGACCAGGCCACCGGCCGTCATCGCGAACAGATTGAGGCCGGAGAGCAGGAAACCGACCGCCGCGCCAGGCAGGATCGCGTGCGCCATGGCGTCGCCGACGAGGCTCATCCGGCGCAGCATCAGGAACACGCCGATCGGCGCCCCCGCCAGCGCCAACGCGATCACCGCGGCGAGCGCGCGCCGCATGAACTCGAATTCGGTGAACGGACCGATCAGCGCGTCATAGAGCATCGGATATCAGGCCGCCCGCGAGCTGATATCATCGGCCGCGCAGGCCGCGGCGCTGTCGTCGAAGGCCTCGCACATCCGCATCGCGACCAGCAGATTTTCCGGCGTCAGCACCTCCGCCGTCGGACCCCACGCGACCGGGCCGCGCGCCAGCACCAGCGTTTCGGTGAAATGATTGCGCACCATCTCCATGTCGTGCAGCGCGGCGAGCACGGTGCGACCCTCGCCATGCCAGCGCCTCACCAGCGCGAGCAGATCGGCGGTGGTCTTGCTGTCGATGGCGTTGAACGGCTCGTCGAGCACGATCAGGCTGGCATCCTGGAGCAGCACACGGGCGAACAGCACGCGCTGCATCTGACCGCCGGAGAGCGTGCCGATCGGGCGGTTCTCGAAACCGCTGAGGCCAACGGCTCCGATTGCCCGGAGAATCTTGTCGCGCGCGGCCTTGCCGATGCCGCCGAACAGGCCTGTGCCACGCCACAGCCCGGTGCCGACGAAATCGAACACCGAAATCGGGAAGCTGCGGTCGATCTCCGCACTTTGCGGCAGATAAGCGATGTCGCGGGCATCGAGCCCGCCGAGATGGATCGTGCCGTCGAGCGGCTTGAGGATGCCGACGATGCCGCGCAACAGCGTCGACTTGCCGGCGCCGTTCGGGCCGATCACCGCAACTAGCGCGCCCGGCGCGACCTCGCCGCTGAGATGATGCACGGCGGGGTGCCGATCATAGCCGAGCGTGACGTTGTGAAAGTGCAACGCTGCCATCGTCACCTCATCGCCAGCAAGACGATGCCCCACAGCACGGCACAGACCGCGAGCGCGGCCGCGAGACGGCCCGCCATGGTCATGCGCAGGATCGACCAAGGCGCGGTCTGGGCCGGATGCGGCGAGGTCGCATCGTGGACATGGGCGTGGGCGTGATCGTGCCCGTGCGAATGTCCATGGCCGTGACCATGGGAATGGCCATGAGCATGGTCGTGCTGGTGGGCGTGGGACGCGGCGGGAGCCATTTGCGGACGTTATATTATAACATTACGCCTGTCCACGGCGGGACTGACATCGCGGCTCAGGGCTTGCCGATCACCATGGCGATGGCGGCTGCCACGAATGGGAACGGCACCGAGACGGCGCAGCGGAACCAGACGAAACGGGCGGGCATGAACGGGATCTCCCACAAGATCACCCGCTGGAAGGCGAACAGCGCCCAGGCGACGACATAGGCAACCACCTGCGGCACCCCGCCCCCCGACTTCAACGCCACGGTGCCGATGGAGAAGCCGACCACGGGACCGCCGGGCGTGGCGGCGCCGGCGACCACGGCGGTGGCAACCCCGAGCCAGCCGCTATCAGGGCCGAGCCAGCCGGTGATCACCTCCTGCGGGATGATGGCCGCGATGTAGCCGGAGCCGATCACGCCAAGCGCGATCCGCGGCACGATGTTGACGAAGTCCATCGTGCCCTCGCGCAGCGAGGCCACGAACACCGGACGCCCACGACGAAAGGCGATCAGCCCGACGCCGAGCACCGAGCTCCACAGCAGGATGTCGATCAGAAGCGCTGCGCTCAACTCTCGTCGTCCTTCGCGAGCGGCTTCGGATAGAGCCTGACATAGACGAAGCGGCCGAGGGCGCCGGCGAGCACCGGCAGCGGCAGCGAGATCACGATCCGCCACAGCGTGAAATCGGTGCCCATGATCGGGATTTCCCAGGCGACCGCCCGGCCATAGCCGATCAGCGTCCAGCTCACGACCATGGCGATGGTGGCGCCGAAATCGGCGCCGACCGCGAGCAGCGCGCTCGCCACCGGGTAGGCCGTGAAGGGACCGCCGGGCAGAATCGCGCCGAACGCCGTGCCGATCAAAAGGCCCATCAGGCCGGACTTCGGCCCGAGCGAGCGCGAGACTTTCTCGTGCAGCAGGATTTCCGAGATGAAGGCCCCTAACAGGCAGCCGGCGAGCACGCGCGGCAGGATGCCCGAAAACAAGGAGAGATCGTGGGTAAGGATGTCCAGAACGCCGTCGGTGCCGTCCCGCCGCCAGACCAGTGCCGCACTCACCGCCACCAGAGCTGCGATGATGATGGTCGACCAGCCGATCGGCTTGCGGACCCGGCCCGGCCGCGGCTCGGATTCCGCGTCGCCGGAAGGCGCTGGATGGTTCGGGGAAGGTTCTGACAACGGGCTAGAGTCGCTCGAGGGTGATGCCCGTCCTGATTAAGGGCGGTGTTCCCCCGATGCAAACGGTGTGACGACAGACCCATGCGCGCGCCACGCAGGGCAATTCCGCACAGCAAAAAGGCGGTCGCGCCTGCGACCGCCTTTGTTTCTGTCATTCCGGGGCGGCGCGTCAGCGCCGAACCCGGAAGCCATCGGGCGTCACCCGAGCAGACAAATGGATTCCGGGCTCGCGCTTCGCGCGCCCCGGAATGACACCTGTCACGCCTTCTCGAACAGGGACTCCACGTATTCCCAGTTCACGAGGTTCTCGACGAACGCCTTGAGATAGTCGGGACGGCGATTGCGATAGTCGATGTAGTAAGAGTGCTCCCAGACGTCGCAGCCGAGGATCGGTGTGGCGCCGTGCACCAGCGGATTCTCGCCGTTCGGGGTCTTGGAGATCTCGAGCTTGCCGTTCTTGACCTGGAGCCAGCACCAGCCGGAGCCGAACTGGCCGACGCCGGCCGCCTGGAAGTCGGTCTTGAACTTCTCGAAGCCGCCGAGGTCCTCGTTGATCTTCTTCTCGAGCTTGCCCGGCAGCTTGGTGCCGCCGCCATTGGGCTTCATCCAGCTCCAGAAGTGGATGTGGTTGTAGTGCTGGCCGGCGTTGTTGAACACCGCGGGGTTCTTGCCGAACGAGCCCTTGACGATCTCTTCAAGGGACTTGCCTTCCCATTCGGTCCCCTTGAGCGCGTTGTTGCCGTTGGTGACGTAGGCCTGATGATGCTTGTCGTGGTGATATTCCAGCGTCTCCTTCGACATGTACTGGCCGAGGGCGTCATAGGCGTAAGGAAGTGGGGGCAGCGTAAAGGTCATGGCTTCTTGTCCGCAACTGGTGGGGAACGAGTTCTAACGGTCACCCCTTATAGAAGGTTCCGCGGCCATTAAATACCTCAGAATTTGCGAAAAGGCGTGACTTGGCGCGTCCTGCTTGAATGCACAAATTCGCCGCAACCCGGCCGCCGTGATCAGACCTGCGGTTCGCTGTAAAATATCATTGCCTTTGAGGCGCTTAAGACAGAACAAACGCGCGAAGAAGCGGAGCTGTGGAGGACGAGGCCATGAGCATCGAGATCGACATATTGAACGGCGACGCCTCGTGGCCGAGGGCCGAGCCGCTACTTCAGGCGGTCTGGGCACCGCAGTTGGTCGCAGGCAAGCCCTGGGCTCATGTCAAATGGGCCAATGCCGATCTCCGCGTGCTGGTCGAGACGCCCGAGGATGGTCTCGTGTGCCATGTCGGCATCTACTTCCGCACCATCACCTGGAATGGACAGAAGGTTCATATCGGCGGCATCGGCGGCGTCTCGACGCGCGAGGACCAGCGCGGCCGTGGCTATGCGACCGTGGCGATCGACGCGGCGGTGCATACCATGCGCGCCAACGAGGCGGTTCGGTTCGCCCTACTGGTCTGCGAGCCGCACAATTTCGCGTTCTACGAGGCCCGGAGCTGGCTGCCGTTCAAAGGCGAGGTCTATTGCGAACAGCCGGAAGGGCGGATTCGGTTCACCTACATGGCCCCCTATGTCTTCCACATCGTGCGCGCGCCGACGCTGGGCACCATCGACCTATGCGGCCTGCCGTGGTGAGCCCTGCGTGAGCCAGGGCTGCGCCGGCCGGCTCATTCTCTTATAATATGTCGGTCATCATTTAATTTTCCGCCCGGTGAACATGACGATCGACGCCCCCGCAGATGCCGTCCCGCCGGTTGCGCCGGTCGCCTCCCCCATTGCGAGCCTCCTGACCGCGCCGATCCTGCCGACGCTGCTGCGGCTCGCGATCCCCAACATGATCGCGATGGTCGGCAGCACGCTCGTCGCAGTGGCTGAGACCTCCTATATCGGCCGGCTCGGCACCATCCCGCTCGCCGCGATCGCGCTGGTGTTTCCGTTCGCGATGCTGACGCAGATGATGAGCGCGGGCGCGATGGGCGGCGGCGTCTCGTCCGCAATCAGCCGCGCCCTCGGCGCAGGGGATCGCGACCGCGCCGCGACGCTGGCGCTGCATGCCGCCATCATCGGTCTTTGCGGCGGGCTGTTCTTCACGGTGATGATGCTCGCCTTCGGCCGCTCCTTCTTCGCGCTGCTCGGCGGACGCGAGCGCGTGCTCGAGGAGGCCAGCGGCTATTCGCAGGTGCTGTTCTCCGGCGCGGTCGCGATCTGGCTCGTCAACACGCTGGCCTCGGTGATCCGCGGTACCGGCGACATGCGCCTGCCTTCGATGATTCTGATCGGCGCGAGCGCGCTGCAGATCGTGCTCGGCGGCACGCTGGGGCTCGGCCTGTTCGGAGTGCCGCAATTCGGCATGCCGGGCGTGGCGAGCGGGCAGCTGATCGCGTTCAGCTGCGCGGCGATCTTCTTCATCTGGTATCTGTTGTCGGGGCGCAGCCGGCTGCCGCTGGATGTCCGCGCCTTTCATTTCGAGCGCGCGATGTTCCTGGACATTCTCAAAGTCGGCGCGGTGGCCTGCCTGTCGCCGCTGCAGACCGTGCTCACCATTCTGATCTTCACGAAGATCCTCGCGACCTTCGGCACCGAGATGCTGGCGGGCTACGGTATCGGCTCGCGGCTGGAATTTCTGCTGATCCCGATCACCTTCGCCTTCGGCATCGCCTCGGTGCCGATGGTCGGCATGGCGATCGGCGCCGGGCATGTGAAGCGCGCGCGGCGTGTCGCCTGGACCGCGGCTGCCGCCTCGGGACTCACGGTGGGGCTGATCGGTCTCGTCGTTGCGCTCGCGCCGTCACTGTGGGTCGGGCTCTTCACCCGCGATCCCGGCGTCACCGCCGCAGCGCACAGCTATTTCCACTGGGCCGGTCCGGCCTTCGTGTTCTTCGGCATGGGCGTGTCGCTTTACTTCTCCTCGCAAGGCGCCGCACGCGTCGGCGGTCCGGTGCTCGCCTCCACGGCACGGCTTTTGATCGTCGCGATCGGCGGCATCGGACTGATGACCGCGCAGGCTCCGGCCTGGACCCTGTTCGCGCTGGTCGGCGGCGCCATGGTCGTGTTCGGGCTCTCGACCGCCGCCTCTGTCGCTTTCGCGCGCTGGGGCAAATGACCGCAGGTAAATAAGCGCCGGCAGATAAGCTCAGAGATGTGATTCCCTCGGGCGTTGCGCGCGCTCGATTTGCTGCTATGGAGTCGCCTCCATTCCAGGGCTCCTCTCCATGACATTCAGATTCGTCGCTCTCACCGTCATTCTGGCTGCGCTGATCGGTGCGCCTTCCGCCTATGCTCAGAGCGCCGACGGGACCTGGCTCACGCAGGCGGGCGATGCACGCGTCAAGATCAGCAAATGCGGCGGCGGCATCTGCGGCCACATCGTCTGGCTGCGCGAGCCCATGGACAGCGCGACCGGCCAGCCCGCCACCGACAGCAAGAATCCCAATCCCGCGCTCGCCAGGCGCCCGATGATCGGCCTGCCATTGTTCAGCGGCATGGAGCCGACGGGACCGAACAAATGGTCGGGCCAGATCTACAATGCGGACGACGGCAGCACCTATGCGAGCAACATCAGCCTGACTGGCGCGGACGCGCTGCGGGTCGAAGGCTGCGTCGGCGCGCTCTGCGGCGGTGAGACCTGGACGCGCGCGGGGCGCTAACCCGCTGCCATCATCGCCTTCAACGCCGTCGCCGCCGAGGCATAGCCGCCGCGCGCGCCGTCGATGAAATGGACGTGATCGCTGCGCAGCGCCGACGGCGCGAAGCAGGTCATCATCGCAGCGTCCTGCTGGTAGAGGCCGTAGCGCACGATGCCCTCGCGCGCAGCGGCTTTGAGACGATCGTTCAACGCGCGCTCGAGCTGCGGCGTGCAGTCCAGAATCATGCGCAGGCCGTCGTCGTATTTACGGAAGTCCGAGTTCTCGACCACCTGCCGCTTGTAGAGGCTGGGCACGAAACCGCCGATCTTGATGTCGAAGCGCATGATGAAATAGGCGAACAACGTATAGGCGAGTACGCTGGCTCTGCGCGCGAGCAGCGGACCCCCGCGCCTGGTTCGGGCCTCGAATTCCACGCCCTGCGGCGGCCATTTCAGCGGCGGCCCCTGCGGCGGCACCGGCCGGCCGCCCTCCGGGCTGCGCTCGACGAGATGAATGATGTCCTCGATCACCCTGCGGAAGGCCACCTGATCGACGCCGCGCGCCGGCATCACCAGCACCGACAGGATCAGGCCGCGCGCCGCCGGCATCACCTCGAAACGACACGACAGGCCCGAAAGGTCCGGCTGCGTGCCGGCGGGCGCCTCATCGACGGCAAACTCGCCGCGCTTCATCGCTGCGTCGGCCCAGGAGAGCCCGCCGCCCGAAAACATCGCATAGGACAGGTTGGCCGACGGCCCGAACCGGGCGACGCGCACATCGAGGCCGTGTGTGCGAATGACGCTGACCGGCACCAAGGCGACGCGCAGGGTCAGATCGAGGCCTTCGCGCACCCAGGTCGCGGTCGCAGCCAGCGCCTGGCGGGCAAGCTCGACGTCGTCTGGCGCCACCGCGAAGCTGGCGCCGTCGCCGCCGAACACGAAGGGAAATTCCCGCCCCTGCAGCGCATTGGTCACCGCCGCGATCACGGCGGCACCGGCCATGTTCACGGCCTTGTAGCGCTGCGCCGCGATCGCCTTGGTCGAATCGACGATATCGGCAACACCGATGCTCCAGTCGTCCGGCAGCGGCGCATAAAGCGCAGGATCCATCAGGCTGGTGAAGCCTCGGAAGACGGGAATGCCGCCATAGAAGGACTCGCCTGAGCTCATCGGGATTGCCGGACTGTTGGAATGCGAAGCAAGATACGTGGCAGGATCGATCCGGGTTCGCTGGCTCGCGCCCCCTTTCGATCATTGGCCGAAAGTGGCCCGGACAACAAGATGCGGCCGCCTTGCAATGCCTCGGCGGGATCATTGATCGGCATCAAACGGCCATCCGGGGAGAGCGGCTATCGTCGGTCGGCTCCAAGGGGTTGCATGGGAAAATCGAGGTGTCCGACTTCAGCAGCAAGGACTCCACCTCTCCGGTCCGCCGGCGCACGGGTGTCGACCCGATCAGCGCGGTGAAGATGCCGGAAAGATTGACGGAGGCGGTCGATGCCTGGGCTGAAGCTCACCGCCTGACCCGCTCGGATGCGATCTGCAAGCTGATCGAGCTGGGGCTGAAGTTGGCACTCCCCGTCTCCGCGCCCGCGCACCCGGTCGTATCGGACGCGACCAAGATTGAAGAGATCGCAGTGCATGAGATCGAGTTACTGCTCGATCCGGCATTGCCGCCAGACGAGCGCGAGCGCCGCATTCGCCGCCTCACCGAAGGGCCGCCGGAATTTTCACACGAACGATTCGACCTGCCGAAGCAGCGGCCGTGAGCGGCTAGTGCAGCTTCTCGTCCTGACGCTTGCGCAGCTGGGATGCAGGGACGTCGTGGCAGCCGATCAGGCGCACGAATTGCTGCGGATACGCCTCGTGGCCGTGATCGCCGGAATTCTGATGCGACATCGGCGGGCAGCGGACCTCATCCGACTTCACACGCACCGGCTCTTTCAGGGCCCGGCTTGAAGCGGTCATGTCTGAAGTGGCCATCGACTGCTCCCCTTCGTTTAGGGCAGATCGATTGACGTAAACCAATCGATTGCGGGGCATCTTACGACCAAATCCGGCTGGCTGTCATTGCGCACGATCAACGCAATTGTGGCAGCCGGGTTCCGTCTACGCCGTGTTCCCGGCATCGATGGTGAACACGGTGCCGGTGACGTTGCGGCCGCCTTCGCCCAAAAGGTATTCCACCATGCGCGCGACGTCATCCGTCTCCGGCAGCCGGCGCAGCGCGCTGCGGCCCGCAATGCGCTTGCGGCCTTCCTCAGACAGATTGTGGGTGAGCTCGGTGTCGATGAAGCCCGGCGCGATCGCGTTCACGGTGATGCCGAGCTTGCCGACCTCACGGGCCAGCGAGCGGGTGAAGCCGGTCGCGGCGGCCTTGGTCGCGCCGTAGACGGAGAGGCCGTTATAGCCTGTCGTCGCGATGATCGAGGAGATGTTGATGATGCGGCCGGCGCCGTCGGCCATCATCTGGCGCGCCACATATTTGGTGAGGATGATCGGCGACAGCACATTGAGCTGCACCAGCGCCTCGATCTCGGAATTGTGCATGGTGGCGAGCAGGCCTTCGGTGCCGAGACCGGCATTGTTGACGAGGCCGTAGATCGGGCCGAATTCGTCGCGCACGAGCTTTGCGAAGGCCGGGATCGCATCGATCACGGCAAGATCGCAGGCGCGGAAATGCAGGCGCCCGTCGGCGGCTGCGATGGCCGCCTTGAGCTCTTCGCTTTCGCGCCGCGCCGCCGCGATGACGTTGAAGCCGGCCGCGACAAGGCGCTTGCCGATCGCAAGCCCGATGCCGCGGCTGCCGCCGGTGACGAGAACATTATGCATCGGTGCGCGCCAGTTTTCCGGCCGGGGTGACGTCGAGCACCTCGACGAAACGGAGCACCGCCGGCACCTTGTGGGATGCGAGCTGGGCGCGGCACAGATCCATGATCTGGTCGCGGATCTCTTTCGCACGCGCCGGATCGGTGCCCTCAGCGAGGATCACGTCCGCGACGACGATGCCGCCGGTGATCGGGCTCTTGCGCGACTTCGCGCGCGACATCCGTACATCCGGATGGCGGTTGATCACCGCCTCGATCTCCTCGGGGTGGACCTTCAGCCCCCCGATGTTGATGATGCCGCCGCGCCGGCCGACGAAATAATAGCGATCGCCGCGCAGCTCGACGATGTCACCGCTGTCGACGAAGCCGTCGTCGTCGGTGAGCGACGCCGCATTGCGGCCGACATAGGCATGGGCCGTGCGCGTCGAGCGGATGCGCAGCGAGCCGTCGACGACCTTCATCTCGACGCCGTTGCGGTTGCCGAGATAGTCGGCCGGAAAGCCTTCCAGCCCGTCATTGACGGCGAACCCGACGCCGGCCTCGGTCGAGGCATAGGCATGGCCGACGGACGCATGGGGGAATGCCGCCTTCAGGCCGTCGAGCACGGCTTGGTCGGCGATCTCGCCGGAGAGACGGACGTAAGCCGGGGCGAACTGGGCGGCCGAGCCGCTCATCAGGAGCTTGCGCCAATGCGAAGGCGTGCCGGAGATATGCGAGACACCGCGCGCCTTCAGCCGCGCGACGTGATCGGCGAGCGCCTCATGGGGATCGGACAGCACCAACGAGCCGCCGGAGAGGATGGCACGGAGAAAGATTTGCAGGCCGCCATAGCGGCGGATGTCGTAGAACGTTGCCCAGACCGGTGCAGGTCCGCGCGATGGGCCTTCGGCGACGATCGCGCCGGTCAAGGCTTCCAGCGTATGGCCGGCGATCTTTGGCACGCCCGAGGTGCCCGAAGTCAACATCAGCCATTCGGTGCCGCGCGCGGTCTTGGCAGGCGCGGCGGCTTGCGGCGGCAATTGCGCGGTGACGACCAGCGGCACGCCGGACGCCGCCCAGAGTTCGGGCTCGTCGGTGACGACGGCATCGATCCCGGCATCCGCGATCAAGGCGTCGAGATGCGCCGGATTGAGGTCCGGCGGACACAACAGCATGCGGCGGGCGATGCCGTCGAGCTCGATCATGGCAAGGCCGGACCGGAGCTGGTCCGACAGCTTGAGCAGCACGGCACGGCCAGAGAGCTCGTGCAGCCGCCCGCCCAGAACAGTGTGCGACAGGATGCCCGTCAGCGATACGACATCATGCGCATCGGAGATGGTGCGGCCTTTCAGCTCCGCGCCAAGATGGTCGCGAAGTGCAAAGATCTCACGCGGGGACATTTTCGTAGGCCCGCACGAAATCGCCCACCGTGGCGGGGAACGCTGCGTCCTCGGAAATGGTGAAGGGATCGACGCCGGTCTCGTCCTCGAGGCGGGCGACCAGGATGGCGAAGGCGAGCGAGTCGAAGCCCGTCTCATGCAGGGACAGATCGTCCGAGAGGGCGGGAAGCGTGACGTGCTGCTCCTTGGCGATCTGCTGAATCGCTTCAATGACCTTTGACCTTACCGACATGGCTGGCTCGCTTTGTTATCGATCTCGTTGTTGCGGCGGCTCTTGCTGACCGCCTCCCCATCGCGGTCTGTTTACCCGACAGAAGTAAATGGCTTCTTGGACAATTCAGATAAAATTGGACCTATCTCTCGATTTTGGTTGCCCTACAGCCTGATCGTACCGCCCGAGATGGCCGCATATGTCTCCGCGTCCAGCGCGACGTAGACGCCGGATATCGGGTCGAGCATGAACAGCGGATCGGCGACCGCGGCCGGGTCAAATCCCTCGCGGGCGAGCTCGCCCTTCTTCTGCTTGAAGGTCTCGGTGGCGTCGAGCTCGCGCGAGATACGGATGAAGAGCGGGCGGGCGTAGACCGGCAGGCGTTGCGCGAGATGGGCGGGCAGCGCGCTGATGTCAAAGCCCTCGTTCACGACGATCGCGCTCATCCCGGCCCGGCCGTCGGCGCCGGGAATGCTGACGCCATAGGTGGCGGCATCGACGACGCCAATGAAATCGCGCACGGCATCGTTCACCTCGGAGGTCGCGACATTCTCGCCCTTCCAGCGGAACGTGTCGCCGATACGGTCGACGAAATGGAAAAATCCCTTGTCGTCCATCCGCATCAGATCGCCGGTGCGGAACCAGGCATCGCCCTTGACGAAGACGTCACGCAAGACTTTTTTCTCGGTCTCACCGGCATCGGTGTAGCCCTCGAAGCGCCCACCGCCCTCGTCCGCGGTGCCGATGCGGCCGATCGCTTCGCCGGCCTCGCCGCGGCTGCAGGCGATGCAGAAGCCCTCTTCATTGCGCAGCGGCGCGCCGCTATCGGGGTCAAGCTTGACGAGCCTGGCAGGAAAGCGGTGCGCGAGCAGCGCCGGGACGCGGCCGATCGCACCCGGCTGGCCCTCGACGTTGAACAGCGAGAAATTGCCTTCGGTCGCGGCGTAGAATTCGAGGATGCGCGGAATGGCGAAGCGCGCCTGGAAATCCTCCCAGATATCGCCGCGCAGCCCGTTGCCGCAGGCGAGCCGCAGGCGATGCCGATTCTCGTATTCCGAGGGCGCGGCCTTGAGCAGGTAACGGCAGAGCTCGCCGATATATTGAAACAGCGTGCAGTC
This sequence comes from Bradyrhizobium sp. NBAIM08, assembly GCF_020193935.1. Lineage (NCBI taxonomy): Bacteria > Pseudomonadati > Pseudomonadota > Alphaproteobacteria > Hyphomicrobiales > Nitrobacteraceae > Bradyrhizobium > Bradyrhizobium sp. NBAIM08. Next base: position 184,206 of record NZ_JADYVR010000007.1, on the reverse strand, counting down.
GTGCCGGACGATGTCGGACCAGAAATGCGAAGCCGAGAATTTCTCGGCGATCACTACCGAACCGCCGGCGGCCAGAATGCTGCACGGCGCGACGATGCCGCCGACCGAATGGAACAGCGGCAGACAATCGTAGAGCCGATCCTGCGGCGTCGCGCCGGTGAGGCCAGCGAACCAAAACCCCCAATTCAGGATGCGGCGGTGGCTGATGCTGGCCGCTTTCGGCAGGCCGGTGGTGCCGGAGGTGTAGATCAGCAGCGCACGGTCGTCGATGGTGACCTCGCCATGCTCCTCCGGCGATAGCGGGCCGTCGTCGAGAACGGCAAGCGCGACGTCGATCGCACGTTCGCTGCGGCTATCGCCATGCGTCCAGACCTTTGCCTCCGTCTTCAGATGCGGCGCCGCGCTGTCCAGCATCCCCGTCAGCTCATGCGCAACGATGACATGCGAGGGCATTGCGACGTCGAGGCAGTGCGCGAGCGATTGCCCGACGAGCTTGGTGTTGATCAGTGCGACCACGCCGCCGACGCGACTGATGCCGAGCCAGGCCGCGACATAGTCGATGCCGTTCGGCATGATCAGCGCAACGGTATCGCCCTTGGACAGGCCGAGCGAGCGCGCCCAGCGGGCGTAGCGATTGATCCTCTTCGAGAGGCCTTCGTAATCGAGGCTTGCCTCGTCCGCCACCAGAGCAACGCGGTTAGGCTGGCGCTGCGCCCAATCGTCGACGACGTCGGCGAACAGGCGGCCCGGCAGCGTTTCGATCCGCGCGGTGAGCTCGATCGCCCTCAACCAGATCTTGGAAGCCGACGGTGCGCGCGCGGCTTTCGGCTGCTCGATGACGCCGGTGGTCATATTGTTCACTCTTTCGGGCGATCTGCGGTTTCCGGCAGTATAGCCCGCGCGCCCTGACCCAGGCGTTAAGAGACAAGGTAAAACCCGGTTAGGGCGCGATTAACGGTCGGCAGCGCGCAGCCAAGGTCGCACCCGCCGGCAGCGCGCCGACGGGTGTGACCAGGTCGAAAGAGCGATGAATGCAGAAGTCCCGGGCTTGGTCCCGTTCGCCTCAGTGCACCTTCTTGGGACGCCGGCGCGGCGGCGGCGACTCGTTGAAGGCGTAATAGGGATTGAGGTCGCAGGTCGCGGCAAGGCCCGAGGCCGTGGCGCGGCACTGCTCCAACGAGGTGAACGAGCAGTCGAAATAGTCACTGCCTCCGCCACCAGGGCCGCCACCGACGTAGCGGTGCATGCAGACGGGATAGGCCGGATCGTATCGCTGCGCGCTGGCATCCGCTGCGCCCAGCAGCGTGAAGACCGCGGTAAGAGTGAGGAATGACAAGCGCATGGGAAATCCTCGAACTGGTGACGTCGCTTCATATGACACAACATCTCGCCGTCCGCGACTGTTCCTGAGACCTGATGACGTCAAGGTGAGTGGGACGCGCAACGCCAGAGGCGATGCGGGCCGAGCGATCTGACAACCTGGCGGTCCGAATGATGCTGCGAGGCAGCGCTAGCCGCCGAGCCCCTGCAACACCAGCCGGTTCAGCCGTGCCGCGAACGCCGCCGGGTCTTCCGGCAATTCGCCGTCCAGGATCTGCGCCTGCTCGAGCAGAAGCAGGCTGATATCGTCGACGACTGTCGAGCCAGCCTGCGCCTTGGTGACCGCGGTGACCAGCGGATGGCGCAAATTGATCTCAAGGATCGGCTTGGTCTTCATGCCGCGGTTCTGCTGCGACAAGATGCGCTCGAGCTCGCGGCTCGGACCCTGGCTGTCGGCGACGAGGCAGGAGGCCGAGCTGGTCAGGCGCGTCGAGACCTTGACGTCGCTGACGCGCTCGCCCAGCGCGGCCTTGATCACGGCGATGGTGGCTGCTTCGTCCGCAGCCGGCTCGTCCTTCTTCGCCTCGTCCTTATCGTCGATACGCGGAATCAAATCGAGATTGAGATCGCCCTGGCTCAGCGACTTAAGCGGCTTGCCTTCGAAATCCGAGGGCATCGAGGTCCAGAAGGCATCGACGGGATCCGACAGCAGCAGCACCTCGATGCCGCGCGCGGTCGCAGCTTCCAGCCGCGGATTGGACTTCAGCCGCTCGATGCTGTCGCCGACGAGATAATAGATCTCGGTCTGGTTCGGCTTGAAATCGGCGATGATCTGCTTCAGCGACCGCTTCTCGCCCGACGTGGTGGTGAAGCGCGACAGCGACAACAGCTTTTCGCGCCGTTCGAAATCCTCGTAGATGCCTTCCTTCAGCACCGCGCCGAAGGCGTCCCAGATCTTGGCAAAGTTCTCCGGGTCCTTCTCGGCGAGGCTTTCGAGCTCGGACACCACCCGGGTCGCCACGGCTTTCCGGATCTGCGCCAGCTGCGGATTGTTCTGAAGCATCTCGCGCGAAATGTTGAGCGGTAGGTCCTCGCTGTCGACCACACCGCGGACGAAGCGCAAATAGCCCGGCAAGAGGTCAGCATCGTCGGTGATGAAGACGCGCCGCACGTAGAGCTTCACGCGGCCCTTGCGGTTCGGCTCGAACAGGTCGAACGGCTTGGTCGAGGGCGCGAACAGCAGCACGGCGTAGGAGTAACGTCCTTCCGCGCGGTAGTGCAGCGTCATCGCGGGATCGTCGAAGGCAGAGGCGATCTGCTGATAGGCCTTCTTGTAATCGTCAGCCGTCAGCTCGGACTTGGAGCGCTGCCACAACGCGCTCGCCGAGTTGATTTGGCGCGGCTCGCCTTCTTCGGGCACCAGCTCGATCGGAAACAGGATGTTGTCGGAATAGGAAGTGACGATGCGCTCGATCTCGTAGGTCTCGAGATATTTCTTGGCGTCGTCCTTCAGGTGCAGGACGATCTCGGTGCCGCGCGTCACGCGCGCCGCTTCCTCGTCGCTGGCACGGGCGATCTCGAAGCCGGAGCCGCCGGAGGACGTCCAGGTCCAGACATCGCTCTCGCCGGCACGGCGGCTGATCACCACGATCTTCTCGGCGACCATGAAGGCGGAATAGAAGCCGACGCCGAACTGGCCGATCAGGCCGAGCCCGTCCTTGGCCTCTTTCAATTTGGATACGAACGCCTTGGTGCCGGAGCGGGCGATGGTGCCGAGATGGTCGATCAGCTCCTGCCGCTCCATGCCGATGCCGTTGTCGGCGATCGTGAGCGTCTTGGCCGTCTTGTTCGGGATGATGCGGATCTTGAGTGCGTCGCCTTCGCCCAGCAGGGCGGGACTGGCGATGGCCTCGTAGCGCAGCTTGTCGCAGGCATCGGAGGCGTTGGAAATGAGCTCGCGGAGGAAGATGTCGGTTTCCGAATAGACGGAGTGCACCATCAGGTGCAGCAGTTCGGAAACTTCGGCCTGGAAAGGCTGCGTATGCACAGCCGTATCTGACGTCGTCATGCGCTTACCCGGTCAAACAAAAGGGAGGGAACCCGGATATAGCGCGAGGCAATGGCGGATCAAGAGGATGTGAAGTCTGGGTCCGCCAAACCACCCCTCGCGGAGAGGGGGTCAGGTCACGCAGCGGCCGGGCTGGAGCAGCCTTGCGACCTCGGTCAGGGAGCTGACCATCGGCTCACAGGCGATCGTCGGCTTGTTGCGAGGCTTCTTCTGGTTCTGGAGCAGCACCGGCGTCTTGGCATTGCCGGTCTCGATCACGGCGGGGACCCGCAGCAGCACCGACGTATCGGCGAGGTCGTTCAGCCGCATCGAGACGGTACGGGTGGGAACGGCTGCCGGCTTGATCTCGGCGAGCCGGTCTGTCTTGGCGACGCGGTTGACGTTGTGGCCCACCGCGGCTGTGGAGCTATGGCTGGGGATGTCGGCGACCGCCTGCCAGCGGTCCGCAAGATCGTGGCCGGAGGCCAGTTGCACGGCACCGAGGGTGGCGACGACCGCAATTGCGCTCAAAAAAACCTTTTGAATCTGTGACATGGCTGTCGATCCCTCGCCCCATGGCGGGCACGGGAACAACGCCGCCGCAGGATCGGGGGTTCTCGACAGCTACGATCACTTAACCGTGTGCGAAAAAAGCAGCAGACGGCAAAATATTTCGCGCGCCGTGGAACGACTTTCGCGCACAGGAGTCGTCTCAGCAGCCGGCTATTCCCCCCTGCCCCATAAGCCGGCGACGTAGGGCGCGACTGTGGTGATGCCAGTCGCGCCTTACTTTTATCTGGGGCCTACTTCGCCTTTCCTGCCAGCCACTCCCGGCCCTCGCCATAGAGCTTCTCGACCTCGGGGCCGATCAGGCCCGGCATGTCGCGCTTCACCTTGTAGCCGATCAGCTCCTGCATGTAGGCGAGGTGGCGGTAGCCCTCGGGGAGTGCAGCCAGCGCATCCTGGTCGAACCGAAGCGTCGCGGCGGGATCGACCGGGTCGATGCGGTCCTTCTCGTAGATGGGCTGGCGGCGGACGATGCCCCATTTGCCGATACCTGATGGGTCGTCCCGCTTCTCCAGGAAATCGTAGAAGCGTCCGGTGCAGACGACGTCGCAGAGCACGTCGTGCACGAGGCCGCGCTGCGAGATGGTCATCTTGGTCTGCGCGATCGCTCGCGCACCCGCAAGATCGATGCTGGTGCCGCCGAGGAAATGCAGGATGCGCACGCCCCTGGCAAAACCCTCCTGGCTGACCCGCATGAAATCCCGGGCCGGCCCCTGAAACCAGGTCGCGGACATCCAGCCTTCTTCGTGCCAAACCGTGGCAAAGCGCTCCCAGTCGCCGGCATCGCGCCACACCGCCCAGTTCTCGACGAGATCGCGGATGGCGAGACGATCGAGGAGTTGCTGGTCCATGGGCACGTCTCCGATTGGCGTGGTCGCACGCGCAGCTGCTACATGAGCTATGGGCGGCGAATTCAGCGCCCGTCAAGCGGGTCGGCGGCATGAAAAAAATCCGGCGTGCCTTGGGCACGCCGGACTTCGCTATTGGGACGGCCGCAGGCGCCTTGTTACGCCGCAGGCGCTTTGGGCGTGCGATTGCGCGAGTTGCGCTGGAAGAACAGGGCCTGGCTCGCCACCGCCGATACCATCGCGGGCTGGAACGGCTTTGAGATCAGGAACGCCGGCTCGGGACGCTCGCCGGTGAGGAAGCGCTCCGGATAGGCGGTGATGAACACCACCGGCACCTCGAAGGTGCGCAGGAGCTCGTTGACGGCGTCCAGGCCGGACGAGCCGTCGGCAAGCTGGATATCGGCAAGGATCAGGCCGGGCCGCTTGTTCTTGGCCAGCGCCACCGCATCGGCATGGGTGCGCGCGACGCCGACGACGTTGTGGCCGAGATTCTTCACCAGGCTCTCGAGGTCCATGGCGATGAAGGTCTCGTCCTCGATGATCAGCACGTCGGTGGCGATCTCGGCGGCCATCTCGCGTCCGGCTGCGTCCGCAAGACGGCGCGTCTCGGCAACATCGGTGCCGAGAATGAAGGCGACTTCCTCTTCCGAAAAGCCCTCGAGCGAGAGCAGCAGGAAGGCTTGGCGCGGCAGCGGGGTGATGTTCGACAGCCGCCGTTCCGGCGGCATCGGCAAGGTCGTCACCTCGGCATCGTCGTTGATCGAGACTGAATTCCAGATCTGGGTGAAGAGCCGGAACAGGCCGGCCCGGGGCCCATGGTTCTCGTCGAGCACCGACGGATCGCCCAGCATGGCTTCCAACATGGCGGCGACATAGGCGTCACCGGAGGCCTGGCTGCCTGTCAGAGCCCGCGCGTACCTGCGCAACAACGGCAAGTGTTCAGCAACTACCTGTGAACGGGACATCCCCACTCCATTCGTCTTCGGGCCAACCTTGAGGTCCAATCCTGAGGTCAGGCATCACGCGGGGGGCCCAGGTTCCCCTGCTGGGCTGTCTACGCCTCACGACAACAAAAGTTCCGCCAAGCTGGGAACTTTTTGGCGCAGCTGGAATTGTGCCTATCCAGGGAACGGCTCCCGGTTGAGAAAACTTCTCGATTTTACAGTCACTTAACTCGGGGAAACGTGGAACAGGTCATGAAAGATCTCAAGTCTCAAGCCAGCAGAAGCACGACCCCCGGCAAGGGAGGCCTGACTCCGGAGATTCAATCCCGGATCGGGCACCAGTTGCGCGCCATGTACGACGATGTCGTGCGACAGGGGGTTCCGGATCGGTTCGCAGAACTGATCAAGAAGCTTGATGCGCCGGGAGCGTCACCCCACGTAGAAAATGAGGGCGGATCCAACGACAACAACAATGGGAGGGATTAATGCCTCTCACGGACTCCCTGCGTAACGACATCTTGGCGGCCGTGCCCAGTCTGCGCGCCTTCGCCATCTCGCTCAGCGGCAATGCGGACCGCGCCGACGATTTGGTCCAGGAGACGCTGCTGCGTGCGCTCGCCAACATCGACTCGTTCCAGCCCGGCTCCAACCTGCCGGCCTGGCTATTCACGATCCTGCGCAATTTGTTCCGGTCGGACTATCGCAAGCGGCGGCGCGAGGTCGAAGATGCCGAGGGCAATTACGCCAAGACGCTGAAGACCCAGCCCTCGCAGAATGCGCACCTCGAGTTCGAGGAGTTTCGCACCGCGCTCGACAAGCTTCCGCAGGATCAGCGTGAAGCCTTGATCCTGGTCGGCGCGTCCGGCTTCTCCTATGAGGACGCGGCCTCGATCTGCGGCTGCGCAGTCGGCACCATCAAGAGCCGCGTGAACCGCGCCCGCTCGAAGCTCGCCGCGCTGCTCTATGTCGACGGCGCCGAGGATTTTGGGCCTGACGAGACCGTGCGGGCCGTGATCGGCGGCAGCGGCGGCTGACCGCCGCCGTCAATCGCACCGGAACGAGACGAAGACGGCCGCTTCCACGGCTGTCTTCGCGCGATGCGTCCGGCTCACGTCGCGATCACACATCCACGAATGTTGCGGTCTCGGCCACGCTCGCCCGCGAGGTGCGGTAGCTGTTGACCTTGTGCGCATGGTCCGCATAGCCGAACGAGATGCCGCAGACGACACGGCGGTCATCGGGCAGATCGAAGTGGCGGCGGATCAGGCCGGAATGCCGCGCCAGCGCGGCCTGCGGAATGGTGCCGAGCCCGAGCGCCTGCGCCGCCAGCACGAAGTTGGAGACATAGGCGCCGCAATCGATCGCACCGTAGATGCCGAGCGGCTCGTTGGTGTGGATGATGGCGACATGCGGTGCGCCGAAGAAATTGTAGTTCTCCAGCGCCTGCTTGGCATAGGCCGCCTTGTCGCCGCGGGCGATGCCGAGCGTGTTGTAGAGCTGGAAGCCGCTCTCGCGGCGGCGATCGAGATAGACCCCGACATATTCGCGCGGTGGCGTGAAGTCGTAGTCATCGCCGAGGCCTTTCGAGGCCTCCGCGTAGATCGCCTTGCGAAAGCGCTCCTTGGCCTCGCCGCTGGCGATGATGACCTGCCAGGGCTGGCTGTTGCACCAGGACGCCGTGCGCTGCGCGGTCGCCAGCACATGCTCGATGGTGGCGCGATCGACCTCCTTGGGGAGAAATGCGCGAACGGAGTAGCGCTCGTTGAGGAGCTCTTCGAGCACCCCGATGCGGTCGTTCTGTCTCACTTGTGCGTCCATCACTCAGCTCGCCCTTTTTTCTTTTGGTTGGGCAGAGGCGCCAAGCGCCGTCCCACCACCATACTTACCTCGATGCACCTGCATATGGTAGGCATGCAATGTTTTGCCCACCCTGCACGAGCGGTGACCGTGACGACTACTTGGTCAGCAGGGCATAGGCGCCGGTCCAGCCCTCCGGCGGCGGATCGATCTGGAAATCCTTGATCCGCGCCTCGTAAAGCCTGAACAGCTTCTCCAGCGTGTCGGCGTCCTCGCTCTTGCGGCCGCGCTCGATGGCATCCAGGGCGCCCTGCCAGTCGCGGCTGCGGTAGCAGCCGAGCATCTCGATGGTGATGTTGCGCAGGCGCTGGAACGCGGCCGAATGCATCACGTCCTCGCGGCCGGCGATGGCGTAGATCACTTCCGGCTCGGTCTTGCCCTTAACCATGATGAAGTCGAGCTCGAGGATCGCGAATTTCTCCTTGGCGGCGAGTGCCGTGCGCGAGCCCACGATGATCGGAAATCCGTATGCCTTCGACTGGCCCTCGAGGCGCGAGGCCAGGTTCACGCTGTCGCCGAGCACCGAATAGTTCTTCTTCAGGTCGGACCCCATGTTGCCGACCACGCCGATGCCGGTGTTGAGACCGATGCCGACATTGAGCGGGATATAGACGTGGCCGCCGTCGGCGGCCTCCTGCTCGCGCTCCTTGTTGACCTCGTCGATCTGCTCGAGCATCTGGATCGCGGCTTCGCAGGCGTTGATCTCGTGCTCGGCGTCGTCGAGCGGCGCGTTCCAGAACGCCATGATGGCGTCGCCCATGTACTTGTCGATATAGCCCTTGCGGTCGATGATGACGTCGGTCAGCGGCGTCAGGAAGCGGTTCATCAGCTCGATCAACCCCTGCGGATCGTGCTTGTAGCTCTCGGAGATCGTGGTGAAGCCGCGCACGTCGGAGAACATGATCGTCATCTCGCGTTCCTCGCCGCCGAGCACGAGCTTTTCCGGCGACTGCGCCAGCTGCTCGACCAGCACAGGCGACATATATTGCGCGAATTGCCCGCGGATCTGCACGCGCTGGCGCTGCTCGCGCACGAAGCTCGCAAAGATCAGCGTCAGGTAGACTGCGGTCGTCGACAGCAGCGGATAGGTGAAGTCGATGAGATAGCGGTGCTGCGTGTAGGAGAACCAGGACACGCCGATCAGGATGGCCGCGAAGGCCGCGCCCACCAGCACGAGGCGGACGGGGCCGAGATTCGGCGTGAAGATGATGACGAGCAGGCCGATGATCAGCGCCGCGATCAGCTCGACGCCCAGCGCATAGTTCGGCTGCGAGATCACCGCGCGGCTCAGCACGCCCTCCAGCACCTGGGCATGGATCTCGACACCCGGCATGGCCCGGGACACCGGCGTGGTCTTGATGTCGTTCAAGCCGCCCGCGGAAGTGCCGACCAGCACCAGCTTGCCGGCAAACCTCGTGGGCGGCACCGCATTGTCGAGCACGTCGACCGCGGAGACGTAGATCGAAGGATCCCGGCGGGCATAGTGCACCCAGAGCTGACCGTTCTTGTCGGTCGGAACCTCCAAACCCTTGAGGCGGATCGACTTGATGCCCGTCTTGTCGGTACGGACCAGCAGGGTCGGCGTGCCCGTGACGACGCGCAGGATCTCGAGGCTGAGCGAGGGCATGATGTTGCCCTGGGCGCGCATGATCATCGGCACGCGGCGGATCAATCCGTCACGCTCGGTCCGGATCGAGAACAGGCCGCGGCCGGCCGCGGCCCTCTCGATGACCGGCACGTTGCGGAGCAAGCCGGGGAATTCGAACAGGAAACGCTCGGCCCCGTCCTCCCCCACCGTTGCAACCCCCGTGAACGGCAGCGACTTGTCGAGCTCGGACAAGACCTCCGGAAGCCCGGTCTCGCCCAGCACGACGTGCGAGCGCTTGATCGCGTCGGCGAGGATCTGATCGTTGCTCGGCAGCTCACGCAGCTTGGCGCGGGTCGCGTCGTCCAGATAGCGCATCTGGCTCGCGACCTGATCCGGGTTGAGCCGGTCGGCTTCGGAGAAGACCATGTCGAAGCCGATCGCCACCGCGCCGTGGTTGGTGAGGTTCTGGACCATGTCGGCGATGCGCGTGCGCGGCCACGGCCACTGTCCGAGTCTGGTGAGGCTCTTGTCGTCGATATCGACGATGACGACCGGCCGCGCCGCCTTCTCGCGCGGATCGATCAATTGAAACATGTCGAAGGTGCGCAGCCGCAATTCCTGGATCGGCGGCGGATCCCACAGGCGCGCGCCCGCGAACAAGACCAGCAGCGCAAGGCAGATCAGTCGCGCAAGGCCGAACTTCCGCGCAAACCACCGCCGCAGGATTTTGAAACGCTTCATGCCAGTCAGACTTCCTGACCCAGATCATGCCGGGCGCACCGATCATGAAGCGTCGGCGTGCGATTGGCTATTCCCCGAGTGCTGAGGATTATGGATTTTTTGCCGCGGTCGAGGTGCAAACCGGAAGCGCCGCCTGCTTCCACTAGCCGACGTGAGTGCCGAAGATGAAATCGCTGGACTGGAGATTCGCGACGGCGACACCCTTGAGCAGGATCGTCTCGTGGCTATCCAGCGTAAGCAACGTGCCGCCATCCTGCGCGGCGGTCGGGGCAAGGTCGTTCAAGGAGCTGATGCCGCTGAACTGCCGCAGGTCGAGCTTGTCGAGGCCGTACTCGAAATCATTCACGGTGTGCTGAACCGAATCCTGCGACGAGGCCGGTGCGAATACGAACTGATCCTTGGCACTGCCGCCGATCAGCGTATCACTCGACTCGGTCGCGAAAATGACGTCCTTGCCGGCGGTACCTTGCAGGGTCATGCCCTGGCTCTCGGCTCCTTCGACGAAGATGAAGTTCACCGTGTCCGAGCGGCCCGCCGAATCGGCAACGGTCAGCGTGATCTGATCGGTGGCTGGCAGTCCCGCCTCGGGATCAGCGCCGGTCGGCTCGTAGACGATGCCCGCGCCTTGCGCGAGGGCGGTGTTGATCTGCTCGAGCGTGCCGGTCGTCGGATAAACACTTGCGAGGCTGACGTCCGGATTCGCGGTCGACAGCGTGACCGTGAAAGTGTCCGTCGCAGCGCCGGGATCGGCGTCCATGACGACGAGGTCGGTAATGATCTCGTTGCTGTTCTCGGTGATGTGCTCGACCTGGAAGCTCTCGGTGTTGATGACCGGGCCCGCACCGTCGTCCGCACCGGTCACGTTCACCTTGAGCGTTGCCGTGTCGGTCGCACCATGGATATCCGTGGTCTGGACCGTGAACGTATCGACATACGATCCGTCCGCCAACGCATTGATCGCAGCATCATTCGGAACGTAGCTATAGCTGCCGTTGGAATTGACCGTCAGCGAGCCGTAGAGTCCCGCGACCGTCGTGGCCGCCTGGTGATCTGAATCGAGGACGGCATAGGTCAGCGTCGCCGTCTCACCGCTGTCGGCGTCGGTCCCCGCCAGTTGCCCGGTGAGATTGGAGAAGGTGTCGTCGTCAGCGGTGTCCGTGAGCGGGCCGATGTGGAGATCGGACAGCGTCGGTGCGTCGTTCGTGCCGGTGATGTTGATGGTCACGACCGCGCTAGTTCCAAAGCCCTGAGCATCCGACGGAACGATGGTGTATTGCAGCGATAGCGTCTGACCGGCGGCGAGGAAGTCGAAGGCCTCGCCGGCCGAGTTGAATTGCCAGGTAAACTGGGCGTGGGTCGCCGTGCCGTTGAGAATGTCGCCGGACGGCACGGTCAGATAGTTCAGGAGATCGGCATGCGACAGCCCGCCGACGCTGCCCGTTTGCAACACGTTGTCGAGCTTAACCTGCACCGCATCGACCGATACCGTGACGTGATCGGTCGCGTCGACGTCGGAGACCGCCAGCACGCCATGCGAGAGCTGGCCGCCATTGGTCTCCGTCAGATCGGCAAATGCGCCGCCCGGCCCGGAGGTCCCGCTGGCCCAATCCGCATCACCTTCAATGGCGAGGCTCTTGGTTGGGTTGACCGTGTTGGAGGCCGTGCTCCCGCTGCCGTCGCCAAGCGTATAATAGGCGGCCAGATTGGCCTCGTTGCCGGTGAGCGCGGTGAAGTCGTACGACTGGATTTGCGCCTGCGTGAGTGCGGTGGTCCAGACGCTGACATCGGCGATCGAGCCGGTGAAGCCTTGCGTACCGAAGCCCGGAGCGTACCTGCCGCTCGCCGCTCCGATCATCATGTAGGACGGCTCCTGAGCGCCAGCGATCGCGTTGACGCCGCCACTGTGGGAATAGACGGCGTTGCCATCGACATAAAGCGTGAAGATGCCGTCGTCACGCGTCAAGGCGAGGTTATGCCATTGCCCCGCAGTAAGCGCGAAGCCGGTATCCTGGATCTCGACGCCGCCCTCGAGAATCGCGATCTCCAGCTTGCCGCTGATGACAGTGCCCATGAGGCCGAAACCGGTGGTCGAGGTATTGCCATTGTAGAACAAGACCTGGCTGGCGGAGGCAGCGTCTCCGTTCCAGTTCACCCAGCCGTCCAGTGTCACGTCGTCGGTGGCGACCGTCGGTACGTCGCCGACCGCGATGGTCGCACCGTCGAAGTTCATGTAGTCCGACGTCACATAGGAGACGGTCGGCGCATCGTTGGTGCCGGTGATGGTGACAGTGACGTCTTGCGTGACAGTCGCGTTGTGATTGTCCTTGAAGGTGACGGTGTAGACCTGAGTTATGGTCTGCCCTTCCGCCAGCGACTGCAGCACGGGATCGTTGTTGTCGAGCGTGAAGTGCCAGTCGAGCGTCGCGCCGGTGCTGGTGTCGGCGTTGGATTCGGACACCGCGCCGATGGAGAAGGTGCCGATATTCGTGCTGTCGTCCTCGAATCCCGGCAGAGCCGAACTGACGGACGATGACTTGAACTGCACCTGCGCCGTATGGGTGTCGATCAGGTCAACGTCCTGGATCGCCAGCGTACCGCTGGTCGTCAGCGAGGCGCCGTCATCCTCGGTAACCGCACCCGTTGCCGCCTCGGGATCGCTCGTGATCGTCGGCGCGTCGTTGGCGCCGTTGATCGTGACAGTGACGTCCTGGGAGACCTGCGCACCGTGATCGTCAGTAAAGGTGACGGTGTAGACCTGGGTGATGGTCTGGCCATGCGCCAGCGATTGCAGCACCGCATTGTCGTTGTCGAGGCTGAAGTGCCAGCCCAGCGTCGCGCTGTTGTCGGTATCGGTGTTGAACTCCGCGACCTCGCAATCGATCGTGAAGGTGCCGAGCGGCGCATTACCATCGAAGCCCGGCAGATGCGCGTTCGACGTCGCCGACTTGAATGCGGCCTGCGCGGTGTGGGTGTCGATCAGATCGAGATCCTGAATCGCGAGCGTGCCCTCGATCGACAGCGTCGCGCAGGCATCCTCGGTGACGCTGCCCTTTGCAGCGTCTGCATCACTCGTGATGGTCGGCGTGTCATTGGTGCCGGTGATGGTGACCGTGACGTCCCGGGTGACGGTGCCACCGTGATGGTCGTCGACGGTCACGGTGTAGACTTGGGTGATGGTCTGGCCTTCGGCCAGCGACTGCAGCACCGGATCGTTGTCGTTGAGCGTGAAGGTCCAGCCCACTGATCCGCGCGTGCTGACACCCGGACTCTCGCTCACCGCGGTCAGCGCGAAGTTCCCGATATGCGAGGTGCCGTTGCCGAAGCCGGGCAGATGCGCGTTCGACGTCGTCGACTTCAGGACGTAACTGGCAGTGTGCGTATCCGTGAGATCGGGGTCGTTGAAGGCGACGGTGCCGTTCGCCGTCAGGGTTGCCGCCGTATCCTCTGTCACTTCTCCGGTGGGCGTCGTCGAGTCCTCGACGATCGTCGGCACGTCGTTGGTGCCCTCGACATTGACGTCCGCACCGTCGATGGACACGGTGATCGGCGTGCTGACGACGCCGCCGTGCCCGTCATCGACCTGCACCACGTAGTTGAGGATCAGCTTCTCGTCCTCGGCCAGGAAGTCGAAGAGATGGTCGGGAACGCTGTAGGTCCAGGTGGCCGTGCCGTTGTTGCTGTTTCCGGCACCCTGAACCACGGTCAGCGGCACTTTGACGGCAGCGATCGCCGCGAGTTGCTCCGGCGTCAGGGACGCAGTGATATCGTTGCCTTCGGCATCGAGATATTTGAACGGCTCGACGGATGAGAGCGCCGCGCTCACGATCGGCCGGTCCGTCAGATCGACGTCGGTGAAGGTGACCGTGCCCGTGATGATGTCCAGCGCCTCGTTGCCGGTCCCGACCTGTTCGACGACGGTGCCGCCTGACGTCGCAACGGTAGGCTTGTCGTTCGTTCCCGTGATCGTGATGGTGATCGGGATGAACCTGGACTCGGGGTTCACCGTGAAATTGGTGTCGACGCGGACCATGTAGGTCAGCGTCAGGGTTTCGCCGGCCGCGAGGAAGTCGAAAACGTGGTCGGGGATCGTGTAGGTCCAGACCGCCGAGCCGTTGTTGTTGTTGGCGGGGTCGGGGACGACGCTGATCTGGATCTGCGTCGCCGCGATGCCCTGCTTCTGGAGCTCCGAGAGGGAGCCGGTGACGTCGTTCTGGCCCGCAGTTTTGTAGACGTAGTTCGGCGCCTCGGCGAGGCTGATGCTCACCGTCGGCCGGTCGCCGAGGTTCTGATCGACGAATCTGATCACGCCGGAAATCGTGTCGGCGCGCGTGTCGCCGGTCGTGTCCGCACGCTCCGTCAACGCGAACGCCGTCTTCACGTTGCCGCTCGCGTCGAAGCTCTGCGCGATCGGCTGGCCGGGAATGCGTACGATGAGCGGCGTGGAGGTGGTGGGCGTCTCCGATCCCTGCGGATTGAGATTGACGAATGTTGCGGTGGCGCTAGGGCCGGACGACGATTTGAGCAACACCTCATAGCCGAACGGCGTGATCGTATCGGTGTAGTTCGTGGTCAGCTTGGTGTTGGTGTTGTTGTCGGTAAACTTCAGCGTGAACACGTCCGTGATCAGCTTCTGCACCTCCGGCGACATCAGTGCATTGGTGATCGAGACGTTGCCGCCGCTGATCTGGATCATCTGGCCGGCCTGGTTGACCGTCGCGATCGGCAGCAGCGTGACCTTGTCGAACAGGATGTAGGAGCCGGTCGTGCCGTTCGGCTCGACCAGCACCTGGAAGCTCGCCTGCGGCTGCGGATCGCCGCCGCCGGCGGGAACGACGAAGTTGATCTGGGTCAGCACCGCCGTGCCGCGGATGCCCATGGTGGCGACCGGCGTGTCGACCTTCATGTCGCCGCGCTTGGCGGTTTCGCCGGCGACGAAGGTGATGGTGCCCGCGACCAGGCTGAGCAGCGAGGAATTGTTCGACCCGTTGGGGTCGTAGACCATCTCGTTCAGCACCATCCGCGCGTTGGAGGACAGGCCGAACACGGTGCCGTCAATGAAGGTGATGCCGAGCGTCGAGTCGGCCCCGGTCGAGACCACGTCGCCCTTCTCGACGTTGTCGCCATTGTTCAGGATGACCGAGACGCCGTTGCGGATCGCGGTCGCGCTTCCCACGAGCTTGGTGACGTGACCGATGACCTGGCCCGCACCGGCACCGGGCGCGGCCTGGGCAACCTGGACATGGCCGGTGAGGGCGTTGACGACGTCGCCGCTGAGGTGGGCGCCGTCGGGCGAAGCGAGCGCGGCGCGCTTGTCGCCCCTGAAATAATCGTGAACGACGAACTCATGACCGTCGTGGGACAGCACAAGGTCGAGCCCGGCACGCTTGAACTCGCCGTTGAAGATCAGATTGGGGTCGGGAACGACGAACGCGCCGTCGGGCACGTGACCGTTCGCCTTTGCGGTAAAAGAATCGATATTTGCCCCGACGGGCGAGCGGGAACCCTGGCCGTCCAAAGAAATCGCGCCGTCAAATTGGCCAGCGTAATTCAACCGGGCACCGTATAAAGGGTTAAAATTTAAGTAAGTATCGACCGCCTAAGCTTGCATAGCATTAGCAAGTCCTTAGCGATACCATCTATTGCTTGTGTGATTTCGCATCACTTGGCCCCGGGAGGCCCCACGGCGTGGCGCCGCGACAGAGGAGTGAAAGTAATTCCTCAAATATTCGTATGTCGAATTCAGCCTGTTTCCACGCATTTCCAGTCATCCAAAGTAACCTGCTGTATAGTTACGAAGCAGATACTTTCATCATCTTTCCTTCGCGAGCTCCCGCAGCATCCTGCGGCAAATACGGAGTTAAATCTGTGACCTATCTAACAGAACCCCATGAAATGGGGGTTGTTAGCCATAGGACCTAGATTCGGCACTGCCACAACCTGTGTCTGCAATTGGCTCCATTTCGCGGCAACGCGACACCTCCCTAGCCGGCGAATCGTAAAATTTTACGCAATTTCGGTAGGCCCATTTCAGCCTGTCACCCGGTTTTGGAACCCCTGCCGGGCGCGTTAAGCAGAACAAAACGGCCCGTCTCGCACTATCTCCGCGAAAGCAACAAAGCCCGGCACGTCGAGATCGAGGGGGATCTCGTGAAGCCTGGGAAGGGGATGTCAGATGGAGACCGCTGCTCGCTCGCGCGCCTGGCGCGCAATCCTTGTCATGTGCGGCTTGATCCTGCTCGGATCGGCCGCCGAGCTTCGCGCCGGCACGCTGCTGTCGCCCGGCGCCGGCGTCCTCGTGCGCAAATCCGCCGAACCGTTCGGCGTGTTCGCCTTCGCCATCTCGTCCGGTAGCCTGCAGCAGAGATGGTCCGTGCTGAAGGACAAGCTCGACGACGACATGGTGCAGCTCGCGCTGTGCGACGGCGACCGGGACAATTGCGCTTCACCGGCAGCGCTCGAGCTGCTCGCCATAGTCGACCACGCCCGCGCCCGCGACGGTCGCGCGCGGCTCGGCGAGGTCAACCGCGCCATCAATCTCGCCATCCATGCCGCCAATGATGGCACCGACGACGTCTGGAGCTCGCCGCTTTCGACCTTCGCGCGCGGGACCGGCGATTGCGAGGACTATGCCATCGCCAAGCTGGCCGCGTTGCGGCTGGCGGGAATTGCCTCTGAGGACCTCCGCATCGTTGTGGTGCGAGACGTCAGGGCCGGCGAGGCGCACGCAATTGCCGCGGCAAAGCTCGACGGGCAATGGCTGATGCTGGACAATCGCCGCATGGCGATGGTCAAGGATGACGCGACGCGGAGCTATCAGCCACTGTTCGTGCTCCACCAGTCGGCCGTGCTGAAATATGTCGACGAGCCGGTGCAGGTCTCGATGGCGGCCGCCGAGGCACGTTGATTTGTTCGTAGCTGGATAGAGCGCAGCAAAATCCGAGACTCTTACCACTTGCACCGGCCCCGGATTAAGCTTGCGCTCCATCCGGGCAACAGACCTTCCACTGCTCGTCCCCACAAACCCATTTCACCGCGCAAGACCAGACGCTAGCATGGCGCCTTCCGTGCGGGGGCGACTTGGAATGCGATTCATCGTGCTGTCTGTGCTTGCGCTGCTGGCATTGCCGGCGGTGCCCGCGTCCGCGCAATCCGACCGCGCGATCGCCGACAGGCTGCCGCTGTTTGCCAGGAACAACTGCCAGCCGATTCGCGACCCCGGCAACCAATTGTTCTGCGGTGATGCCGCGCTTGCCGCCGCCGCCGAGAAGCTGAGCATCGCGATCGAGGAGCGGCTCGCCCGCCTGCCGGATCGCCTGCCCGCTATCGAGGAGAATGCGATCTGGGTCCGCCAACGCAACCTCAGCTGCGGCATCGTCGGCCAGACCGCGATCCGCCCCGACCAATTCGAGACGGTCAAGGCGTGCCTGCTCAAGGTTACCGAGGAGCGCGCCGCGATCGTTCGCGATCCGGATTTCGACTGCCTTGCGGCCAACACTGCTGCGGGCGCGGTGATCTGCGCAGACCCCTCGCTGACGCTTGCCGAAACCGAGCTCAACGGCCAGGTGCTCGGCCTGATCGGCAAATTGGACCCGACTGCGGCACGCTTTGCCTTCGCCGAATATGGACGGTGGACGCGCGAGCGCGACCGCAAATGCAATCTGGTCGGCAAGGAGAACGTGCCGCTGCAGGAGCTGGAATCCGCGGAGGACTGTCTCGCCGACCATTTGAAGCGCAAGACAGATGAAATCCGCGCCGCGAAGGGCGATCCCAAAAAAGTGTTCGGCCGGCAGGTCGCGGCCCGCATTCCCGACGCCGACGCCGTCGATTTCTGCGCCGCGCGGATTCATGCGGCCAATTCCTGCGGCAACTTCCTGCGCATCAACCGCGTCTATGCGCTCGACAGCCAGGTGACCGACCAGGAGGCACAGGTCACGGGCGAAATCGAAATGGCCGTGCTCGCTCCCTTCACCGTGTGCAGCAGGATCGCCTCCATCTGCACCGGCACCTGCTGGGACGCCACGACGGGTCGGCCGCAGCAGGGAGCCGGCAACAAGACGCGCCCAGCAGACGTCTTCAACGTCACGCGCCGGCTGAGGGTCCAGCGAACCTTCGCCTTCGTCAAAGCCGCCGACGGCTGGCGCTGCCGGGAAGACGAGCTCGCCCCGGTGAATTCGGGCACCGCGGGCGGAGGATCGTAGGGGCCCTTCTCCCTCTCCCCGTTCTTACGGGGAGAGGGTCGGGGTGAGGGGCTGCTTCGGCAAAGACGGTGAGAGACGGACTCGCGGAGAGTCCCCCTCACCCGGAATTTGCTTGCGCAAATTCCGGCCTCTCCCCGCGCGGGGAGAGGCGAAGAGCATCAGAACATCAGATTGTCCTTCACCAGCACCCAGCGGCCGCCCTTGACCTGCTGCACCTGGGTGATGGTGTTGGCGAGGTGGTCGGTCTTGGAGAACTTGGTGGGCGGCGAGTTGAAGATGTCGAGGAATTTCTCGCCCGACTCGAGCGCATCGAGCATCTTCTGCCCGGTGAGATCCTTGCCGGCCTTGTTGGCATAGAACGCAAACGTCATCATGGCATTGTAGCCGATGATGGCTTGCGTGTTGGCGTCGGCGTTGAACATCTTCTTGTAGTTGACGAGCCAATCCTTCACCTTGCCCTTGGCGGTGTCCTCATAAGGAATCTCGAAGCCGCTGGCAGCATAGAGACCCTCGACGGCGTCCTTGCCCAGCGCAGGAACCTCCATCACGTTCGTGGGGGTGGCTCCGAGGAAGGTGACGTCCCAGCCGAGCTTCTTGGCTTCGGTCATCGCCCCAATGGTCTCGCGCAGCACGGTGCCGAGCACGACGAGGTCGCAGCCATCTGACTTCATCTTGGCGATCTGCGCGCTGAAATCGGAGGCGCCGCGCTTGTAGCTCGTGATCGAGGCCGGCTGCGCCTTCATGGCAGTGAGCTGCTGATTGAAGCCATCGAGCACGTTCTTACCGTACTCGTCGTCCTGATGCATGATGCAGGGCTTCTTGAAGCCCTTCCACTCGATCATGTATTTCACCGCAGCCCGCGTGCTCTCGACATAAGGCAGCAAATTGTTGAACTTCAGACGCTCCTGCGGCTTGGCCGGATCGAACTTGAAGGTGAATTCGGCCGCCGTCAGCGGGAACAGCTGCAGGACACCGGCATCGAACAGGATGTCTTGCGCGGCGAGCACCGTCGGTGATCCCATCGGCCCCACCATCGCGAAGATCTTGTCGCGCTCGATCAGCTTTTGCGACGCCAGCACGGCCTTCTTCGGATCGTAGCCGCTGTCCTCGACGACCAGCCGGATCTTGCGGCCGTGAATTCCGCCGGCCGCATTGATCTCCTCGGCCGCCATCTTCATGCCGTTCGCGACCGGAACGCCCCACCCCTTGATCGGGCCTGACAGGTCCTGGTGAGTGCCGATGACGATCTCGGTTGCCGAGATGCCCTCGTTGGTGACCTTGGTTTGCGCTGCGGCCGGCAGACAGGTGAGCACCACGGCACCCACAGCAAGGCCGAATGCGCTGAACGATTTCGACATTGACGTCTCCTCTCCTAAAGGCCCGTATTGCACGAAGGGCGGGGCCACAGCTCCTTCGCTTTCCCGAAATGGACCGGCTCGTCACGCCACCGCACGCTCGCGATACATCGCCTCGATCTCGGCGGCGTAGCGCTTGTTCACGAAGCCGCGCTTCAGCTTCATGGTCGGCGTCAGCTCCTCGTCCTCGGGCGTGAGCTGGCGCTCGATCAGGTAGAACCTCTTGATGGTCTCGACGCGGGCAAAATTGCCGTTGACATGCTCGATCTCGCGCCCGATCAGGTCCTGGATCTCCCTCGCCCGGCACAGGCTGGCATAATTGGTGAAGGGGATGTCGTGATCCTGGGCGAACTTCTCAACATTCTCCTGGTCGATCATCACGAGGCAGGTGAGATAGGGCCGCTTGTCGCCGATCACGACCGCGTCGGAGATGTAGGGCGAGAACTTGAGCTGG
The DNA here is from genome assembly GCF_020193935.1 of Bradyrhizobium sp. NBAIM08. Taxonomy (NCBI): domain Bacteria; kingdom Pseudomonadati; phylum Pseudomonadota; class Alphaproteobacteria; order Hyphomicrobiales; family Nitrobacteraceae; genus Bradyrhizobium; species Bradyrhizobium sp. NBAIM08. Next base: position 164,287 of record NZ_JADYVR010000007.1, on the reverse strand, counting down.
TTCTCGATCTCGGACGGCGTGATGTTCTTGCCGCCCGAGGTGATGATGATGTCCTTCATCCGGTCGGTGATGCGCACGAAGCCCTCATTGTCGATGGTGCCGACGTCACCGGTGTGCAGCCAGCCGCGGGAATCGATCGTCTCTGCGGTCTTCTCCGGCTGGTTCAGATAGCCCATGAACAGGAAGTCGCCCTTGATCAGGATCTCGCCGGCGGGCGACAGCGCGACCTCGCCCCAGGGCACCGCGGTGCCGACCGAGCCGAGCTTGATCTTGTCCGCGGGCATCATGGTTGCGACCCCGCAATTCTCGGTCTGACCGTAGACCTCGTGCATGTCGATGCCGAGCGCCAGATACCAGCGGATCAGCTCCGGTGCGATCGGGGCTGCGCCGGTGAACGCGATTCGGCAGCGGTCGAGTCCGATCATGCGGCGGATGTTGCGGAACGCGACCAGGTAGGCGATGCGGTTGGCGATGCGCAGCGATAGCGGCGGCGCCCTGCCCTCGAGCCGGCAATCGACCATGCGGTAGCCGATGCCGATGGCGCGGCGATAGACCCATTGCTGCAGCGGCGTTGCATCCTTCAGCGCGATGGTGATGGCGGAATAGAACTTCTCCCAGACGCGCGGCACGGCCAGAAAGGCGGTCGGCTGCACCTCGCGCAGATTGTCAGGCACGGTTTCCGGGCTCTCGGCAAAATTCATCACCGAGCCGAGCGCGACCGAGATGTAATAGCCGCCGATACGCTCTGCGACGTGGCAGAGCGGCAGGAAGACCAGCCGGTTCTCGTCCTCTCGCGCAGGTATGAAGTCGTTGGCGTGCCGCATCTGGTGGGTAACGCTGCGATTGGCGTGCATCGCGCCTTTCGGCGGGCCGGTCGTGCCGGACGTATAGACGAGGACCGCGAGATCGCCGGCACTGCGGCTGTCGATCATCTCCTGCCACAGCGCTTCGCGGCCGACCATGTGGTTGCGGCCGAGCGCGCGAAACTCGTCCAGCGACATCACCATGTCATCCGAGAAGCCGCTGAGGCCTTCCATGTCGAACACGATGATCTTCTGCAAGCTAGGGCATCGCGCGCGGCAGGTGAGAATCTTGTCGAGCTGCTCCTCGTCCTCGGCGAAGATCACCTTCGTGGTGGAGTCGTTGACGAGATACTCGACCTGGGACGAAGAATCGGTCGGATAGATTCCGCTAGAGACGCCGCCGGCGCACAATATGCCCATGTCGGCATAAACCCATTCGGGCACGGCATTGGCGATGATGGAGGCGACCTCGCCGGGCATGAAGCCGACGGCGCGGAGCGCGTAGGCGATCTCTTTGGAGATCTCCAGCCATTCTCGCCAGCTCGTCGGCTGCCAGATGCCGAACTTCTTCTCGCGGATCGCCGGCCTGTCGCCCCGCGTCTCGGCGGCGCGCAAGAAGCTCTTCGCGATCGTATCAGCGACCGTCAGCACCGCCGGTCGGGCCATGCACCTCTCCTCCTTGTCGCCTTCCCTCCGCTGCCTGCCTTGCCGGCCGGTCTTTGCTCAACGTTGGGCAAGCTCATCTTACTGCCAGCTCGTCCTCACCGCCACGTCTTCTTCTTTTTCCAGCGCCGCTCGCCGCGCGCGCCGGCTTCCTTGGCGCCAAGGTAGAATTCCTGGATGTCCTGGGAATGCATCAAGCGGTCGCAGGTATCGTTCATCACGATACGGCCGATCTCCAGCACATAGCCGTAATGGGCGGTTTCCAGCGCCACCTTGGCATTCTGCTCGACCAGCAAGATCGACATGCCCTGCTCCTCGTTGACCCGGCGGATGATGGTGAATATCTCCTTCACCAGCAGCGGCGACAGGCCGAGCGATGGCTCGTCGAGCAAGAGCAGCGTCGGCCGGTTCATCAGCGCGCGCCCGATCGCGAGCATCTGCTGCTCGCCGCCGGAGAGCTGGCCCGCCGGCTGGTTGATGCGCTCCTTCAGGCGCGGGAAATAGCCGTAGACGCGATCCATGTCCTCCGCGACGCGGTCCCGGTCCTTGCGCGGATAGGCACCCATCATCAGGTTCTCGCGCACCGTGAGAAACGGGAACACCTCGCGCCCCTCGGGCACGTGGCTGAGGCCGAGCCGCACGATGCGGTCGGCCTCCATGCGCTGGATCGGCTTGCCCATGAACTCGATCGCGCCCTTCTGCGGATCGAGGATGCCGGAGATGGTCTTCAGCACCGTGGTCTTGCCGGCCCCGTTGGCCCCGAGCAGCGTGACGATGCGCCCGCGCGGCACCTCCAGCGAGATGCCGCGGATCGCCATGATCGGCCCGTAATAGCTCTCGATGTTGGAGAGCTTGAGGATGATATCCTGGGGCGTAGCGGCATCCATCGATCAGGCTCCCAGATACGCGGCAACGACGTCGGGGTGCTGCTGCACTTCAGCGGGCGAGCCCATCGCCAGCACCCTTCCGTAGTTCAGTGCGATGACGCGATCGGAGACCCGGTTGACCAGCGACATGTCGTGCTCGACCATCAGCACCGTGATGCCGAGCTCGGTTCTCATGTCCCGAATCCAGAACGACATATCGCCGGTCTCCTCCACGTTGAGACCCGAGGACGGCTCGTCCAGCAGGATCAGCTTCGGCTCCGAGCACAGCGCGCGCGCCAGCTCGATCACCTTGCGCACGCCGTAAGGCAGGCCCGAGATCAGCTTGTCGCGATAGGGTTCGAGGTCGAGGAATTCGATGACCTGCTCGACCCGGCGGCGGTGAACCTTTTCGTTGGCCCGCACGCTCGGCAGGAACAAGAGCTCCTGCCACAGCTGCGTGGTCGAATGGCGGTGGCGGCCGACCAGAAGGTTCGACAGCACGGTCGCGTTCTCGAACAGCTCGATGTTCTGGAAGGTACGGGCGATGCCGAGCTTGGCGATGTCGTAGGGCGGCTGCTCGGTGATGTCCTGGCCCTCGAAGAAGATACGGCCCGAGGTCGGCCGGTAGATCCGCGAGATCAGGTTGAAGATCGAGCTCTTGCCGGCTCCGTTCGGCCCGATGATCGAGAGGATCTCGCCCTTCTCCACCGCGAACGAGACCGCATCGACCGCCTTGAGGCCGCCGAAATGCAGCGACAGGTTCTCGGCGCGGAAATAGCTCATCGATTGCGCTCCGACTTCACGTAGATCTTCTGCCGCTTGAAGGTGGCGCGCTTGTAGAGCGGGAACAGCTGGAAGAAGAGCTTGATCTTAAGCCAGCGGCCGTAGAGCCCGAGCGGCTCGAACAGCACGAACAGCACGATGATGATGCCGTAGATCGCGCCCTTCAGGCCGTTGAGCGAGGCGAAGGCCGCGACCTTCGCCTGGATATTGCCCGCAGTCGCCGTGCCGGCGCCGAATGTCGCGGCAATGCCAGCGATGATGCCGGGCATGTCGTCCTTGAGATAGGTGAGGAACGGGTCGATCATCACGATGAAGATCGCGCCGAGCACGGCGCCGTGCAGGCTGAAGGTGCCGCCGATCAGGATCACGATGATGAACTCGATCGAGAGCTGAAGCGTGAACATCTCCGGCGAGATGAAGGAGAGCTTGTGCGCGAACAGGACGCCGGCAAAGCCGGTGATCGCGGCCGAGATCGCGAACGACTTCACCTTGTAGAGCGCGACATTGACGCCCATGCTGCGCGCCGCCGTCTCGGAATCGCGGATCGCGACGAAGGCGCGGCCCGTCGGCGAACGTAGTAGATTGAGCGTGCCGACGATGGTCAGCACCAGCACGGCAAGGCAGAGGTAATAGAAGGTCGGGCTGTCGCGCGGCACGGCGACGCCGAGCAGCGACAGCGTCTTGACCCGCATGCCCTCGTTACCGTGGGTAACGCTTTCCCATCGCGCCAGGATCTCCTCCACGATCAGGGCAAACGAGATGGTGGCGATGACGAGATAGATGCCCGTGAGGCGCAGCGCCGGAAAGCCGACCATCGCGCCGATGATGCCGGTCAACAGCCCGGCGGCGAGGAAGTAGACGGGGAACGGCACGTTGTATTTCTGCAAGTATGCCGCCGTGTAGGCGCCGATGGCGAGGAACGCCGCGTGCCCAAGCGAGGCTTGGCCGGTGAAGCCGGTCAGAATCAGCAGCGCCACGCCGACGATCGCATAGATGCAGACGAAGACGAGCTGGCTCATCAGATAGCTGGAGAGCACGTGGGGCGCGATCAGCAGCAGCGCAAGCAGGACGCCGTAGGTGACGACGTAGCCCGAATGCGGGAACAGCTTGATGTCGTCCTCGTAGTCGGTCTTGAACAGGAAGCGCATGGCGTTCAGACCTTCTTGCGGACGTGGAGGCCGAACAGGCCCTCGGGCTTCAGCAGCAGCACGGTGAGCAGCACGATGTAAGGCGCGGCGTCCTTCCAGCCCTCGGGCAGGTAAAAGCCGGCCATGCTCTCGATCACGCCGATCAGGACGCCGCCGACCACCGCGCCCGGGATCGAGCCGAAACCGCCGAGCACGGCGGCGGGAAACGCCTTCAGGCCGAGCACGAGGCCGACATTGGAGTGGATGAAGGTGATCGGCGCCAGCAGCACGCCGGCGCAGGTCGCGACCGCCGCGCTGATCGCCCAGACCACCGCCACCACGCGCTTGACCGGAATGCCCATGTAATAGGCCGCCAGCATGTTCTCGGAGCTGGCGCGCATCGCGGTGCCGAGCGTGGTCTTGTTGAAGAACAGCCACAGCAGGGTGCACAGGATCATCGTCGCTGCGATCACCGAGAGCTTGTCGTAGGCGAGCACCAGCGAGCCCATGCGCAGCACGCCCTGGCTGAAAGGCGTCTCGATCTTCAGGTCGTCGGTGCCCCAGATCATGCCGGCGACCGAACGCAGGAAATAGCCGAGACCGATCGTGACCATGATGATGGAGAATTGCGGATAGCCGAGGATCGGCCGCACCACCACGCGCTCGGCCAGCATGCCGAACAGCGCCATGGCGGCGACCGCACCGGCGAAGCCGATCCAGTAGTTCAGGCCCATCATGCCGATGAAGGTGAAGGCGAAGAAACCGCCCAGCATCATCAGATCGCCCTGGGCGAAATTGACGACTTCGGTGGCCTTGTAGACGAGCACGAAGCCGAGCGCGATCAGGCCGTAGACGCAGCCGAGCGCAACACCGCTGACCAGCTGCTGAACGAAATCCAGCATTGACGCGCGTCCTCCCCGATGCAACCGGCGTTCTTCGAGGCCGCCTTGCCGCATCTTGTGTCCAGTCGCTACGCAGTCGTTTCGCCGCGTTAGCGCCATTTGTCCGGAATCAATTCAGCCTGAACGCCCGCGCGCTGTCAACAAACGGTGACTTGTCGGGATGCCTTGCCTTTAGTCCAATCCGGTTGGCGGAATTTGCGGCAGTGCGATTCACGGTGCCGAAACATCTTCGGGTCATGGTCGCGGGCGATGCAAACCGGATGGTGTGGCCGTCATGAAGCCGGACAACTCGGCCCTGGAAGTCCGAGGGTTAACGAAGCGTTTTGACCGTCTGGCGGTCGACAGCCTCGATCTCACCATTCACGCCGGCGAATTCTACGCGCTGGTCGGCCCCAATGGCGCCGGCAAGACCACCACTTTACGCATGGTTGCGGGCCTGCTCAGGCCCGATGCCGGCGCCGTTTCGATCTTCGGCATCGATGCGCTCCAGGACACCGTCGCCGCCAAACAGGTGATGGCCTGGGTCTCCGACGAGCCCATGATCTACGACAAGCTCACCCCGCTCGAATATCTCGAATTCGTCGCCGGCCTCTGGGGCATCGCGCCGTCGATCGCGCAACCGGCCGCCGAGGAACTGCTCGATTCCCTCGGCCTCGAGGCGCATCGCCACGAGCGCTGCGAAGGCTTTTCCAAGGGCATGCGCCAGAAGGTCGCTCTCGCAGGGGCGCTGGTGCACGATCCCCGCCTCATCATCCTCGATGAACCCTTGACGGGGCTCGATGCGGTCTCCGCCCGCCATGTGAAGGGCCTGCTCAGCGCGCGTGTCCGCGCCGGCTGCACTGTCATCATGACCACGCATATCCTCGAAGTCGCCGAGCGCATGGCCGACCGCATCGGCGTGATCGCCTCCGGCCGCCTGGTCGCGGAAGGCACGCTCACCGAGCTGCGCCACCAGAACGGCCATGCCGACACCAGCCTGGAAGACCTCTTCATCGCGCTGGTGACGCTTCAGGAAGCGGCATGAGCTCGGCCACCGCGCTGTCCTGGTTTGCCCGCCACGAGCTGCGGCTCGCCTGGCGCGAATGGCTCGCCATGATGACGGGCGGGCGGCGCAAACGGGCGCGCGCCGCAATCATCGGCCTCATGTGCTTCGCCGCGCTGCTCCACCTGCCGGCCTGGGCGGTGATCGGCCGTTTCGCCGACCTGCAGTTGCCGCTCGACAAATCCTCTCTGATCGTGATTTCGGCGACGATCTTTCTCGCCTGGACCTTGATGCTGTCGCAGGCGATCGAATCCGTGACGCGGGTATTCTACGCCCGCGCCGATCTCGACCTGATCATGTCCTCGCCGGCGCGGCTGGCCAATCTGTTCTCGGTCCGCATCGCCGCGATCGCGCTGACCGTCACCGTGCTGGCGCTGCTGTTCTCGACGCCCTTCATCGACGTTCTGGTGATCGGCGGCGGCGCGCGCTGGCTGGCGGCCTTCGGCGTCGTCATTGCGATGGGCCTGTCCGCGGCGGCGATCGCGATCGCCGTCACCATTCTCCTGTTCCGGTTGATCGGCCCGGCGCGGACGCGCCTGATCGCACAGATCCTCGCCGCCATCATCGGTGCGGGTTTCGTGATCGCGCTTCAGGTCGCCGCGATCATGTCCTACGGCACGCTGTCGCGCTTCACCATCCTGACCTCGGGCAGCGTTGCCGCCTACGCCCCCGACGTCGACAGCATCTGGTGGTGGCCGGCGCGGGCAGCGATGGGCGACAGCGAGGCGCTGGCGCTGCTTCTCGCGCTCGCTCTGATCATGCTCGGCGGCGTGATGGCGATCTTCTCGCACCGCTTTGCCGACACCGCGATCGATGCGGCGGCCTACGCCACGTCCGGCCGCGTCCGTGCCAAGGAGCGCCCGTTCCGCGGCGGATCGCGCCAGCAGGCGCTGCGTCGCAAGGAATTCATGCTGCTGTGGCGCGATCCATGGCTGATCTCGCAGACCTTGATGCAGCTGCTCTATCTGGTGCCGCCGGCGCTGCTGCTCTGGCGTAATTTCGCCGACAGCTCCGCGGCGCTGACACTGATCACACCCGTCATCGTGATGGCGGCCGGACAGCTCGCCGGCGGGCTCGCCTGGCTGACGATCTCGGGCGAGGACGCGCCCGACTTGGTCGCGACCGCGCCCTTGATGCCGTCCGGCATCATCCGTGCCAAGATCGAGGTGGTGCTGATCGCGATTGCCGCAATCTTCGCTCCGCTGCTCGCGGCGCTGGCCTTTGCCTCGCCATCCCAGGCCGCAATCAGCGCGGGTGCGATCATCATCAGCGCGGCCTCGGCGACCGCGATCCAGCTCTGGTTCCGGGTGCAGGCAAGGCGCAGCCAATTCCGGCGCCGTCAGACGTCTTCGCGGCTTGCAACCTTCGCCGAGGCCTTTTCCTCGATCGGCTGGGCCGCCACCGCCGCACTGCTGCTCGCCCTTCCCCTGGCCGGCCTCATCAGCGGCCTGATTACCGCAGGCCTCGTCGCGGTCACCTGGAAGTTCAGCCCGAAGCGCGAGCAATAGGTGCGACACTGACGCGCTGTTGATCGCACCCCATTGGCGATGCTCCGAATTGCACGCTAGACTTCGCTGTGAAGTCATCGGGGACGGATCCATGCGGCGACTAGTTTTGGCGGCTATCGCGCTGTTCGGCGCATTCCTGACCCCTGCCCTGGCCCAGCAGCCACTGCGCAGCGAATGCCTGGCGATGGCCAATGCGGCGCCGCGAATCATGCCGGTCGTCTTCAGGCAGGCTGCAGCTGCGGCCGAGGTCGAGATCACCTATGCCGGCCATTCCACCTATTTCATCGACACGCCCGCCGGCTTGCGCATCGCGACCGACTATAGCGGCGCCTACCAGGTCGGGCGACTGCCCGATGTCGTCACCATGAACCGGGCGCACAGCACCCATTACACTCTCTTTCCGGACAAGCGCATTCCCCACGTGCTGCATGGCTGGAGCGAGGACGGCAAGCCGGCGATCGTGTCGCAGCGCATCAGCGACACCTTCATCCGCAACGTCACGACCGACATCCGCCGTTATTACGGCGACGATGCCGGCAGCAACATGATCCGCGACGGCAATTCCATCTTCATCTTCGAGGCAGCCGGCCTCTGCATCGGCCATCTCGGCCACCTCCATCACAAGCTCGACGACAGCCATTTCGCCCAGATCGGACGGCTCGACATCGTGATGGTGCCGATCGACGGCACTTATACCATGACGCTCGACGGCATCTCCGAGATCACCAAGCGGCTGCGCGCCTCGGTGGTACTGCCGATGCACCGCTTCGCCACCCCGCTCGACGACTTCATGCGCCGGATCGGCCAGCAGTTCGAGATCGACCGGCGCGTCGAGCGCTCCTTCCGGATGTCACGGGATACGCTGCCGACGAAGCCGACGGTGATCATCCTCGACGGGGTCTGACTCAGAATCGGAACGCATCACCCGTCAACGACTTGGTTGCTCCAAGACCCACCTCAGTCGGAGCAATCATGAGCAGACGGTTCCTGGTCATCGGCTCGTTTGCGGCCATCTATCTCCTGTGGGGTTCCACCTATTTCGCCATCACGCTGGGCTTGCAATCGATACCGCCGTTTCTGCTGATGGCCGTTCGATCGTTATGCGGCGGCATGATCTTGCTCGCCTTCAGCGGCAGGCATGTCGCGAATACCACGGGCCGGACATGGTTGCAGGCAGGCCTTTGCGGGCTGCTTTTCTTCGTCGGCTGCCACGGCGTTCTCGCCTTCGCACAACAATCGGTTCCGTCCGGCGTGGCCGCCATCGTGCTCGCCACGATTCCGTTCTGGATCCTTCTGGCGGACACGCTCTTTCCGGGCGATCAGCGCCCGCGGCCGATCGCGCTGCTCGCGCTCATCCCCGGCTTCGTGGGCGTCGGGCTCGTGGCATGGCAAAATGCCGAGCAGGCCGGCATCAGCATGCTTCCGATCGTCTGGCTGCTCGCGGCGGCGCTGTCGTGGTCGATCGGCACCGTGCTGTCGCGCAGCATGTCGCATCAAGCATCCGCGATCGCGCTGTCTGGCATGCAACTGTCGATCGGGGGCGCCGTGTTGTTCGCGATCAGCTGGCTGACGGGCGAACTGGAGAGCTTTAGACCGAGCGAGGTCTCGATGACGTCCGTTGCAGCAGCTCTTTGGCTGATCGTCTCCGGCAGCGTCATCGGCTTCGCCGCCTACAATTGGCTGCTCGAGAATGTCTCGACCTCCCTGGTCTCGACCTACACATTCGTCAATCCGGTCATCGCGGTGCTGCTCGGCACCCTCGCGCTCGGAGAGCCGTTCTCTCGCATGATGCTCGTGGGCGCGAGTCTCGTCATTGTCGCCGTTGTCGCCATCTGGCGTGCTGAGAGCTCGAGCAATCGGTCGACGCAGGCGGAGGCCGATCGTCCCATGAGACATCTGTCGCTGCGCAAGACCTGACGACCGACGGCAATTTTCTCCAAGTCGCCCGCGGCTCATCCGTGCTGAATCCTCCGCAGCAGGAGAGCAACATGAACGACTTTGCGAGACTTCTTCACGCCAGCGCACCGCATCCCGAGCACGCGGCCGCGCTTCAGCTCTACGGCCGTTTCGTCGGCGACTGGGACGCCGAGATCACCGCCTTTGGACCGGACGGCAGAAGCCACACCGCGCCGGGCGAAATCCATTTCGGCTGGGTGCTGGAAGGCCGTGCGGTGCAGGACGTCTGGATCATTCCCCGGCCAGCGGGCAGCGCAGCCTTTCCGATCGCCGGCAATTGGTACGGCACCACGCTGCGCGTCTACGATCCGGCCATGGATGCGTGGCGGATTTCCTGGTTCGATCCGGGCCGCCGCGTGTTCCGGCAGCAGATCGGCCGTCCCCGCGGCGAGGACATCGTGCAGGAAGGCACGACCGAATCCGGCGAGCTGACGCGCTGGAGCTTTACTGAGATTACCGGGGACTCCTTCCGTTGGCGTGGGGAGGTCAAGCCGGCCACGGCAGTGGACTGGCGGCTGATGGTCGAAGTAAGAGCAAGACGGCGGACGGGCTGACGAGCATACCGCATTGCTCGTGATGATGGGTGCGGTTGCGCAAGGCGCGCTGCTGCATGCGGAAATGAGGTGCTAGGCTCCCGACACAAAACATCAGGGAGCGAAGGCCGATGGCAGCAAGCGGTGTACCCGCCAACACGAGCGGGCTGTTCGTCGATCCGCGTGAGGACTGGCTGGCACTGCATCGGGAGGAGATCATCGATCCCTTGCGGCCGATCGTCGATCCCCATCATCATCTGTGGAATCGCGGGCACCGCTATCTGATCGAGGAGATGGCCGCCGACATCGCCTCCGGTCACAACGTCATCGCCACCGTCTATGTCGACTGCCGTTCGATGTACCGCGCGCATGGGCCCGAGGCGTTCCGGCCCGTTGGCGAGGTCGAGTTTGCCAACGGCGTCGCCGCCATGAGTGCGAGCGGCGGCTACGGCAAGGCCGCGATCTGCGCCGGCATCGTCAGCCATGCCAATCTGCTGCTCGGCGACGCTGCAAAGGGCGTGCTGGAAGCCGAGATCGCCGCAGGCAACGGCCGCTTTCGCGGCATCAGGCATTCCTCGGCCTGGGATGAAGATCCTGTCGTCGCCGGCATGTATGCGAACAGGCCGAAGGGATTGTTGCAGGACCCGACCTTCCGCAAAGGCTTTGCCTGCCTCGCGCCTCTCAAACTCAGCTTCGATGCCTGGCTGTTCCACCCGCAAATCGGTGAGCTCACGGCACTGGCGCGCGCCTTCCCCGACACCAGGATTGTGCTCGACCATTGCGGCGGCCCGGTCGGAACCGGCCGCTTCGCGGGCCGGCGCGAGGAGGTGTTTGCGCAATGGCGCGCCTCGATCCGGGAGATCGCGACATGCGAAAATGTGGTGGTGAAGCTCGGTGGTCTCGCGATGTGCCTGCTTGGCTACGACTTCCATTTGCGCGAGAGGCCGCCGACATCCGAGGAGCTTGCCACGGCCTGGCGGCCCTATGTCGAGACCTGCATCGAGGCGTTCGGCCCGAAGCGCGCGATGTTCGAAAGCAATTTCCCCCCGGACAAGGGCCAGTGCAGCTACCAGGTGATCTTCAACGCCTTCAAGCGTATTACCTCAAAGCTGAGCGAGGCCGACAAGACGGCGTTGTTCTCGCAGACCGCGATCGACGTCTACCGGCTCGAGCTGCCGTCATGATGAAAAGAGGGGCCGGGACCTTGATCCCGACCCCTCTTCGTCGTGGCCGCTGGGAAGCGTCCTTGAAACCCTGGTGTCCGCTTAGCCGGCGCCCATCAGCGAGGCCGGACGGCGCTCGCCGGTGGAGGCGAACATCTTCTTCAGCTTGTTGACGACGCGGATCAGGAAACCGATCATCACCGGATTGGTCTTGCGGCAGAAGGCGATCTTCTTGACGTGGCCTTCGACATGCCATTTGGCATGCGCGCCGTCGCGGAAGAAAATGACGTCGCCGGGGCCGTAGCGCTTGGGCGGCATGCCGTCGCTCTCGAGCACGATCGATCCTTCCATGATCATGATCGTCTCGTCGATGTCGTAGTACCAGTTGAAGCGGCCTTCGGTGCAGTGCCAGATGATTGTCTGCGCGGTGCCATCGGCGCTGGTCGACAGCACCCGGGAGCGGGATACCGGATTGCCCTCGATGATCCAGGACGGCTCGATCGGCCGCAGCTCGAGATCCACATTGCAACTACCGATTTCAATCAATGTGCGCGACATCTGCTTCCCCAGAAGATTTAAATATGAATGGCCGGGTCTCGGCCCGGATTGCTTCGAAAGAAGTTGGGACGCTAGTAGGCTGCTTTTAATTCTTTCTTACATGGCACTCGACAATCAGCCCCGAGTTGCGGGTGCGATACGGTTAACGTCACGATTTCCTCTGCGAATTCGCACATATGAACCTAGCTTGTCCGGGGTGCGACAAAGTGCGCGAAGTCTTGGGAAGGAGCCGCACCGATGCCCCTCACGCCGGAGATGCTGACAGCCAACAGCGAGGTCGTCGCCAGGCTCCGCAGTCTCGACGTCTCCTTCGAACCGGACGAGGAGCCCTGGTTCACCATCGACGGCGTCGAAAGTCCGCGGCACATCGGCAGTGACGACTCCGGCAGCGCGTTCGTGCTGCTGCCGTCGCAGAATGTGCTCTATGTCTCGTCAGAGGGCCGCGCGGGCATCATCGCGGAAAGTTTCGATGCATTGATCCAGCTTGTCGTTGCCCGTCCCTACTGGCGCGACATCCTCAAATTCTCCGGGGGCGGCGACCTTGCAGAGATGCGCCGCGCGGCGGATGCGCTGGAGGCAAGGCTCCAAGACGAGGATGACGTCAGCGAGGCCCGCGAACAGATCCGCGGCGCGCTCGCGCTGGCGGACGCGGACGATCCGGTTGGCGCGCTCTACGAGGCGGTGGCGGCGTCCGACGCGATCGTGCGGGCCACCGACGGCAGCCCGTTCACGACGCTGTTCAACCGCTTCAGCATCGACAACAGCCCGACCCTGCGCAACGCGGCGGCGTGAGGGGGAAGACTGACGCGAGGACGTTCACCTCTCCCTACGGGAGAGGTGGACCACGTCCTGGACTGCTATTACACCAAAATCTAGATTACGACTTCGCCCATTCGCCCTTGCGGAAGACGGGCACCTTGCTGCCGTCGGCCAAGATGCCGTCGATGTCGGTCTCGGCCGAGCCGATCATCCAATCAATATGGATCAGGCTCTGGTTGCCGCCTTGCGCCGCGATCTGCTGCGGCGTGAGCTGGGCACCGTTGACGAAGCATTTCGAATAGCACTGGCCGAGCGCGATGTGCGAGGCCGCGTTCTCGTCGAACAGCGTGTTGTAGAACAACAGCCCGCTCTGCGAGATCGGCGAGGAATGCGGCACCAAGGCCACCTCGCCGAGGCGCCGCGCGCCCTCGTCGGTATCGAGCACCTTGTTCAGCACCTCGGCGCCGCGCGAGGCCTTGGCGTCGACGATCTTGCCGTCCTCGAACCGCACCGCGATGTTGTCGATCAGCGTGCCCTGATAGGACAGCGGCTTCGAGCTCACGACGTGGCCGTAGACGCGGCGGCAATGCGGCGTGGTGAAGACCTCTTCGGTCGGGATATTTGCGTTGCAGCTGATGCCGTTCTTGGACAGCGAGGCGCCGCCTTCCCATTCGTGGCCGTCGGCAAGGCCGATGGTGAGATCGGTGCCGGGACCCGAGTACTGAAGCGCACGGAAACGCTGGCCGTTGAGCCAGTTGGTGCGCTCGCGCAGCACCGCATTGTGGCTCGCCCAATTGCTAATCGCGTCCTCGCGATCGACACGGGACGCGGCGAAAATCGCGTCTGCGAGCTTGCCGACCGCGATGTCCTCGGGATCGTTCGGGAACACCAGCTTCGCCCAGGACGCGCTCGGATAGGCGATGATATTCCAGTTGGTGTCGAAATTGACGATCTTCTCCAGCGCAGGCTGATAGGCCATCGAATTGGCCTTGCTGGCGCGCGCCACCTTGGAAGGATCCTCGCCGGACAGCAACATCGGGTTGTCGCCGACGATGGCAAGCCGTGCAGTGTTGTCGGAGAACGCCTTGGCCATGCCCTCGTAGAGCCAGCCGGCGGCACGATCGAAACTGTTGTCGTGGCCGTGGCGGTAGCGCGCCAGCGTCATCTCCTCGTCCGACAGGATCGGCGTCACGAGGCCGGCGCCGGCCTTGTAGGCATGCACGGCGATCCGCCGCACCAGCGGCAGCGCGATCGCGGGCGCCGTCAGAAGCAGATCCTGTCCCGGCCGCAAGCCCAGGCCCACTTTCACCGCCACCTCGGCCAGTCGGTCGAGCTTCGCCGGATCGATGGGAGTGGAAGGATTGCGTTGATCAGTCATGCCGGGCCCTCTGCCGAAAGTCGCTCACACAATTTAAGTCTAGCATCGCGGGGCACAAGTATGCGAGCGTCTTGCGCCCTTGGAAAGATACGCAGTTTCACGCATTTTGGTTTTCAACGCGTTGCCGATGCCAGCACCCGGTCGACCATGGCGGGCGCAAGGCCGAGGTAATTTTTCGGTGAAGTGAGCGCCTCGATTGTGGCACGATCGATGTGGCTCGATATCCGTGAATCTGCGGATAGCGCGTCAGCAAGGGTCATTCCCTTCTCGTTGGCCTGACGGCAGGCGTCATAGACGACGTCGTGCGCCTCCTGCCGGCCGATCTGCGGGGCGAGGCCCATCATGACCGCTTCGGCCACAATCAGGCCGCGGCTGATGGCAAGATTGTCGTTCATCTTCGCCTCGTCCACGATGAGGCCCGCAAGCGCGAACTTCGCCTGGTGCAGCGCGCCGGCGGCCAGCACGAAGCTTTCGGGAATCGCCATCCATTCCGCGTGCCAGGGGCCGGTGGCACGCTCGAAATCCTGCACCATGGCGTCGAGCATCAGGCCGGCGTGCTGGCGCACCGCCTTGGAGGCCGCAAGCATCAGCTCCGAGGAGATCGGGTTGCGCTTCTGCGGCATGGTCGAGGAGGCGCCGCGCCCCTTGACGAAGGGCTCGTAGACCTCGGCGAACTCGGTCGAGGCCATGATCATGATGTCGAGCGCGATCTTGCCGAGAGAGCCGGTGACGAGAGCAAGGAAGTTCACGGCTTCGGCGAAGCCGTCGCGCGCGACGTGCCAGGTCGAGGCGGGAACGCCGAGCTTCAGCTCGTTGCAGAGCGCCTCCTGCACCTCGAACCCCCTGTCGCCGAGCGAAGCCAGCGTACCGGCCGCGCCGGCGAACTGACCGACCAGCACGCGCGGCTTCAGCTGCGCCAGCCGCTCGGCGTGGCGGTCGAACATCGCGAGCCAGATCGCGCTCTTGTAGCCGAAGGTCACCGGCAGCGCCTGTTGCAGATGGGTGCGGCCCGCCATCGCCGTGTCGCGATGGCGCTTCGACAGATCGGCGAGGATCTTGCGCAGCTCGGCGATGTCACGTTCGACGATCTCGAGCGCGGCGCGCAGTTGCAGCACCACGGCGGTGTCCATAATGTCCTGCGTGGTGGCGCCCCAATGCACGTAGCGGCCCGCCTCGCCGCATTGCTTCACCATTTGATGCACCAAAGGCAGGATCGGGTAGCCGACGACATCGGTCTCCTGCCTGAGCAGATCGAAGTCGAGCGCGCCGATGTCGGTCCGCGCCGCGATCGCTGCGGCCGCCTCTTGTGGGATCACACCGCACTTCGCCTCCGCCGTCGCCAGCGCCACCTCGACCTCGGCATAGCGTGCGACCGTCGCGACGTCCGAGAACACCTCGCGCATCTCAGGCGTACCGAAGGCGTCGCGAAACAGCAGGGAGTCGATCACAGTGCTGGCGGCAGGGAAAGCAGGCATGGGCGATTCTTTATGATTGGTGTTTTGTGTGGGCGACAGCTTACGCAGGCTGCGCAGCTCGGCAATGGACATTCGCAGTTTCGCCACACATTCGTCCTGCCCGGCAAGCGCGCGCCCATTGCCCGTTATCTTGGGTGCCGGAGCGAAGCGGAGGCCTCGGAGGCTGCTTCACAGCCTGCGTCCCGCACCTCAACATGACGGGATGATTGCGGTGGGAGATCTCGGCGGCCCCGACCGCAACATTCTAGTCGCGGATGTATTCCCCCGGAAAACCACATGGCTGCCATCACGCGATTGCGATGAACCAAACGCCCCTTTCGGCAGACACACGATCTTTCGACCCAAATTTCATTTTGTTTGTTTGCCCGATTTCGCAATGAGGCCCGAGTTTTCGACGTGCAGTTTCTGTTCCGGGACCACCTTCTCGATACCGACCGGCGCGAGCTGAGCCGCGAGCAGGTTCCCATTGCCGTGGAGCCGCAGGTATTCGACCTCGTCGTCCACCTCATGCAGAACCGCGACCGGGTCGTCAGCAAGGACGAGCTGATCGACAAGATCTGGCACGGGCGCAGCGTCTCCGAATCCACCCTGACCAGCCGGATCAACGCGGCGCGCAAGGCGATCGGCGACGATGGCGCGAGCCAGTCGCTGATCCGTACCATCACCCGCAAGGGTTTTCGCTTCGTCGGCGACGTCCAGACACAAATCGGCGCGGTCGCGCCGGAGCCGGTCCGGATCGCCCCGTCCCAGGCCACCTTCGCGCTGCCGGAGCGGCCCGCGATCGCTGTGCTGCCCTTCACCAATATGAGCGGCGAGGTCCAGCAGGATTATTTCTCCGACGGTATCAGCGAGGACATCATCACGGCGCTGTCGAAGCTGCGCTGGTTCTTCGTCATCGCGCGCAACTCCTCCTTCGTCTACAAGGGCCGCGCCGTGCACATCCACGAGGTCGCGCGGGAGCTCGGGGTGCGCTACGTGGTCGAGGGCAGCGTGCGGCGGAGCGGCGAACGGGTGCGCATCTCGGCCCAGCTCAACGACGTCTCGACCGGCAGCCATCTCTGGGCCGAACGCTACGACCGGGAGCTCGCCGACATCTTCGCCGTGCAGGACGAGATCACGGAAGCGATCGTCGCCGCCATCGAGCCGCAGCTCTATGCTGCCGAAAGCTTCCGGGCCCAACAGAAGCCGCCGGGCAGCCTGGATGCATGGGACCTCGTGATGCGCGCGTTGTCGCATTATTGGCGCATCACCCGCGAGGACAATGCCGCCGCGCAGAAGTTGCTGGAAGAAGCGGTCGCGGTCGATCCCGCCTATGGCAAGGCGCTCGGCCTGCTCGCCACCAGCCATATCTTCGGCGCGCATATGGGCTGGGCCGACATGGCTGCCACCATGCCGGTCGCCGAGCGTGCGGCGCTCGCGGCGGTGGAGGCCGACCGCGAGGATGCCTGGGCCCATCACGGCCTTGCTTACACCTACCTGTTCCGCCGCCGCTTCGACGACGCGCTGGCTGAATTCGAGCTGGCCTTGCGGCTCAATCCGAATTTCGCGATGGCGCATGCCTTCCACGGCGTGACGCTGTGCTATGCCGGACGTTGGCAGGACGGCGATGCCGCCGCCCGCCGCGCGCTGCGGCTGAGCCCGCGCGACCCGCTCGCGGCGATCTATTGCGGGGTTGCGGCCTATGCCCGGTTCGTCGGCCGCGACTACGCGGGCGCCGTGCAGATGGCTCGGGAATCGATGCGCCAGCGCGGGGATTTCGTCGGCGCCCACCGCGTGCTGACGGCCGCCGCCGGCATGCTCGGCGATCCCGCCCTCGCGGCATCCGCCCTGGAAGGCCTGCGCCGCTCCCAGCCCGAGGTCTCGCTGGCCTGGATCACGCGCGAGCTGCCGATGCTGCGGGAAGAGGATCGTACGCACTATCTCGAGGGGTTGCGGCGCGCCGGAATGACGTGACGGTCGCTGGCGCGACCGCTCCGCTTGATCCCCGTGTCAGGTGCTAATCGTCGTCAGGCCCGAACAGCCTGATCTGCGGGAAGCCGCTGCGCGACCGCCCCGCGTGATCGCGCGCATCGGAATCCTCGCGGATGTTGCGCGCGACGTCATCCCAATCGGTGCGGTCGCGCAGGCCGCGCGGCTCGCGGGCCTCGTAATAATAGCGGCGCTCGGCCCAGCGCTCGCGACGCTCGGCTCGGCGCCGTTCGGACGCGGCGCGCTTCACATCGGAATCCCTCGCCTTGGCATAGGCGTTATTCGGTGAGGACGACGGCTCGGTCGAGGCCTGCTGCTCGGCAGGCCTTGCGGCCTGTGGCGCAGCGGCGGACTTCGGCGGCTCGACTGCAGCGGCTTGCGAGGGTTGCGGCGCCGGTGCGACATTCGCCTGCGTGGTTGGCGTGTCGGGTTTTACGGGTTCAGGCTTTGCTTCGGCCTGTGCGGGCGCGGCGATCATCGCACCGAAGGCTTGTGAGCCGGAGAGATAGTTCACGCGCTCGGAGGGAGCGTTGGTGCTGGCCGGCGTGGGAGTTGCCGCGCGCTGCGCCATCTTGCTGGTGTCCGGCCCCTGCTTGGACGCAACCGGATTCATGATGTTGCCGGCAACGATGCCGCCACCGAGACCAATGGCGATGGCCGCGACGATGGTTCCGGCACCGACAAAATAGGCTGTCGAGGCGCGCATTCATCCACTCCCTCTTTCGGAGCGGGCAACGCGTGGGGATTGCCAGATGTTCCTGATAAGCCGCGGCTCCTCGACGAGGAACCGCGTGCGTCAGATCTGCTGCGCGACCTTCTCAAGCCCGATGAGGCGAGCGAGCTTGCGCACTTCTTCCTTCTGGTCGTCGCGAAGCTGGAACAACAGCGGCATCGCGGCCGACTTCAGCTGCTGCACCTCGTCGCAATTCGGATCGATCTGTGCGCTGGGCGGTGCATTCGGATTCGACAGCCTGTTCGCCTGGATCTTGCGCGCGACGTTGCGCAGCGCGGTCTCGACCGAGGGCCAGTAATATTCCTGAGACGAGGAGAGTTTCAGGCGATCCCTGATGCCTGCGATCTGCACGTCGGACAGCAGCGAGTAGGATTTTTGCGGCTGCGGCTTGGCGACGACTTTCGGCTTGGCCGGAACTTCGACGGCCGGAACCTCGGTCGCGGCGGGCGCCTCGTGCGCGCTCGGCTTCGGCATCGGAAAATCGGAGGGGGTGGCGGCGGCGAAGGCCTGACGCAGCGGCTCGGTCAGGACCGGTGCCTGCGCCAGCTTGTCGGCGGCAACCTGGACCGGCTCAATCGCGGCCGAGGCCAGCGCGAGCGTCGGAACCAGACGGTCGGCCTTGGCGGCGCGGTTGGTTGCGAGCGGCTTGGCTGGGGGCGTCTCGGCGATCATCGCGGCGCTGACGCTGGGAACGCTGTCGCGGCCGAGGATGGCGGTGGTGGCGGCGCCGAGGACGAGGAAACAGGTCAGCGCGACGATGGTGATGGCTTTGGACAAACGTCTCTCCGCGTCCGACTTCAAGTCCACGTGATCACTGCCCGGAAACTGGGCGATAATTAAGGCTGAACCGTGCTATTGCGGCGGCAATCGCGCGGACTAAGGCGACATCGCCCGGAAACCCCCAACGAAATCAGGCTGCTGCCGCAAGGTCATAGGCATCCTGGATGTCGGCGACGATCTCCGAGGCTTCCCAGACCGCGCGCGGCTCGACCGATTGCAGCGTCACCGTCCAATTGCCGCCGCGGCGGGTCCGGGGGATGCTGACGATGTCAAACCGGACGTTGCGGCACAGCGGGTGGCGGGCCAGCGCATGGGCGACGCGGACGCGGATCTCGTCCAGGGTCGCGGCCGTTTTGCCGTTGAGATAATTGAAGTCCATCGCCTGTCCCTCTCGTCCTGATTGGCGGCCACAAGAGGGATTCTTGGCTGGCGATGGTTAATCCGCCGTTAAGTGGGATGGGCCGGAGGCATGCGGGATTAACCCTGCCCGATCCCCTGTGGGAGAGGCGACGACGCTACCGCCCACCCGCTTCCCGATATTCGGCGATGGTCTGCGCAACGAGATCCTCGACCGCGAGCACATCGGTGACACCCGAGGTCGAATGCCCGCCGCTCCAGATATCGCGCCAGCGCTTGGGGCGGCTGTCGCGGGCGGCGACGTCGATATCCTCAGTGATATTGATCGCGCCGCGCGCCGGCAGATTGTCGGGATCGAGCCCGGCGGCCGCGATCGATGGCCTCAGCATGCTGGTCTGCAAGCCCGTGAACGCGGTGGTGAGCAAGATGTCGTCGGCGCTGCTCTCGACCAGCATCTGCTTGTGACGCTCGTCCGCCATGCTCTCACGCGTCGCGATGAACTTCGTGCCCATATAGGCGAGATCGCAGCCGAGCACTTCGGCGGCACGCAGCGCGCGACCGTCGCTAATTCCGCCCGCGAGCACGATGATGCCGTCGTAGAATGCGCGCACCGCACGGACGAAGGCGAACGGGTTGAGCCAGCCGGTCTGGCCGCCAGCACCGGCAGTGAGCAGGACCAGCCCGTCCGCCCCCGCTTCCGCGGCGCGTTCGGCATGGCGGATCGAGGCCACGTCCGCCAGCACCAGCGCGCCGGCGTCGTGCAGCGGCTTCAAGACTGGCGCCGGCGAGCCGACCGACGTAATGACGATCTCCGGCTTGTGCCGCAGCAGCACGGCGAGATCCTGCTCCAGCCGCGCATTGGAGCGGTGGACGATCAAGTTCGGGCAAAGTGGCGCTGCCTTTCGCCCGGTTTGATCTTCATGCTGCCGCAGCCGCAGCTTGATTTCGGTCAGCCATTCATCGAGCTGTTCCGCGCCACGGCAATTCGCGGTGGGAAAGCTGCCGATCACCCCGTTGCGGCAGGCTGCAACCATGAGCTCGACGCCCGATACCAGAAACATCGGCGCCGCGATCAGCGGCAGAGCAAGACGATCGCGGAAGCGTTGCAGTCGATCTGATGGCATGCATGCCTCCCTCGCGCGGGCTTTGTGGTTTCCTCCCGCAGTCTCTGTGCTAGCGTCGTCAGCAACATTGGCACGCCATAAGCCGGTGACAAAGCAACGAGGAAACATATGCCTGATCCGCTCCACGCATCATCCCCGGCTTGTGCGCAGACGCTACGGGCGCTGTCGCGCTATCCCGACCGCATTGCTTTCGCCTGGCCCGAGGGATCGCTGAGCTATCGGGGTGCCATCGACCTGATCGGACGGATCCAGGGCGTGTTCATGCGGCTCGGCTTGGAGCCCGGCGCCCGCGTAGCCTTCCTCACCGCGAACCGCGCCGACAGCTGGTGCGCCGGCGTCGCCGCCCAATTGGCCCGCCTCTGCATCACCTGGCTCCACCCTCTGGGCTCGCTGGAGGACCAGCTGTTTCAGCTCGAGGATTCCGAAGCCGAGATGCTGGTGGTGGATGCGGCCGCCTTCCGCGACCGCGGCGGCGAGCTCGCCGCGAAGGCCGGCCGGCTCAAGGCGGTCTTCAACATGGGACCGGCCGGCTACGGCGTCGATCTGCTGGCGGCGGTCGAGAGTGCGGGGCACGCCAGCGCACAGTGCCTCGCCGGCTCCGACGATCTCGCCACACTGAACTACACCGGCGGCACCACCGGAAAATCCAAGGGCGCGCTGCGCTATCACCGCGAAAATGCCGGCGCCGCCGGCGCGATCCTGGCCGACTTCGAGATTCCCGAGGCTGCGCGCTACCTCACGGTCGCGCCGATCAGCCATGTCGCGGGCACGAAGGTGCTGCCGACCCTGATGCGCGGCGGCACCGTGCACATGCTGAAAGGCTTCGATCCCGAAGCCGTGCTGTCAACGATCGCACGCGAGCGCATCAACTTCACGCTGTTCGTTCCGACCATGATCTATGTGCTGCTCGATCAGCCCGCGCTCGGCAAGACCGACCTCTCCTCGCTCGAGCTCGTGCTCTATGGCGCCTCCGCGATGTCGCCGAGCCGACTGCTGGAGGGCATCGAACGCATCGGCCCTGTGTTCTCGCAGCTCTACGGGCAGACCGAATGCTATCCCGTCTCGGTGCTGCGCAAGGCCGACCACGATCCCCAGCGGCCGGAGCTGTTCCTGTCCTGCGGCTTCCCGATCGCGGCCTGCGAGGTCAAGATCCTCGACGACAACGACCAGGAGGTGAAGACGGGCGAGGCCGGCGAGATCTGCGTGCGCGCGCCGCATGTGATGGCGGAGTACTGGAAGCGGCCCGATATCACCGCCGAGACGCTGAAGAACGGCTGGGTCCACACCGGCGACATCGCACGTCAGGACGAGCGCGGCTACATGTTCATCCTCGACCGCAAGAAGGACATGATCGTCACAGGCGGCTTCAACATCTTCCCCCGCGAGGTCGAGGACGTCCTGTCGCAGCACGCGGACGTGGCGATGGTCGCGGTCGTCGGCATTCCCGACGAGAAATGGGGCGAAGCCGTCACCGCCATCGTCGTCCCGCGCGAAGGGACGAACCCCAATCCGGACGAGCTGATCAACCTGGTCAAGACCCGGAAGGGCTCGGCGCATGCGCCCAAGCAGATCCAGTTCGTCAAGCAGTTGCCGATGACCGGCGTCGGCAAGGTCGACAAGAAGGTGCTGCGCGCGGGCTTTTGGAGCGGGCGAGACCGGATGGTGGGGTAAATACTCCGGAATTCTACGGTGTCGCTGTTGCTTCGGCACCACAGCCCGCAACGGAGTCTGCGACGGCGATGCCCGCGCAATTGCCGGCGAATCAGGGAATCAACTAGACCGCTGACGGGGCTGGGAAGCGGAGAGTGAAATGAGAGTCGCTTCCCTGGAAAGTGCAGTCGCCGCGATCACGTTGATCACGGCCATCATCGTGGTGCTGTGGGGGATCAAGATCTTCTACGGTGTGTGAACTGGCAGGATGCCCTGGTCGAACACGACCTTGCATCCCTTCCGCGGCGGCGGAAGTCTGCCGTTCAATCCCGCGATGCGCGAGATAGCTCTCACACGATCGGTGTCATCGCCCGGCTGATCGCACATAGCGCCTCTCACCGCTTCTCGATCACGAGGCTCTGCACCGCGCGGCCGAAATAGCCCTGGCGGTCGGCGAGGCGTGACATCGCAAGGCCCGCGCCGTCGGGGCCGATCCAGGAATCGCCGTCGAGCAAAATCCACTCGCCGACCGGCTGGCGCGCAAAGCTCACGGTGAGGTCGGCGTTGATGTAGGTCCAGGCGCGGAAATCGAGCGTCGAGGCGGTGCCGTTGGAGAAGTCGGCGGCGACCACGGCGCGCATCGCCTGCGAGACGGCCTCGCCTTCGATCAGCGGATGGTCGACACGAAACCAGATCGCGCCGGCGCCGGCCTGGCCGAAGCGGCCGCGCGCGGCGCGCATCGAGACCGATCGCACGAACGGGCTGGTGGCGGCGTGACCGTCCTCGACCAATGAATCCTCCGGCGACGGCAACGTGACCGGAAGTTCCTCGACCTCGTCGGGCAGCGTCAGCGCCTGGCGCCTGATCTTGAGCACGGTGGCGCCGACCACCTGCACGCCGTCGGCGAGCAGCTTGATCCCGCAGAGCTGGATCTTGCGGCCCTCGCGCAAGATTTCGGTGGCGATCGTGAGCGGCGCCACCGGTACCGGGCGCATCAGATCGATGGTCACGCGCGCGACATCCATCGGCACCGCCGCAGGGATGCGCTCAGCCGCCCATGTCACCAGCGATGCCGGTGCCGAGCCGTGCTGCATGCGCCGGTCCCAGGGGCCGGCTGCATCGGGGCTGGTGACGACGTCGTTGCCGTCGACGCGGTAAATGGGGGGCATGCAGCACTCGATCTGGGTGCGATCACAACGGCGGATCGATCGCTTCGTCGTATTCCTTCTTGAAGCGCGCGATCAGCTCGGCCGCCGGCACGACCTTGTCGATGCTGCCGATGCCCTGGCCGCTTCCCCAGATCTCCTTCCAGGCCTTCGGCTTGGCGCGCTCGCCGGAGGCGTCGGTGCCGAAGTTCATCTTGGAGGGATCGGACGTCGGCAGATTTTCGGGGTCCATGCCCGCCGCCAGGATCGAGGGCTTCAGATAATTGCCGTGCACGCCGGTGAAGAGATTGGAATAGACGATGTCGTCGGCGCTCGAGCCCGCGATCATCTCCTTGTACTTCTCGACCGCATTGGCCTCCTTGGTCGCGATGAAGGCCGAACCGATATAGGCGAAGTCGGCCCCCAGGATGCGCGCGGCGCGGATCGCCTTGCCGTTGCCGATCGCACCCGACAGCGCGATCGGACCGCCGAACCATTTTCGTGTCTCGGCCACGAAGGCCAGCGGCGAGATGGTGCCGGCATGGCCGCCGGCGCCGGCCGCGACCAGGATCAGGCCGTCGGCGCCCTTCTCGATCGCCTTGTGCGCGAATTTCTGGTTGATCACGTCGTGGAAGACGATGCCGCCCCAGCCGTGCACGGCCTGGTTCAGCTCCTCGCGGGCGCCGAGCGACGAGATGATCATCGGCACCTTGTACTTGGCGCAGAGCTGCATGTCGTGGTCGAGCCGGTTGTTCGACTTGTGCACGATCTGGTTGACCGCGAACGGCGCCGACGGCCTGTCGGGATGGGCGCGGTCATAGGCCGCGAGCTCTTCGGTGATCCGCGCCAGCCATTCGTCCAGCAGCTCCGGCGGCCGCGCATTCAGCGCCGGAAACGAGCCGACCACACCCGCCTTGCACTGCGCGATCACGAGATCGGGCACCGAGATGATGAAGAGCGGCGAGCCGATCACGGGGATCGACAGGCGGCCCTTGAACAAGGCAGGCATGGACATTGCGGTACGATCCTCTCAGCCGGTCAAATTGAAGTTGGGAGCCATACCAACAAGGCAATCTTTCCACTGTCAAGTATTGCGTTTTGGCGCCGCAGCGGAGGCCATTGCCGCAATTCCAAGCAGCGGAATTCCTTCACCCCTTATTCCGGGGCGAGGCGGAGCATCGAGCTATGATGCGCGATTGCGCATCAGAGAATCCATCGGGCGTCAGCACGCGTGGCGAAATGGATTCCGGGCTCGCGCTTCGCGCGCCCGGAATGACAGCGACCGCCTACCCGATCAAATCCGGGTTGATCAGCCGCTCGAACGAGAACATCTCGTCCCACTTCTCCTGCGTCAGCAGCTTGCGTTCGGTCACGACGATCTGGTGCAGCGACTTGCCACTCTTGTAGCCTTCGCGCGCGATCTCGGCGCATTGCTTGTAGCCGAGCAGCGGCTTCAGCACCGTGACGATGCCGAGCGAGTTCAGCACCATGTTGCGGGTGTGCTCCTCGTTGGCGGTGATGCCGACGACGCAATTCTCGCGCAGGCTGTTGACCGCGCGCTCCATGGTGCGGATCGAGAAGAACAGCGCGAACGAGATCACCGGCTCCATCACGTTGAGCTGGAGCTGGCCGGCGCTTGCCGCCAGCGTCACCGTGGTATCGAGGCCGATGACGAGGAAGCTGGTCTGGTTGACGACTTCGGGAATGACCGGATTGACCTTGCCGGGCATGATCGAGGAGCCCGGCTGAAGCTGCGGCAGGTTGATCTCGTTCAAGCCCGCGCGCGGACCGGAAGCGAGCAGACGGATGTCGTTGCAGATTTTCGTCAGCTTGCTGGCCGTGCGCTTGAGAACGCCGGAGAGCTGCACATAGGCGCCGGTGTCCGAGGTCGCCTCGACGAGATCGCCGGCGAGGATGAAATCGACGCCTGTGAGCGCGCTGAGGTGCCGGACGGCGAGCTTGGGATAACCGACCGCCGCCGTGACGGAGGTGCCGATCGCGGTGGCGCCGAGATTGATCTCGCGCAGCAGCGCGCGCGCTTCCGAGATGCGGTCGACCTCCTCGCCGATCGTGGTGCCCCAGCCCCGGAATTCCGCGCCGAGCGACATCGGCACCGCGTCCTGCAGATGCGTGCGGCCCATCTTCAGCACCCGCTCGAACTCGCGTCCCTTGGCGAAGAAGGCTTCCTGGAGCTGACGCAACGCCGTCATGTAGCTCTCGAGCCGCAGGATCAGGGCCAGCCGAAAGGCGGTCGGATAGGTGTCGTTGGTGGACTGGCCGTAATTGACGTGATCGTTCGGACTGACGTGCTGGTAGTCGCCCTTGGCAAAGCCGAGCGATTCCAGCGCGAGGTTCGCGATCACCTCGTTGGCGTTCATGTTGGTCGACGTGCCGGCACCGCCCTGGATGAAATCGGTGACGAACTGATCCATCATGTCGCCCGCGATGACGCGGTCGCAGCCGAGGATGATGGCGTCCGCGACCTTGGCGTCGATCGCGCCGAGGTCGCGATTGGCCATCGCGGCGGCCTTCTTGACGTAACCGAGCGCCTTCAC
The DNA here is from genome assembly GCF_020193935.1 of Bradyrhizobium sp. NBAIM08. Lineage (NCBI taxonomy): Bacteria > Pseudomonadati > Pseudomonadota > Alphaproteobacteria > Hyphomicrobiales > Nitrobacteraceae > Bradyrhizobium > Bradyrhizobium sp. NBAIM08. The sequence continues at coordinate 138,459 of NZ_JADYVR010000007.1, read as the reverse complement.
GAAGTAAGGCTCCTGGTTCATCGGAATGCCGGTGATGTGGAAGTTCTCCTTACCCCGGATGGTCTGGACGCCGTAATAGATGTCGTCGGCGATCTCACGCTGTCCGAGGAAGTCCTGCTCCGTGCGGCTCATGGGCGCTCCTTGGTTCTCGCGCGCCGGCCTTCAGTTCTGGCACAGCGCGCTAGTCACGAAAGTGTCGGTGCGGCAGTCGTCCGGTTTACGTTGCCGGCCCGGGATCAGGACCTTGGCCGAGCATTTTTCCGCGGAGTCGGCGTTCAGGCTCTTGCCTTCCTTGTAGCCCTTGCCCTGGCAGAGCTGGTCGGCCGCCTGCTTGCAGTCGGGCGCGCCGTTCGCAGAGACCGGGCAGATCACGCGCCCCGACACCATGGTCGAAGGCTTGGCCAGCCGCGACAGGTCGTCCATGGTTTCACTGGGGCTTTTGATCGGCGGCAGGATCGAAGGCAGCTTGTCGAACAGCTTGCCCATTTCGTTGATCAGCCCGGGATTCTCCTCGCGCGCCGGCGGCGCCGAGGGAGCGGGCGTCGATGGCGACGGGCCGGCCTGCGCTCCCTGCTGCTGAAGGCCGAGCGCCGGCGGGGCGGATTGCGGCCGGGCCGTCCCTCCGGCAGCGAGCAGCAGCAGCAGCGCTGTCGACATCAGCGTCCCATGCCGTGCCGCCGGATTGCCGGATCGAACCATCATGACGACAACCGTAGCCGAAGCCGGCGCGGCGGCAAAGCGCCGCGGCTCTAGATCAGCTTGATGGCGATAACGAAGCCGAGCACCAGCACGATCGCGCCGAGCGCGACCCACAATCCGAGATGCCGCTCGATCCTGACCCGGATCCAGTCACCGTAGCGGTTGAGCAGGATCGCGACGACGAAGAAGCGTCCGCCGCGCGCGACGATCGAGCACAGGACGAACAGGAGGATGTTGTAACCGGCAAAGCCCGAGGTGATGGTGACGAGCTTGTAGGGGATCGGCGTCAGTCCTTTGAGCAGGATGATGACCGCACCCCATTCCGCATAGGAGGCGCGGAAGGCGTCAACCTTGTCGGCGAGGCCGTAGACCTGGATCAGCCACTGGCCGACCGAGTCGAACAGCAGCGCGCCGATGGCGTAGCCGACGACGCCGCCGAGCACCGAGGTCACGGTGCAGATCGCGGCATAGAACCAGGCGCGCTGCGGCCGCGCCAGGGACATCGGAATCAGCATCACATCCGGCGGGACCGGAAAGAAGGAGCTTTCGGCGAAGGACACGATGCCCATGATCCAGAGCGCATAGGGCTTGTGGGCGGCGTCGATGCACCAGTCGTACATTCGTTTCAGCATGGCGCCGCGATGAAGCACCATGGGACGGATTTGTCCATCGCCAGTTTTTGAGCGATTTGTGACGTTTCTAGTGGCGCTTGCGCGCGGCACGGCCGTCGAGCGCGACAATAGGCCGCCGCGAGGCTATGCGCGGTGACGCGACTTTGGGCAATTTCGGCGGCGACTTCGGCAGTTTCTCGGCAATTCCGAGCATGTCCTCCCGCCGCGTCATTTCCCGCCAGACGTCCTCGGGGCGCACTCCGGCCGCAGCCCACAGCACGGTGAGATTGTAGAGCAGGTCGGCGCTTTCCCGGATCACGGCCTCGCTATCGCCATTGACCGCATCGATGACGACTTCGATGGCCTCTTCGGCGAGCTTCTTTGCCATTTTTGAGGGCCCACGCTGAAACAGCCGGGCCGTGCGCGATGTTGCCGGATCAAGGTCTCTGGCCGCGAGCACAGCCAGATATAGCCGCTCAAGCGAATCACTCATGGTACGCAAAACTACTCGAAACAAATGGCCGGCGTGTTAACACGCGGCAATGTAAGCAAAAAACAGGCCGCCGCGGCAAGCGCGACGGCCTGTTCGTCGATCAGAATGGCCGATCCGTCAATAGCAGCTGTAGCCGGAATAGCCGTGGGCGCAGGGGTTCTTGTAGCCGCCATAGGTGTAGCGGCGGCCCGAGTCGTAATAATAAGAACCATAGCCGGGGCCGCTGTAATAGGCCGGGCCGCCCTCGTAATAGTAAACCGGACCCGGATCATAGGCGTAGGCATTGCGGCTGGCTGCGATCGCGAGGCCGGTCGCGGCGAGGCCGAACATCGCGGCAGCAGCGGCGCCGCCACCACCGCCATGCCAATGACGACCGCCCGCGTAAGAGGCGGTGGGTGCAGCGGCAGTCAGGGCCACCATGGCGGCCGTGGCCAGAACGGCCTTGCGGCCGACGAACTTCGAAAGGCTGTCAAACATGATCTGGACCCTCCTTGGGACCTCGGATTGTGCCTGACGACAGGCTGATGTCAGTCAAACACTCACCACCTAAGTAGGTTCCCCAACCCCAACACAAGCTGAACGGGGTTGCGTAACGATGCCGCAAGCCCGCTCATCCGCCGTTCATGTTCGCGCGCGCACGTTCGTCGCGGGCCGGCGCTTGCCAAGCGTCACGAAACCATAACATTGCGGGGCCGGCGCGACCGATGTCCGGATTCAAGACGATCGCCCTTCAATACCTTTTGGCCCTTGCAATCGCGTTCACCGCATCGACGGTGCGCGAATGCATTGCGGCCGAGAGCGGCACTCCCTCGACCGCCATCCATTTCACCTTCGACCGTCCTATCGATGCGAGCATGGCGCCATTCTTCCTTGCGGCGAAGGACGGCAGGTTCGGCGCCGAGCATCTCAACGTGTCGTTCAACAGCGCGAGCGGATCGCCAGAGGCGCTCGCACGGCTCGCCAAAGGCGACAGCGAGCTCGCGCTCGTCGACATCAACGAGCTGATACGCTTTCGTGACAAGGACGACGCGGCGCCGGTCAAGGCCGTGTTCGTGCTGTTCGACCGCGCGCCTTACGCGATCGTCGCGCGCAAAAGCCGCGGCATCCGTCTCCTGCCCGACCTCGACGGCAAGACCGTCGGCGTTGCCGACGGCGATCTGTCGATGCGGCTGTGGCCGGCGCTGGCGCAGCAGAACGGCATCAAGGCATCGCACGTCAAATTCCACAAGATCAGTGCCGCGGTGCGCGAGCCGATCCTGTCCGCAGGACAGGTCGATGCCGTCGCCGGGTTCAGCTATCTCTCGGCGGTGAACCTGCGTGATCGCGGCGTACCCGAAGCCGATCTCGTCGTGCTGCGCTATGCGGACTACGGCTGTGAGGCCTACGGCTTTGCCGTGGTCGCCAACACCGCCTTCGCCGCAGCGAAGCCGGATGCCGTGAAAGGCTTCGTCCGCGCCTTGATCGCGGGCATCACCGCGACGGCCAGGGAGCCGGCGCGTGCGGCGGAGGAGGCCGCGAGCCGCATCGAGGACGGCGACCGCAATTTGGAGCTGAAGCGCCTGCATGCGGTCCTTGCCGACAATATCCTGACCGACGAGGTCAAGCGCTACGGCCTCGGCGGCGTCGAGCCGGCGCGCCTGGAACGTTCGATCGATCAGATCGCGCGGGACTTCAAATTCCGCAAAAGGCCGACGGCTCGCGACGTCTTCGACGGCCAGTTCCTGCCGCCGCGGGCAGAGCGGCTGATCAACTGAGCAAAACTGAAAGCTTGCGCTGTATCTCGCGGCGGTCCCTGCTTAGAATGTGGGCTCCCTCGTCGCCGAGTCCCTCGCCCACATGTCCATCCTCCGTCTCTACACCCGCGTTCTCGAGCTGCTCGGCAAGGAGGCGCGGCTGGGCTGGCTGCTCGCGGTCGCCAACCTCCTGCTGGCGGGATCGCAGTTCGCCGAGCCCGTGCTGTTCGGCCGGATCGTCGACGTGCTCTCGGGCAAGACCGTGGCCGGCTCGAGCTCGGCCTGGCCGTTCCTGGTCGCCTGGGTCGCGTTCGGACTGTTCACCATCGTCTGCAGCGCGCTGGTGGCCTTGCAGGCCGACCGGCTCTCGCATCGCCAGCGCCAGGCGGTGCTGACCGACTATTTCGAGCACATCCTGCAGCTGCCCTTGACCTTCCACTCCGGCACCCATTCCGGCCGGCTGATGAAGGTCATGCTCAACGGCACGGACGCGCTGTGGCGGCTGTGGCTCGGCTTTTTCCGCGAGCATTTTGCCGCGATCCTTTCGGTCCTGGTGCTGCTGCCATTGTCGCTCTACCTGAACTGGCGGCTGGCGATCCTCTTGTTCGTGCTCTGCATCGTCTTCACGGCGCTGACCACCTTCGTGGTGCGCAGGACCTTCGGCATGCAGATGGCGGTCGAGGAGCACTACAGCGAGCTCTCCGCGCGCGCGTCTGATGCGCTCGGCAACGTCGCGCTGGTGCAGAGCTTCGTGCGCGTCGAATCCGAGGTCAAGGGGCTGCGCTCGGTCGCCGACGAGCTGCTGGCCGCGCAGATGCCGGTGTTGTCGTGGTGGGCGCTGGTCACGGTGATCACGCGCGCCTCCACCACCATCACGGTGCTCGCGATCTTCACCCTCGGCATCGCGTTGCACGACCAGGGCCTGACCTCGATCGGCGAGATCGTGATGTTCGTGAGCTTCGCGACGCTGCTGATCCAGAAGCTCGAGCAGGTGGTCAGCTTCATCAACAACGTGTTCATGGAAGCTCCGCGGCTGCGCGAGTTCTTCAATGTGCTCGACGCCGTGCCCGCGGTGCACGACCGGCCCGACGCAATCGATGCCGGCAGGCTGTCGGGCCTCGTCGAGTTCCACGACGTCACGTTCTCCTATGACGGCAAGCGGCCGGCGATCGAGGACCTCACCTTCACCGCGCTGCCGGGCCAGACCATTGCGCTGGTCGGCCCGACCGGAGCCGGCAAGTCCACCGCGATTGCGCTCCTGCACCGAGCCTTCGATCCGCAATCCGGCGTCATCAAGATCGACGGCATGGACGTGCGCGGCGTCACGTTGACCTCGCTGCGGCGGAACATCGGTGTCGTGTTCCAGGAAGCGCTGCTGTTCAACCGCTCGATCGCGGAGAACTTGCGCGTCGGCAAGCCGGATGCGACCGAGGCCGAGATGCGTAAGGCGGCGGAGCGCGCGCAGGCGCTGGAATTCATCGAACGCAGCGGCGGCTTCGAGACCAATGCCGGCGAGCGCGGCCGCATGCTCTCCGGCGGCGAACGGCAGCGGCTCTCGATCGCCCGCGCCCTGCTGAAGGATCCGCCGATCCTGATCCTGGACGAGGCGACCTCCGCGCTCGACGCGGTCACCGAGGTCAAGGTGAACGCCGCTCTCGACGAAGTGATGAGGGGCCGCACCACCTTCGTGATCGCCCATCGCCTCTCCACCATCCGCAACGCCACGCGCATCCTGGTGTTCGAGAATGGGCGGGTGATCGAAACCGGAACTTTCGATGAACTCGTGGCCAAAGGCGGCCATTTTGCCGAGATGGCCAAGGCCCAGTTCATGGTGCAGGAGAACGCACGGGCCAGCGTGACGGCCGCCGAGGCTGCCGCGACAGCTGTCAAATCCCCCTAGCAAGTCCCGAGAGGACCGTCGAAATTCGGCCTACTTCGTTGCGGAATACCGCGCCGATCCCCCTATTCTCGACGCACCAGCCGGTATAGGTTTGCGACGCCGCAAGCGGCGGCGCTGGATTTCAGAACCGACAATCAGATCACGAGAACCGGCCGTATCAGGCGGATCTCCAAGGACCGGAATCGGATAGTGCACGCCCTTCGCCCGCTGCTTCGCAAATCCCTGTTCAACCTGTTCGCTGCGACGCTCGCCTGTGCCGCGATGCTCGCGCCGCGCACGGCGAGCGCCGAAGCGCTCCTGCTGATCGAGGCCGATAGCGGCAAGGTGCTGCAGGCCGAAAACGCGACCCTTCCCTGGTACCCGGCCTCCGTCACCAAGATCATGACCGCCTATGTGACGCTGAAGGCGGTCAAGGACGGCAGGCTGACGCTTGACACGCTGCTCACGGTGTCGCCGACCGCGGCCTCGCAATCGCCATCGAAGATGGGGTTCCGCCCGGGAACCCAAGTCACCGTCGACAACGCGCTGAAGATGATGATGGTCAAGTCGGCGAACGACATGGCCGTGGTGCTCGCCGAAGGCGTCAGCGGCTCGGTCGACGGCTTCTCCGCGGTGATGAACGACACCGCGAGGAAGCTCGGCATGGCGCAGACGAGCTATGTCAATCCAAACGGCCTGCCCGCCGAAGGCCAGATCACCTCTGCGCGCGACCTCGGCATCTTGGCGCGGTCTTTCCTGCGCGACCTGCCGGAATACGAGTACTACATGCATATCCCGGCGATCCGCTTCGGCAAGCGCGTCACCGGCAATTTCAACAAGCTGATCGGCCGCTATCCCGGCGCCGACGGGTTCAAGACCGGCTTCATCTGCGCCTCCGGCTACAACCTCGTCGCCTCGGCCACGCGCAACGGCCGCCGGCTGATCGCGGTGGTGCTCGGTGCAAACTCCGGCACGGCACGCGCGGTGAAGGCGGCGCAGCTGCTGGAGCGTGGCTTCGCTCCGGACAACCTCACCTGGCTGCGCCCCTCGCTCGGCACGGTCGACAATCTCGTGCCGGTCGATGCCACGCCGCCGAACCTGCGCGACGAGATGTGCGGACCCAACCGCAAGCGGCCGGCCAGCGACGACGACGATGCGCTGATTGCGGCCAGTGGCGGCGCGACCGGATCGGGCTCCGCCACCGGCGGCGCGGCCCAGTTCACCTTCTTCACGGCAGGCCTGCAGCCGCCGCTGATGAAAGCTTCCGAGCTGATGGCCTCGGCTGCGGCTCCGACCGAGCCCGTGCTGGTCTATACCGGCCCGACCCGCACCGGCACCGCCCTGATTGCCGCTGTGGCAGCCGATGCCGACCAGCAGGCCGCGTCCAAGCCGCGCGCCAAGAAGCCGCGCGTCGCCAAGAAGCCAGACGCCGCCGACAAGCCGGCCGATAAGCCCAAGGACACCAAGACCGCGGCGGCCAAGCCGGATGCCAAGCCGACTGACGGCAAGGCGGCCAAGCCGGCCACGCCCCAACCGGCCGCAACCAAGCCGGCTGGCGCCAAGCATGCCGCGACCAAGCCGGATGCGGTGGCGAAGCCCGCCGAGAAGCCTTCGGCCGGCGGCGATCAGGCGGCGAAGCCCGCCAAGCCCAAGGCAGCGACGACCCCCGCCGCGACGAAGCCTCCCGCCGCGGCCAAACCGGCCAACAACAGTTAACGCCGCTCTGCACTAAACCGCAGCCCCGCTTCGCACCTGCGGCAGCACCGTTTTGCGACGATTCCAGTAGCGACGGCCCGACCTTTGCCCTAAGCCACGACGGCTTGCCACCCGTTCCGGCAAGCTGGATACTGGCGACAACGAGGCAAGCCCGAGAACAACGGGCCCTGGTCAATGAGGGGAGTCTTCCATGGAGCGCATCTGGCTCAAGCAATATCCGCCCGGCGTGCCTGCCGATATCGAGCCGACGCAATACGCATCGCTGGTCGACCTGCTGGAGGAGAGCTTCACCAAGTTCGCCGACCGCAAGGCATTCATCTGCATGGACAAGTCGATCAGCTATCGCGACCTCGACCAGATGTCGGTCGCGCTTGCCGCCTACTTGCAGGGCCGCGGGCTGCAGCGTGGCGCGCGTATCGCCATCATGATGCCGAACGTGCTGCAATACCCGGTCGCGACGGCCGCCGTGCTGCGCGCCGGTTTCGCGGTGGTCAACGTCAACCCGCTCTATACGCCGCGCGAGCTCGAGCACCAGCTGAAGGATTCGGGCGCCGAAGCGATCATCGTGCTGGAGAACTTCGCCCACACCGTCGAGCAGGTGATCGCGAAGACGCAGGTGAAGCACGTCATCGTCGCCAGCATGGGCGACCTGCTCGGCTTCAAGGGCGTGATCGTCAACCTCGTCGTCCGCCGGGTCAAAAAGATGGTACCGGCCTGGTCGTTGCCGGGCTCGGTCTCCTTCAACGACGCGCTGTCCGCCGGGCGTGGCATGACGTTCAACAAGCCGAAGCTGTCGCCCGGTGACGTCGCCTTCCTGCAATATACCGGCGGCACCACCGGCGTCTCCAAGGGCGCCACGTTGCTTCATCGCAACATCGTGGCCAACGTCTTGCAGAACGATGCCTGGCTGCAGCCGGCGCTCGCTTCGCCGCCGCATGTCGAGCAGCTCATGATCGTCTGCGCGCTGCCGCTCTATCACATCTTCGCGCTGACGGCCTGTTATCTGCTGGCTGTGCGCGCCGGCGGCTGCAACCTGCTGATCCCGAACCCGCGCGACATACCCGGCTTTATCAAGGAGCTGGCGAAATACCAGGTCAACACCTTCCCGGCCGTGAACACGCTCTACAACGCCTTGATGAACCATCCCGACTTCAAGAAGCTCGACTTCTCCAAGCTGAAGATCTCGAACGGCGGCGGCATGGCGGTGCAGCGCCCCGTTGCCGAGCAATGGAAGAACATCACGGGCTGCAGCATCGCCGAGGGCTACGGCCTGTCGGAGACGTCGCCTGTCCTGACCTGCAATCCGCCGACTGCGACCGAGTTCGCCGGCTCGATCGGCATCCCCGTGCCGTCGACTTACATCTCGATCCGGGACGACGAGGGCAACGAGGTCCCGCTCGGCCAGGCGGGCGAGATCTGCGCCAAGGGCCCGCAGGTGATGTCGGGCTACTGGAACAGGCCGGAAGAGACCGCCAAGGTGATGACCGCGGACGGCTATTTCCGCACCGGCGACATCGGCGTGATGGACGAGAAGGGCTATATCAAGATCGTCGACCGCAAGAAGGACATGATCCTGGTCTCCGGCTTCAACGTCTATCCGAACGAGGTCGAGGAAGTCATCGCGAGCCATCCAGGCGTGCTCGAATGCGCCGTGATCGGCATCCCCGATTCCAAGTCGGGCGAAGCGGTGAAGGCCTTCGTGGTGAAGAAGGATCCGAACCTCACGGCGGATGCCGTGATCAAGTTCTGTCACGACCAGCTCACCGGCTACAAGGTGCCCAAGCACGTCGAATTCCGCAATGACCTGCCGAAGACCAATGTCGGCAAGATCCTGCGTCGGCAGCTGCGCGACGAGAAGAAGGCGGAGGCGGCGTAAGGCGCGCCTCCATTCATGGCTGACGCCCGCGACATCACGCCATCAGGCGTTCTCGCCTTCTGGCGAGAGGCCGGGCGCCAACGCTGGTACGAGCGCAGCGATGATTTCGATGCGGAGATACGACGCCGCTTTCTCTCGCTGTGGCAGAAGGCAGCCGCCGGCGAGCTTGCCTCATGGGAGACAAGCGACGACGGCGTGCTGGCACTCGTCATCGTGCTCGACCAGTTTCCCCGCAACATGTTTCGCGGCACGCCGCAGGCCTTTGCCAGCGACGCACAGGCGCGCGACGTCGCCCGCCGCGCCATCGCGCGCGGCGTCGATCGCAGGGTCGATCCCCTCCTGCTGGAATTCCTCTATTTGCCCTTCATGCATTCCGAGCACCTGGCCGACCAGTTGCATTGCGTCGCGCTGTTTCGAAACACCGACAATACCGAAAGCCTGAAATACGCGCGCGACCACGCCGATATCATCGCGCGGTTCGGCCGCTTTCCCCACCGCAACCGTCTCCTCGGCCGCGACACCACCGAGGAGGAGCAGGCCTTCCTCGACGGCGGCGGTTTTGCCGGCTGATGACATCACGGTGAACGGCCGCCATCCTCGCCGCTTCCGCCACTGGCAATATTGTGCAGGCCCGCCGCCCGGTCTAAAAAGCGGGACCGATTTTCAGGGAGAGTGACGATGGCGATCCAGATTGGCGACAAGCTGCCCGAGGCGAAATTCCGCGTGATGACGGCGGAAGGCCCGCAGGTGAAGACCACCGACGACATCTTCAAGGGCAAGAAGGTGGCGCTGTTCGCGGTCCCCGGCGCCTATACCGGCACCTGCCACAAGATGCATCTGCCGAGCATCTTCCTCAACGCCTATGCCATGAAGGACAAGGGTGTCGACACCATCGCCATCGTCTCCGTCAACGACGCCTTCGTCATGAACGCCTGGAAGCGCGACACCGACCAGCGCGACGAGGCCGTCTTCCTCGCCGACGGCAATGCCGACTTCACCAAGGCGATCGGCATGGAGCTGGACGCCTCCGCCAACGGCCTCGGCATCCGCTCCAAGCGCTATTCGATGCTGATCGAGGACGGCGTGGTCAAGAAGCTGAACCTCGAGGCGATGCCCGGCAAGGTCGAGGTCTCCGGCGGCGATACGCTGCTCGGGCAGCTGTGAGGCGCCACCGGTCTTAGCCACACATGACGCTGTCATGCCCCGCGAAGGCGGGGCATCCAGTACGCCGAGGCTTCTCGGTTGAATCAGAAACGTATCGGAGTACTGGATCGCCCGGTCAAGCCGGGCGATGACAGTGGTGAATGAGGCGACGATGGCGCCCCCTACTCCCTCACCCGCTGCTGCAACCGCGCCATGACGATGCCGTCGCGCGCCAGCTGGTCGGCGCGCTCGTTCTCGGGGTGGCCGGCGTGGCCCTTGACCCAGTGCCAGCGGACCTCGTGCTGCTTCAGCGCTGCGTCGAGGCGCTGCCATAGCTCGACATTCTTCACCGGCTTCTTGTCGGCGGTGCGCCAGCCGTTGCGCTTCCAGCCGAAGATCCAGCCGGTGATGCCCTGCCGGACATACTGGCTGTCGGTGTAGAGGTCGACCGTGCACGGCCGCTTCAGCGCTTCGAGCGCCGAAATCGCCGCCATCAATTCCATCTGGTTGTTGGTGGTGTGCGGCTGGCCGCCGTTCAGCTCTTTCTCCTTGTCGCCGAACTTCAGGATCGCGCCCCAGCCGCCCGGCCCGGGATTTCCGGAGCAGGCGCCGTCGGTATAGATCGTGACATTGGGTAGCTCGCTCACGCCACCAGCCCCGACGGCATCAGCCCATAATCGCGCACGCTCGTCACGCTCTGATGGAAGCGCAGCTTGCGGACATACTCGAGCGGATCCTTCGGCTTGACCAGCGCGCCTGCGGGCACGTTGAGCCAGTCGACCAGCCGCGTCAGCAGGAAGCGGATCGCCGCGCCCCGCGCCAGCAGCGGCAGCGCGGCCTCTTCGGCTTCGCTCAGCTTGCGCACCCGGCCATAGGCGTTGAGGAAGGCACGCGCCTTGGTGACGTTGAAGGAATGATCCGGCTCGAAGCACCAGGCGTTGAGGCAGATCGCGACGTCATAGGCCAGCATGTCGTTGCAGGCGAAGGTGAAGTCGATGATCCCCGAGAGCTTGTCGCCGAGGAAAAAGACGTTGTCGTTGAAAAGGTCGGCGTGGATCACGCCTTCGGGCAGGTTGCTCGGCCAGACGCCGCTCGAGAGATAATCAAGTTCGGCGGCAAGAAAATCGCGCAGACCGGGCTGCACCTCGTCGGCGCGGCTTGAAGCTGCGTCGAACAGCGGCCGCCAGCCGGAAACCGAGAGCGCATTGGTGCGCTTGATCGCAAAATTCGCGCCTGCCAGATGCATCTTCGCCAGCCCCTCGCCGACCCCGGCGCAATGGGTCGCGTTCGGCTTGCGCGGCCAGACGCCTTCGAGGAAGGTGATGATCGCTGCGGGCCGGCCTGCCAGCTCGCGCAGCGCCTCGCCGTCTCTTGCCTTCACAGGCAGCGGACAATTGACGCCGTGCTCGGCCAGATGCGTCATCAGCGCGAGAAAGAACGGCAGATCGTTCCTTGCCACGCGCTTTTCGTACAGCGTGAGGATGAACGAGCCTTTGCTTGTGTGCAGCAGGAAGTTGGAATTTTCGACGCCCTCGGCGATGCCCTTGTAGGAGAGCAATTCGCCGAGATCGTATTGCTTCAGGAAATCCGCAAGCTCGTCGGCGGCGACGTCGGTGTAGACCGCCATCAAGGTCTACTCGGCGGCAGCTTCGGGGCGCACCTGACGCGGCAACGGGAAGAACTCGTTCTCTTCCGCGGCCGAGACCGTCTCCACGTGCAGCGTGTAGCGCTCGGCGAAGGCGTCCATGATCTCCTCGACGATCACCTCAGGCGCGGACGCGCCAGCGGTGATGCCAAGGCTCTTGATGTTGCCGAACCTGGTCCAGTCGAGGTCCGCGGCGCGCTGCGCCAGCACCGCGATCTTGCAGCCCTCGCGCTCGGCAACCTCGCGCAGGCGCTGCGAGTTCGACGAGTTGGGAGCACCGACCACGATGAGCGCGTCCACCACCGGCGCCACCTTCTTCACCGCGAGCTGGCGGTTGGTGGTGGCGTAGCAGATGTCTTCCTTGTGCGGCCCGTTGATGTTGGGGAAGCGTTCCTTGAGCAGCGCGACGATCTCCGCGGTGTCGTCGATCGACAGCGTGGTCTGCGTCACGAAGGCGAGGTTGTTGGGGTCCTTCGGCGTGATGGTCTTGGCATCCTCGGCGGTCTCGATCAGGGTCACTGCGCCGGGCGGCAGCTGGCCGAGCGTACCGACTACCTCGGGATGGTGGGAATGGCCGATCAGGAAGATCTCGCGGCCGCGCTTGAAATGGATCGCGGCCTCGCGATGCACCTTGGTCACCAGCGGGCAAGTCGCATCCAGCGAGAACAGGTTGCGGGACTGGGCGTCGGCCGGAACCGATTTCGGTACGCCATGGGCCGAGAACACCACCGGGGCGGTGGTATTCTCGGGGATTTCGGCGAGCTCCTCGACGAAGATGGCGCCCTTCTTCTTCAACCCATCGACGACGTACTTGTTGTGCACAATCTCGTGGCGAACATAGACGGGGGCGCCGTACTTATCGAGCGCCCGTTCCACGGTGTCGATCGCCCGGACCACCCCGGCACAGAAGCCGCGGGGAGAACAAAGCACGATCTTGAGGTCTGGTTTGGCTGACATTGAGCGATCTCGGGACCGAATCACCCGATCGCGTTCTGCCGGGGCGGTCGATGGATGGGAATTTGGCTTAAAACTGTCGGCTTGAACCTTACAGCGGTTCAAAGGGAATTGGGCCCCCTTTCGGGCGGTGTCAAGGCACTATCTATAGCAGAACCATTGCATGGCTACCCCCTCCGGGCTTATATAGCGCGAATTCCCTGTCATCGCTGATGACCACCGGTTTCGCCTCCAGAGGGGTGGGCGAAGCACAAAGGAGATTTGCCATGAGCAACGCACCTCTGATGCCCAAGGCGACCGCCGTTTGGCTGCTCGACAACACCGCGCTGACCTTCGACCAGGTCGCCGATTTCACCAAGATGCATCCCCTCGAGGTGCGTGCCATCGCCGACGGCGACGCCGCCCAGGGCATCAAGGGCATGGATCCCCTCTCCAATGGCCAGCTGACCCGCGAGGAAATCGAGAAGGGCGAGAAGAACCCGGACTACCGGCTCCGCCTCCAGGAGAGCAAGGTGGTGCTGCCGCCCCAGCCCAAGCGCAAGGGCCCGCGTTATACCCCGGTCTCGCGCCGCCATGAGCGCCCGAGCGCCATCCTCTGGCTGCTGCGCAACCATGCGGAGCTCAAGGACGCCCAGATCATGCGCCTGGTCGGCACCACCAAGAGCACGATCGCGAGCGTGCGCGACCGTACCCACTGGAACACCTCGGCGCTGACCCCGATCGACCCGGTCACGCTCGGCCTGTGCTCGCAGATCGAGCTCGATTTCGAGGTGCAGCGCGCGGCGAAGGAGAAGCCGATCGACGCAGCCTATGGCGGCGCCACCCTGCTGCCGGCCTCCGAGACCACCCGCAAGGACGAGTACGAGCCCGCGGAGAAGTCCAGCGACGACCTCAACGTCGACGCCGTGTTTGCCAAGCTGAAGACGCTCGGCGGCAAGAAGCACGAGGACGAGGAGGAGTAATTCCTCCCGTTCATCCACCATCAACGCGAACGCGGCAGGAAAACCTGCCGCGTTTTGTTTGTACGCCCGAGCTGGGCTTCAGGTCAGAACTTGTAGGTCACACCCGCGCCGACCAGCCACGGATCGATATGCGCGGTGCCGGTGACCGGCAGGCCGGAGACGATGGCGCTGTAGTTCGGGCGCAGCCAGAGCTTCTTGACGTCGACATTGAGACCCCAGTGCCGGTCGATCATGTAGTCGAAGCCGAACTGGACGGCGCCGCCCCAGGCGTTGCTGACGTGCAGGTTGGTGGTGGTGGCGACGATCGCGGGCGGACCGGCGATCGCGGAAGGCGCATTGGCCGCGGAATTGTTGAAGAACACGGTGTAGTTCACGCCCGCGCCGACATACGGCTTGAACGCGCCGAACTGGTCGAAGTGATATTGCAGCGTCAGCGTCGGCGGCAGCAGCGTGGTCTTGCCGATCGGCAGATTCGCGAGCGAGCCGGTGCCGCTGATCGAATGCCTGGTCACGCCCAGGATCAATTCGGCAGCGATGTTCTTGGTGAAGAAATAGCTGATGTCGAGCTCGGGGACGACCTGGTCGCTGATCGACAGGCCTGAATTCGGCGACGACAGCGAAGGCACGCCCGCGACATTGACGGTGCTCCCGCCCGCATCCGGCAATACGCCGAGCACCCGCAGGCGGATCATCCACGGATTGAACGCCTCCACCGGCACCGGCGCCTTCTTGTAGACCGGCAGATCTGCCGCCTGCACTGATGCAAAAGTGCCCACGAGCATCGCGCCGAGCGTCGCGACCCGCGCCAAGTTTCTTATCGTTCCATCCATTTTCAATCCCCTTCAACCATGTCGACGCGTCGTTGCGCGACATCAGCGTCAGAGCAGAAAGAGGATGGTGAAGGATTTGATGCCGATCAAACCAGGACTATCGCGACGCGATTTGGCCCCCGGCGTTGCAGATGTGTCACGGAAACCGCGAATGCGAAGCGGGTGGCGCGGCAGCATAGTGCCGCAGCTCACATCACGGGCGCACGGGGTTGTTCAGCATGTACTCGCCGAGATCGCGCTGGCGGCGGTCGGCGCGCGCGGTGGCCGCGTTGCGCTGGACGTCGCGGTCCTTGCGGCAGGCTACGTATTCCGGCGAGCCCTGCGCATAGCCGCGGCTCTGGCAGACGGCGTCGTCATCATCGCCGCCCGCCGCCACCGGATTCTGGTAGCGCGCCGAGCAGGCGGAGAGAGCGACGGCGAGAGCTAAGGCGGTCAGCAGGCGTGGCGCGGCGGCAAGTGGCATACGAGGTCCCCTATCGGCCGGCCCTGTTTAGCGCGGAATGCGGAGATTGTAAGTCCCTGGACGCCGTTCCACGCTCGCTGTCGTTCCCCGCACAGGCGGGCGATGACAGTGGAGAGCGGTGAAGCAACGCCCTTCCCGCCCCGGGATGACGCTTCGCCTCACATCCGTCCCTTCAGCGCCTCGCCGATCTCCTCGAGTGCCTTGGGATCCTCGATCGTCGCCGGCATGGTCCAGGATTCTCCGTCGGCGATCTTCTTGATGGTGCCGCGCAGAATCTTTCCGGAGCGCGTCTTGGGCAGGCGGCCGACGGTGATGGCGAGCTTGAACGCGGCGACCGGGCCGAGCTTGTCGCGCACCAGCGCGACGATCTCCTTCTCGATCTCGGCCGGCGGGCGCTTCACGCCCGCTTTCAGCACCAGGAAGCCGCAGGGCACCTCGCCCTTGATCGCGTCCTTGACGCCGAGCACGGCGCATTCGGCGACATCGGGATGCGAGGCCAGGATCTCCTCCATGCCGCCGGTGGAGAGGCGATGCCCGGCGACGTTGATGATGTCGTCGGTGCGGCCCATCACGAAGATATAGCCGTCCTCGTCCTTGTAGCCGGCGTCGGAGGTTTTGTAATAGCCGGGGAATTCGCTCAGGTAAGCCTCCTTGAAGCGCGCGTCCTGATTCCACAGCGTCGGCAGGCAGCCCGGCGGCATCGGCAGCCTGATGACGATCGAGCCCATGGTGTTGGGGCCGACCGGCTTTGCCGCTTCGTCGACGACATCGACCTGATAGCCCGGCATCGGCACCGTCGGCGAGCCGTGCTTCACCGGCAGCATGCCGAGGCCGACCGGATTGCCGGCGATGCACCAGCCGGTCTCGGTCTGCCACCAATGGTCGATCACCGGTACCTTCAGCTGCTGCTCCGCCCATTCCACGGTCGGCGGATCGGCGCGCTCGCCGGCGAGGAACAGGGTACGGAATTTCGAGAGGTCGTACTGCCGGATGAATTTCCCTTCCGGGTCTTCCTTGCGGATGGCGCGGAAGGCCGTCGGCGCGGTGAAGAAGGCCACCGCCTTGTGCTCGGAGATCACGCGCCAGAACGCGCCGGCGTCGGGCGTGCCGACCGGCTTGCCCTCGTACATGATCGTGGTCGCGCCATGCAGCAGCGGGCCGTAGACGATGTAGCTGTGGCCGACCACCCAGCCGATGTCGGAGCCGCACCACCAGACCTCGCCCGGCTTGACGCCATAGAGGTTGAACATCGACCATTTCACCGCGACGAGATGCCCGCCATTGTCGCGCACGACGCCCTTCGGCACGCCTGTTGTGCCCGAGGTATAGAGGATGTAGAGCGGGTCTGTCGCGGCGACAGGCACGCAAGCCGCGCGCTTGCCGTCGTTCAGCGCCTTGCGGCGCAGGCTGGCCCAGTCGTAATCGCGGCTCGGCGTCATCTCGCAGGTGAGCTGCGGACGCTGCAGCACGATGCAGGCCTTCGGCTTGCTGCTGGCAAGCTTGATCGCCTCGTCGAGCAGCGGCTTGTACTGCACGATGCGGCCGGGCTCGATGCCGCAGCTAGCGGACAGGATCAGCTTGGGCTGCGCATCGTCGATGCGGGTGGCAAGCTCCTTCGCGGCAAAGCCGCCGAACACCACCGAGTGCACCGCACCGAGCCGCGCGCAGGCGAGCATCGCGACCACCGCCTCCGGCACCATCGGCATATAGAGGATGACACGATCGCCTTTGGCGACGCCGAAATCCTGCATGATTGCGGCGAGCGCCCGGACCTCGTTCAGCAGTTCGGCATAGGTGAGCTTGGTGACCGAGCCCGTCAGCGGCGAATCATGGATCAGTGCGACCTGGTCGGCGCGGCCGCGCTCGACGTGGCGGTCGAGGGCGTTGTAGCAGGTGTTGACGACGCCGCCGGCAAACCAGCGGCCGTAGGTTCCTTGCGAGGGATCGAAGACCTTCGTCGCAGGCTCGATCCAGTCGATCTCCTTCGCCGCCTCGGCCCAGAAGCCCTCGGGATCGGCCAGCGAGCGCGCATGGACTTCATGATAGCTGCTTTTGCCCTGGATATTCATTCCCGCGCTCCCGTTCCCTTGATTCACCTGGCTTGAACCTCGTGGCAGGACAGGCGCCCCGCCATGACCAGGATCAATTGCCGGCCTTGTTGGAGCCCATTTTCCCGGGAACGGGCCGCGGTTCAAGGTGAAAAGGATGGGTTTTTGGCGGAGAGGTGTGAAGCTTGCGCGGCATCGGCAGTCGGCTCCCTCGTTGGGGTGGGGGTGTCTCCGCGTTGGGATCGTGCAAGATCCATGAGGTCCCCAAGAGGAGAGAGCCCTCACCCGCCGCGCTCTCCGAGCGCGTCGACCTCTCCCGCAGGCGGGAGAGGTTACGGAACCAGCCGCAAGGCTTCAGCTCCTTCGCCTCTCAGCTCTCCATCGCGTTCAGCCGCTGCAAGCGGTCCTGCATGATCTTCTTCAGATCGTATCCGGGGCGGCGGAAGCTCGCATTGCGCGTCGTGAGGAACTCGCGCTGGGTCTTGCGCAGGTCGCTAGCGGAACGTCCTTTGGAAGCCCTCAGCACGCGTTCATAGGTCTCGGCGATCTGACGGTCGAGCACGCCGAGCTGCGGATCGGCGCAGATCACTTTCTCGACCTCACGCTTGGCGGTGGCGCACTTGAAGGAGGGACCGCTATCGTCGGCTGAGCGCGCATGCATTGGGCCCGGCGACGCCGCGCCGAACCTGGCGATCTCGGCCATCATGCTGCGGCGGCCGTTCGCTGCATTCTCATTGCCGGGATCCAGCTTCAGCGCCGTCTCATAATCGGCCAGCGCCTTCTTGCGCTCGCCCATTTTCTTGTAGAGCACCGCGCGGTTGTTGTAGGTCTTCGCGAAATTCGGATCGAGCTTCAGCGCGGCCTCGTAGTCGCTCAGTGCAGCCCCGAGCTCGCCCTTGAACTGGTAGGAATCGCCGCGGTTGGTCAGGAAATTGGCGCGCTGCTCCCGCCGGATCGCCTGGTCGTAATCGGCAATCGCCTTGTCGTACTCGCCCATCGCAGCATAGGTCAGGCCGCGGTTGTCGTAATATTCCGGCACCTTCGGGTCGAGCCTGATCGCCTCGCCGTCGTCGGCGACCGCCTTGTCGAGCTGGCCGAGCTTCTTGTAGGCCGCGCCGCGATTGGTGTAGGTGCGCGCGCGGTTGGGATCGAGCCGCAGCGCCTCGTCGAAATTTCTGATCGCCTTCTCGTTGTCGCCGCCGAGATAATAGGCCACACCGCGGTCGGACCAGGCTTGCGCATCGTCCGGCTTCAGCTTGATCGCCTGGTCGTAATCGGCGAGTGCGCGGTCGAGGCGGCGCTGATTGGTGTAGACGACGCCGCGCAGCTCGTAAGCTTCGGCATCCTGCGGGTCGAGCTCGATCGCCTTGGTCAGATCCGCCGCGGCGCGGTTGAGATCGCCGCCGGCCTCGCGCAGGAGATCGCCGCGCACGCGCCAGGCCTTCGCGTTCTTGCCGTCGAGCGCGATGGCGCGGTCGAGATCCCGCAGCGCCTGTGACTGGCCTCCAAGGGTCTGCGCATTGGCTTCGGCGCGGACGACGAGGGCCGCGCTGCGTTCGGCGGCCGAATTGGCGGTCTGGTCGATGATGGCGCTGCACGCGGAGATCAACTCGACCGGGGCGGCCTTGCTTCCCAGCACGCACTCGGTGCTCGCCGCGGCGGGAGCCGCGAGAACGAAACTCATGGCCGCGCCGAGAAAGAGGGCGCGAAGCGAGATTTTGGCAGGCGAAAGCGCTTGCGCGGAGGCGTGAGTGCCGCACATGACATAGGGCTCCGTGACGTCGGGTTCTCACCGTTGTCGCAGCTGGCAAGCGATGGGTTCAAACCGGGCCTGGGAGGGACGGAGCGCTGCCGGCTCTCCCTCGCCCTGCTTGGGCAGGACTATCGCATATGAGATGTGGCTGTGGGCACCGGCTGTCTCCACAGCGTCATGGCCGGGCTCGTCCCGGCCATCCACGCCTTTTCACACGGCACAAAGAACGTGGATGCCCGGGACAAAGCCCGGGCATGACGACCCCTGCAATATTCAAATGCGATTGCCCTGCCGCTTGCGGGGAGAGGCGAAAATCTCAATATCCATCCACACCGTTCAGCCGCTGCAAGCGCTGCTGCATCGCCTTCTTCAGGTCGTATCCCGGCCGGCCGAAATCGGCATTGCGGCGCGCGATGAACTCGACCTGCTCGCGCTGGAGCGCTTTGGCCTCGGCCGCATTGCGCGCCTCCCGGATCACACGGGCATTGGAGGCAAAGACCTCGCGATCGAGATCGGCGAGCTCGCGATTGCCGCAGATCGCCCGTTCCACCGCCCGACGCGCTCGCCCGCAATTGAAGCTGGGCTTGCCGGCGACCGCCATCTGCGCGCCGATCCGCTCGATCTCGCGCGCCATCGCCTTGTGATTGGCTTTGGCCTTCTCGTGGTTCGGATCGATCCTGAGCGCTGCGCCGAAATCCTGCACCGCCTTCGGCTTGTCACCCTTCTTCAGCCAGAGTTCGCCGCGCGCATTGAAGACGTCGGCAAGGCCGGGATCGAGCAGAAGAGCACGGCTGTCGTCGGCGATGGCATGGTCCACCTGATTGTGCCGCGCATAGAGCGCACCGCGCGCGATCAGAGCCTTGATCAGATCGGCCTTCGTCGTCTTCTCGTTGTCGATCACTTCGGCGCAGGCCGTGGCGGCCTTGTCCATGTCATCGGCTGCGGCCGCGGCGAGGCAGGGCGCGACATCGACCTGCGTCACAGCCACCGGCTCGCCGCCGGTCGCGGCATCGGCCGGGGCGAACGATAGCGCATAGAGCAGTCCGGCGCCGATCAGCTGAATGAGAAAACGCATGCGTTGCAGTCGAAGCCTTGTCGTCGATGTTAAGCTCTTGCCTTGAAGCCGCACTATCCATCATACGGCCGGATTGGTGCTAGCTTGTGGCGCCGCTGAAATCGGCTTCGGGGATCATCGTGTCGACATTCGAATGGATCATTGTGTTGCTGCTCGGCGCGGTTGGCTTATCGGCGCTGGCGCGGCGGATCAAGGTGCCCTACCCGACCTTTCTCGCCATCGGCGGCGCGCTGATCGCCTTCGTGCCGTCGAGCCCGTCCTGGACGCTGGAGCCGGACCTCGCCCTTGCCCTTTTTGTCGCGCCGGTCCTGCTCGATGCCGCCTTCGACACGTCGCTGCGCGACCTTCGCAAGAACTGGGTTCCGGTCTCGACCCTGGTGGTGGCCGCGGTCGGCCTGACCACGGCCGCCGTGGCCTATGTCGCGCACCGGCTGATGCCCGACATGCCCTGGGCCGCCGCGGTCGCGCTCGGCGCCATCGTGGCGCCGCCGGATGCGGCCGCTGCGGTTGCGATCCTGAGCCAGGTCAAACTGCCCCACCGCATGGTCAAGGTGCTGGAGGGCGAAAGCCTGCTCAACGATGCCAGCGCGCTGCTGATCTATCGCATCGCCGTCGGCGCGGTCGCCACCGAGCATCTGACCTGGAGCCAGGTCGCCCCGACCATGGCGCTGGCGCTGGTCGGCAGCGTCATCGCTGGTCTGGCCGCAGGCCGCATCATTCCGCTGTTCATGGAGCGGGTGACGGAGGCGCCGAGCGCCATCATCGTGCAGTTCGCCACCACCTTCATGGTCTGGATCGCCGCCGAGCATCTCGGTCTCTCCGGCATCCTCACCATCGTGGTCTACGCCATCACGGTCGCGCGCACCGCACCGGCGCGCATCCCGGCGCGGCTGCGGGTGCCGTCCTATGCGGTGTGGGAGACGACCGTGTTCGTGCTCAACGTGCTCGCCTTCATGCTGATCGGCATGCAGATGCGGCCGATCTGGACGCGGCTGGATGCGGACGTGCGCTGGGAATATTGCGTGGCCGCCGCCTGGATCCTGCTTACGGTGATCCTGGTACGCCTGTTCTGGGTGACGTTCTATCGCACGAGCCTGCGGGTGCTGATCGCGCAGGGGCTCTATCATCCCAAGGATCCGCAGCAGGTGGCCTCGCCCAAGGGCGGGCTCATCATCTCCTGGTGCGGCATGCGCGGCCTCGTAACGCTCGCCACCGCCTTTGCCCTGCCGGAAAACTTTCCCTATCGTGACTTCATCGTCTTCATCGCGTTTGCGGTGGTGCTGGGATCGCTGGTGATCCAGGGCCTGACGCTGCGGCCGCTGATCCTCGCTTTCAACCTCAAGGACGACGATCCCGTCGGCATCGAGGTCGCCCGCGGCCGCGCCGTGGCCTATCGCGCCGCGCTCGATGCGATCGAGAGCGATCCGTCGGAGGAGGCGGAAATCCTGCGGCTCGAATATCGCGCCATCCTGATGCAGGCCGAGACCGATCCCAACGGCGGCATCAGCAACGGCGAACTGCCCGCCGATCCCCTGCGCCGCCGCGCTATCGAGGCCGCGCGCAAGGCGATCTTCGACCTGCGCGCCACCGAGGTGATCGGCGACGATGCGTTTCATCGGCTCGAGGAGGAGCTCGATCGCGCAGAATTGAGCGCGGGCGGATGATGTCTCTCCGCTGTCGTCCCGACAAGAGTTTGGGCGCTCTGCAATGTGCGCCGAGTCACACACAGCATCCCGCAGCTTGAACCAAACCCCGCCTCTCCAGACTCACCCCTGATGACGACCCTGATTGACGACCGTCGTGTACGCGCGCGTGATGCGTCGCCTGCACGATATTTTTATCTCCACATGGCGCTCGCCTGCGCCGCCACTGCCTTTCTCGGCTTCGCACCGACCTATTGGGTGCCGCTCGCTCACCGGACATTGTCCGCAAGCCCGGTGATCCATTTTCACGGACTCTTGTTCTTCACCTGGTCGCTTTATTTCGTGCTCCAGACCTGGCTCGCGGCCTCCGGCCGCGTGGTCAATCACCGCTCGTTCGGCATCGTCGGCGTCTCGCTTGCGACCGCGATGGTCATTTCTGGCTTCTTCGCGTCCGTGACCTCGATGAAGAACGCCGCGGCGCTCGGACAGGCCGATGCAGGCATCGCCTTCTCGATCGTGCCGCTGAGCGGCATCACATTCTTTGCCGTGGTGTTCGCGCTCGCCATCATGAACACGCGCAGGCTCGAGGTTCACAAGCGCCTGATGCTGCTCGCGGCGGTCTCGATCCTCGACGCCGCGATCGCGCGCTGGTTCCTGACCTTCCTCGCACCATCAGGACCGTCCGGCCCGCCGCCGGTGCCCGTGACGATCGCGCCTGCTGTGGTCGCCTCCATTCTGCTTGTCGTCGCCATGGTGCGCGACTGGCGCGCCGAGGGCCGCGTGCATCCGATATACATCACGGGCACGCTCGCGCTTCTGGCGGTGAAGGTGCTCAACTGGCCGGTCAGCGAAACGGCGGCGTGGCACGCATTTGCCGGCGGCATCCTGGCTCTGGCGCAGTAGGCGACCTAGAACCGCGGCAAATCCGGGAACGCCAGCTTGCCCGCGTGGACGTGCATGCGGCCGAGCTCGGCGCAGCGGTGCAGGGTCGGAAATACTTTTCCGGGATTGAGCAGGCCCTGCGCGTCGAAGGCGCATTTCAGGCGCTGCTGCTGGTTGAGGTCGATCTCGCTGAACATGTCGGGCATGAGGTCGCGCTTCTCGATGCCGACGCCGTGCTCGCCGGTGAGCACGCCGCCGAACTCGACGCAGGCGCGCAGGATATCGGCGCCGAAGGCTTCGGCGCGCTCGATCTCGCCGGGCTTGTTGGCATCGTAGAGGATCAGGGGGTGCAGATTGCCGTCGCCGGCGTGGAACACGTTGGCGCAGCCGAGCTGGTACTTTTCCGAGAGCTCGCGGATGCGCGCCAGCGCCTTCGGCAGCGCGCCGCGCGGGATGGTGCCGTCCATGCAGAGATAATCGGGTGAGATGCGGCCCACGGCGGGGAACGCGGCCTTGCGGCCGGCCCAGAACAGGTTGCGCTCGGCCTCCGAAGTCGAGATCTGGCAGGTGGTCGAGCCGCAGGCGTTCGCAATGGCCTCGACGCGCGTGATCAGCTCGTCGACCTCGATCTTGGGCCCGTCGAGCTCGATGATGAGCAGTGCCTCGACATCGAGCGGGTAGCCGGCATGGACGAAGGCCTCCGCGGCGTGGATCGCGGGCTTGTCCATCATCTCCATGCCGCCGGGGATGATGCCGGCGCCGATGATGCGCGCCACGCATTCGCCGGCCGCCTCGACCTGCGCGAAGCCAACCATCAGCGCGCGCGCCGTCTCGGGCTTCTGCAGGATGCGCACCGTGATCTCCGTGATGACGCCGAGCAGGCCCTCGGAACCGGTGATGACGCCCATCAGGTCATAGCCGGGATTCTCGCAGCCCTTGCCGCCGATGCGCAGGATCTCGCCGCTCATCAGCACGATCTCGCAGCCGAGCACGTTGTTGGTGGTCATGCCGTATTTCAAGCAGTGCACGCCGCCGGAATTTTCCGCCACGTTGCCGCCGATCGAGCAGGCAATCTGCGAGGACGGATCGGGCGCGTAATAGAAGCCGGCATGGGCGACCGCCTGGCTGATTGCGAGGTTGGTGACGCCGGGCTCGGTGACGACGACGCGGTTGTCGAAATCGATCTCGCGGATGCGCTTGAACTTGCCGAGGCCGAGCAGCACGCCGTCCTCGAGGGGCAGCGCGCCACCGGACAGCGAGGTGCCGGAGCCGCGCGGAACCACCTTGATGCCTTGCGCGGCACAATATTTCAGGACGAGCGAGACCTGCTCGGTCGTATCGGGCAGCACCACAACCATCGGCGGCTGCCGATAGGCGGTCAGCCCGTCGGATTCATAGGCCCGCATCTCGGCGAGGCTGTCGATCACGCCCTCGCCCGGCACGATTGCGCGCAAGGCGGCGACGATTTCGCTGCGACGCGCCAGCACGGCCTGGTCGCTTGCGGGCATCATGATGGCCATTTTAAGAAGCCTTCGTCCGACGGATGGAATTATCTCGGCAAATCAATCATGTCTTGCGGACTTTGGGTAGGTCCTCCGAAGGTCGCATTGCTTTGTTGCAGCGCAAGTTCTCTCTGGGGCAAGTCTGCTAGCAGGAAACCTGTCAGAGTTTCGCGGCTTGTCCACTTGCACCGGACCTGCCAAAACCACGACCCTCCATCTGACCCGGGAAGAGACGAAGAGCACACTTATGACAAAACTGACTTTCGGCGCGGTGACAATCCTCACCGTCATTGCCACCGCACCCGCCGCGATGGCGCAGGATGTCGCGGCCGGCAAGACATCGTTCAACAAGTGCCTGGCCTGCCACGCGATCGGCGAAGGCGCCAAGAACAAGGTTGGCCCGGAGCTCAACGGCCTCAACGGCCGCAAGTCGGGCGCGGTTGAGGGCTATAGCTACACGGACGCCAACAAGAATTCCGGCATCACCTGGGACGAGGCCACGTTCAAGGAATACATCAAGGATCCCAAGGCCAAGATCCCCGGCACCAAGATGGCGTTCGCCGGCATCAAGAACGAGACCGAGATCAACAATCTCTGGGCCTTCCTTGCCCAATACGACAAGGACGGGAAGATCAAGCAGTAACCGCACGAGGCGGACGCTAGAGCTTCGGTTCTGATCGGACCAGAATCGAAGCTCTGGCTTTCTTGTTCTGACACGTTTTTTCGCGCGAACCGGTTTCCACTTCGCTCGAAAACGCTTTAGTCGGCGACCGCCTGCGCCGGGGCGATGTTTCCGATCATCGTCTCGATCTCCGCCTTCACGAGATCCGGCACGGCGTTCTGCACCATGTGGCCGAGATCGGGCAGCACGATCAGCTTTGCATTCGACACCGCCGCGGCGAACGGACGCGCGTGGATATTGGTTCTCACCGTCTTGTCGGGCTCGCCGGCGATGATCGTAACAGGCGCCGTGATCGCGCCATAGCGCGCGACTTGCGCGGCGACCGACTCCTTCAGCGTCACCAGATCATAGGCATTGGCGATGAACTCGCGCGGGCGCAGCAAGAGCGGCGTCGCGGAGTCCTGCACGAAACCATCCGGCATGGTCTGCGGCAGGAACACGTTGCGGGCCCCGGCTTCGGTGATGAAATAGCCGAGCGGCAGCGTGATGGTGTAGGCGAGCAGCGGGCCGATCACGGGCGTTGCGATGATCTCGTTGTAGCGCCCGACACCGCCGCGCCAGGGATGCGTGACGGGCGCGAGCATCACGAGACCTGCCACGCGGCGCGGGTGATCGAGCGCGATCCGCGCGCCGAGGGCGCCGCTCCAGGAATGCACCACGAAGACCGCGCGATCGATCCCGAGCTTGCCGAGCGCCTCGTCGATCATGCGCGCCTGAATCTGCGGCGTCGAATCCTGCCGGCTTGCGCGCGTGCTCCAGCCATGGCCGGGGCGGTCGATCAGAATCACGCGATGATCCCGGGCGAGGAGATCGCCGAGCGGCCGCCGCATCGCTTCGAGGTTGGAGCTCGCGCCGTGCAGCATCACGATCGGCGGGGCGGCCTCGCGCGGGCCGATCTCGACGACGTGAAGCGCGGCGCCCTCGACATCGACCATGCGCCCCTGCGGCGGAAAGGCCCGCTGCACGGCGACGATTCCGGCCTGCGTGAGCAGCGCCAGCAGGACCAGCGCCGTCACGACTGACATCACGATCATGGAGAGAATCCGGGTGATCCTGGGCACGGGGCAGTTACGGGTCTGCTCGGCCGGCAGTTTCGCCGCCGGCGGTGCGCGCTTCCACTGAAAATGCAGGGGCTGTGGATATGTGCATAATTGCCGATCGAGAAAACTCAATGAAATCAGGGCTATTCAAAGCCGCACGCAAGCTTCGGACCAGCTTCATGCGGGCGTCATCGCAGCTTCCATATAATCGCCATGGTCGGTTCCGCCATCTAGGCGCGGGTGGGCGCCGATCCTCCTCGCAACATCAGGGGATGCGGGAAAGACCGGCAGGATTGTCCTGGTTTGAACCGGAGAATTTTCGATGAGCTTCAGATCGAACGATACTGCAATCGACGAAATCGTCGCGAGCTGCAACGGCGACCTGCGCGGTGCGGTGCGGGCGCTGCTCCTGATCAACGAGCATCTCGAGACCGAGCTGGCAAAGGCCTACGCCGCAGCCGCCGACCGCGGCCTGGTCGAGCGCGGCAGCAGCGTGCTGCATTAAGCGCAGCCTAGTTCGCCCCCTCCTCCTGCTTTTCTTCCTCGGGCGTGACCGGGGGACAGACGCGAATCGTCGAGCGCGCAAGCTTGGCATCGGCCCTGGACTTGTAGGGACCGTCGCCGAACCAGATGTCGCCAATGATGACTGGATTGCTGGTCACGATGGCGCATTTGCCGGTGGCACGGTTGCCGACCACCCAGAACAGTCCGTCGGCGAAGCTCACCGTCCCCGACGCGAGCAGCAACGTCGCTGCGACCATCAAATGCTTCATGGCTTTCGCTCCTGCCATGCAGGTAGGCCTGCAACAGGCCCCGCAATAGTCCTTGCAACGCCCCGGCTCGGATCGTGGTTAATCCGCGCCGGCCGCGATCGCTCAAGAAATGATCGAGTTGTAGCTAGATGTCGCGGCCTTCGACCTTCTCGGTCAGCGCCTTGACCTGGTCGGGGATCTTTTCCAGGTGCGGATTGACGGCGAGCGCCTTGCGGTAGGCCTCGAGCGCGCGCCTCTCGTCCCCGACCTCCTGCATGATCATGCCGAGGCCGGCGAGCGCGCCGAAATGGCGGGGCTCTCGGATCAGCACTTGCTGAATGTCCGCGAGCGAGCGGCCATAATCGTTCTGCATGTAATAGAGCGTCGCACGCCGGTTCCAGGCTTCGATGTAATCGGGCCTGAGCTTGATGATCGAATCCAGGAGCTTGATCGCGACGTCGATCTTCTTCGCATCGACGGCGGTCTTGGCGCGCGACATCAGGAGCGCGGCGGTGTCGCTCGGGGTCTGCAGCCAGATCGCCCAGATCCGCGCCTCGACGTGCTTGGCGCTGGCCTCGTCGGGCGCCGCTTTCAGCGCGCCGAACAGGAAATCGAGATTCTTGCTGCGGTCGACCTTCGGCAGCTTTGACGGCGCCTCGGGCAGTTTCTTCTGCTTGCCGGGCGGCTCGACCTGCTGGGCCAGGGCGGCCGGCGCAAGGCCGGCGGTTCCCAGCACGAGGGCCAGACACAGGTTGCGCGCGAAACGGAATCTCACTGCCATGGTGGAAGTCTAAACGCGCAAAGCCGCCCTTGCAAAGCAAAGGCGGCGTCAAACTCGTGTGAGACCGGATCTTGCGGGGCGCGCGAAGGCTCCCGGCAGGGCGTGATCAGCCGCTCAGATCAGCCCTGGCGCGCCTTGAAGCGGCGCTGCACCTTGTTGATCACATAGACCCGGCCCTTGCGGCGGACCAGGCGGTTGGCGCGATGGCGACCGCGCAGCGATTTCAGCGAGTTACGGACCTTCATGGCAGAATCCTGAACGTTCGAAAGGCCGTGTTCGGCACTACCGTTTCGGCACGCGCGAATGTGGCAAAATGAGATTTTTCCCGCTGGCGGACCGACCGCCCGGGACGGAGCGGTTCTTAAGGCATGGCGGGAGGTCATGTCAATGTTAACTGCCAGGCTCCCAACGAGCAAAATCGCGAAAACAACCCCATG
Organism: Bradyrhizobium sp. NBAIM08; assembly: GCF_020193935.1. Lineage (NCBI taxonomy): Bacteria > Pseudomonadati > Pseudomonadota > Alphaproteobacteria > Hyphomicrobiales > Nitrobacteraceae > Bradyrhizobium > Bradyrhizobium sp. NBAIM08. The sequence goes on along the minus strand of NZ_JADYVR010000007.1, from coordinate 110,860 downwards.
CACAGTAGAAGCGGCCGGATCGGCCCGATCCGGCCCATTGGAGGTCAGGCCCGGCAAAGACTGTCGCTACCTGCGCTTTCGCCGCCACCAGCGCCTTGCCAAATTCGTTATATCCTATAATCAATTCGGCAACCCGTCGGGAGGACACCCATGCCGAAGCTGAAGCTGCCTGATATCGACAAAGTCGTCGCCATCGACATCCACACCCATGCCGAGGAGCCCTGCGGCACCCATCCCGACGACGGCTACGACGATTTCCAGGCGCAGATGGCGGAGTATTTCAAGTCGCCGCACAAGCATCCGCCGACCGTGCCGGAGACCGCGGCCTATTACCGCTCCAAGAACATCGCCGCGGTGATCTTCCCTGTTGATGCCGAGCGCGAGACCGGCTTCCGCCGCTACAAGAACGAGGAGATGCTGGAGATCGCCTCCGAGCATCTCGACGTGCTCATCCCCTTCGTCTCGATCGACCCGCACAAGGGCAAGCTCGGGGCCCGCGAGGCGCGCAAGCTGATCGAGGAATACGGCGTACGCGGCTTCAAATTTCATCCGACCATGCAAGGCTTCTACGCCAACGACCGCATGGCCTATCCGCTCTACGAAGAGATCAACAATGGCGGCGCGATCGCGCTGTTCCACACCGGCCAGACCGGCGTCGGCTCCGGCATGCCCGGCGGCATGGGCATGCGGCTGAAATATTCCAACCCGATGTACATGGACGATGTCGCGGCCGATTTCCCCGACCTCAAGATCATTCTCGCCCACCCATCCTTCCCCTGGCAGGAAGAGGCGCTCTCGGTCGCGACCCACAAGCCGAACGTCTACATCGACCTGTCGGGCTGGTCGCCAAAGTATTTCCCGCCGATCCTGGTGCGCTACATCAACTCGATTCTCCAGGACAAGATGCTGTTCGGCTCGGACTGGCCGGTGATCACGCCGGACCGCTGGCTGTCCGATTTCGCCAAGATCGAGATCCGCGACGAAATCCGGCCGAAGGTGTTGAAGGCGAACGCGCGCAAGCTGCTGGGGATCTAGACGATCCGCTTCCATGAAACCGGCATGCAACTAGGTTTGGCCACGGGGTACATCTCGGCTGGCGTAGCCTAGCGTATCCCTTCCATCTCTGGTCCGGATTCGGACGGCGCGTAGAGTACCTCGAACACGACGCGCGCCGCCTGCTCCGGATCCTCTGGGTACGTCAGAGCGACCGACATCGTACCCACAGTTCTTTCAGGCTGGCGGCCGGGCCGCGGTCCACATCGACCTCACGACGTTGTGTGATTCCACCCGATTCAAGCTTGGGCTGCTCACCAGCGGCGTCGAAGTAGGTGGATGGGGCGCGTGATACTCCGGCGATCCAGGACGCAAAAGCAGGTTGGAGGGAAACTTTCGGGTACCCGGGTCGTTCGCTAAGACACGTTGAGCAGCGAATGCCATGTCTCGCCCCACCGTCCTGATCACCGGCAGCAGCGGCTTTCTCGGCCAGGCGATCGCGCGCGGCTTGATGGATCGTTACCAGGTCATCGGCCTCGATGTCAGCCGCCCTAAGAAGCCGTTGTCCGGCATCGAGACGATTGAGATCGACCTCACCTCGGATGCAATCGTGGCGAAGGCGCTGGACCAGGTTCGTGCGCGAACAGGCCGTCGGATCGCCTCGGTCATTCACCTTGCCGCCTATTACGACACGACCGGCGAGGACAACCCGAGATACGATGCCGTCACCGTTCAGGGAACGCGCCGACTGCTGGCGGCCCTTCAGGCATTCGACACGGAGCAGTTCGTCTTCTCGAGCACGCTGCTCGTGCATGCTCCTAGCTCGGCAAAGGGAAGAAAGATCGATGAAGATTCGCCGATCGAACCAGCTTGGGCCTATCCGCAGTCAAAGGCGAAGACCGAGACCCTGATCCTGAACGAGCATGGCAACATCAAGGTCGCGATCCTGAGGCTTGCAGGTGTCTATGACGAGGATTGCCGTGCGGCATTCATCGCGCAGCAGATCGCCCGCATCTTCGAGCGCTTGCCGACCGCTTATCTCTTCACCGGCGACATCACCACTGGCCAGCCCTATCTCCACAAGAACGACCTCGTCGAGGCCGTGGTACGCGTGGTCGATCGACGCAATGATCTTGCTGATGAAACGACACTGCTCATTGGCGAAGAGGAAACGCCGAGTTACGACGAGATGCAGAGGCGGATTGGCCAGCTTGTGCATGGGGAGAGATGGCGGACGATGTCCCTCCCGAAAGAGATGACGAAGCTCGGCACTTGGATGCAGGAGAAGGTTCTCGATCAGGATACCGACATCAAGTCGTGGATGATCGAGAATGCCGACGACCATTATGAGATCGATACTTCGCGAGCGAGGAGCCTCTTGGGGTGGAAACCCCGACACAGTCTGACCGCCACGCTGCCCGAAATGATCCGGCGGCTTAAGGTCGACCCGACGGACTGGTACGAGACGAACAAACTTCATCCTGCGACGGTCGCCGCTTCCGAACCCGAGCTCGACCAGGCCGCGGAGAGACTGCGGCAATCGGTGGAGCCTTCGAAAGATGAGGTTGAGGCCGAGACGGAACGGCATCGGGCGCGCACGCTCTGGGCGCCGCTGACCAATGCAGCGATTGGACTGTGGCTCGTCGCCTCGCCTGTCACGCTTGGTCTCTTCGATCCATCCGCGGCGCCAATTCCATCGGCGCTGGGACATGAGATCGCTTCGCCCGAGACACGTGACGGCAGGCTCGGCATCAGCGAGATCGTGTCCGGCATTCTTGTCGTCGCGTTCGCACTCATCGGCATGCGTCGGCGCTGGCGCTGGTTGCAGTGGCTCACCGCTGCCGTCGGCATATGGGTCATGTTCGCACCTCTCGTGTTCTGGACCACGAGCGCTGGAGCCTACGCCACCGATACGCTTGCTGGCATGCTGATCGTGACGCTCGCGGTGATGGTTCCTCCAACACCGGGCATCAGCCGCCAAGCCCTCGCCGCCGACGATGATCGCCCCCTCGGCTGGACCTACTCGCCATCCACATTCAGCCAGCGCCTCCACATCATTGCTCTGGCCTTTGTCGGCCTGTTCGTCTCGCGCTATCTCGCCGCCTATCAACTCGGTCATATCGACGGCTTGTGGGATCCTTTCTTCGGCCCAGGTGATGCAGCGGTCGCCAATGGCAGCGAGGCGGTGGTGACCTCCTGGGTCTCGAAGGGCTTTCCGGTCGCCGATGCCGGGTTTGGCGCCTTCGCCTACGCGCTAGATGCCCTGGCAGGCGCGATCGGCGACCGTCGCCGCTGGCGCACAATGCCATGGATGGTGATTCTGTTCGGCCTACTGGTTATCCCGCTCGGGCTCGTGAGCGTCAGCTTCATCATTATCCAGCCCCCTTTGATCGGTGCACTGTGTACGCTCTGCATCATCCAGGCCGCGATCACGATAGTGCTCATCCCCTATTCGATAGATGAGGTACTGGCGAGCTGTCAGTATCTTTGGGGCGCGAAGCAGGCGGGCCAGCCGTTCTGGCGCACTTTCTGGCGCGGTGGCCCGGCGCTCTCCGAGAAGCAGGCGCCGACGCCCGATCTCGACCGCCCGTTATCGGCGGTGCTGCGCGACATAGTCACCGGCGGCGTCAATTTTCCCTGGACGCTGGTCGCGAGCTCTTTCCTTGGAATGCTGCTGATGATCACGCCGCTTGCCTTCGGCACGAGCCCGATCCTCTACTTCAGCGACCATATCACCGGCTGCCTTGTCATCCTCGTCGCCGTTACGGCGATGGCGGAGGTGGCGCGTGCCGCGCGGTTCGCCAACGTCGCGCTCGGAGCATGGGTGGCAATCTCCCCCTTTGTCCTCGACGGCGCCACGACAACGGCGACGATAGCCAACGTTGCAACCGGTGTCCTCCTCATCGGGCTGAGCCTGCCACGCGGCACCCGTAGCGCCGCCCATTACGGCGGATGGGACCACGCAATAGTATGATGCAACGGCGGGCTCTGCGTGGGCGCCACCGAAGATGATGCGGGGAGCTTTCTCATGACGCATCTGATCGGACAGCGGCATCACGTATGGCTCGCCGAGTGCTTTATCGCTGCAACAACAGAGGTGCCCTCTCTCCCGCAGGCTTGCGGGAGCGAGTCGGGAGAGGGTGCTTCCGCAAAGGGACAATCCCCAAGAGGACAAAGCCCTCACCCGGCGCCATAGCCGATGCGAAGCATCGGCGTCTTAGAGAACGGCGGCCAGAGGCCGCCTATGCCTCTCCGCAAGCGGGAGAGGTGAACGAGCCCCACCGATCAATTCAACCTAAAGCCATTTCGCTCTAATCGTATCCTCATCGCAGCGCATGAGGGCTTCGATCCCATTGACCAAAGCCCTCGCACTCAGACGAAGGCTTCAGACTTGAGCCAAGCCTCCATCGACAAAGACCTCGCCGCCGGTCATGTAGCTGCTGTCCGAGGACGCCAGGAATGCGGCCACCGCGCCGGTCTCGCTGGGGTCGCCGACGCGCCCGATGGGCGTGGCGCTGCCGAGTGCATCGAAGGCTTCCTCGCCCACGACCTCCAGCGCCAGCTCCGTCTTGGTCGGCCCCGGCGACAGCACGTTGACGCGGATGCCCGTGCCGCGCAGGTCCAGCGCCCAGCTGCGCGCCAGATTGCGGATTGCGGCCTTGGTCGCGCTGTAGATGCTGAACTGCGGCGTCCCCATCACGCCCGTGCTCGAGCCGGTCAGGATGATCGACGATCCCCTCCGCATCAACGGCAGGGCTGTCTGCACGGTGAACACCAGCCCCCTCACATTGACATCGAAGATCTGATCGTAGTGCTCGGGGGTGATCTGGCCGAGCGGCGCAAACGCGCCGGTCCCGGCATTGGCGAACAGGACGTCGACATTGCCGCGTTCGGCCTTCACCGTCGCATACAGTCGGTCGAGGTCGGACAAGTCGGTGACCGATCCCCTGACTGCGCGCGCCGAGGACCCCAGCTGCGCGAGCGCGGCGTCGAGTGGCTCCTGCCGTCGCCCGAAGATGTAGACGAATGCGCCCTCATCGACGAACCGTTTCGCGGCTCCGAGCCCGATGCCCGTTCCACCGCCCGTCACCACCGCCGTCTTGCCTTGTAGTCTGCTCATGATGTGCTCCTTCATTGAGGTTGCACTGAGCTGGCGGCCTACCTACCTGACCACAAGTATGCACCTTTTGGTAAGTACCCAAAAAATGTCGTCAGATCGTACAGACCTCATCTCCCCGCCGGCGCAAGCCCAAGCAGACGTCCAACGTTGCACGCCGAACCTGCCCGGCTTCACCTGCGGCTTGGATGCGACCTTGCGGGTCGTCTCGGGCAAGTGGAAGCCGCTGATCCTGTACTTTGTCGCCCAGGACGGACCGACCCGTTACGGCGAGCTTCGGCGCGCCATACGCGACGTCAGCGACAAAGTGCTGATCCAGCAGCTCAAGGAGCTGGAGGCCGATGGCCTCGTGAAGCGGACCGACTACAAGGAGGTGCCGCCGCGGGTGGACTACAGCCTCACGCCTCTGGGCCAGAGCCTCGCCGAAGCGCTGGTGCCGCTCTGCACGTGGGGCACCGAGCACATGGCGGAGGTCAGCCGGGTGTTCGCAGAGCGGGCGACCTGGACGCGGCCAGGACGTCAGCCGACCGGCTAGCTCGCGCTACTCGTCGTCCGAAGTCTGCTCCGCCCCTGATAGCAGCGCGTTGCCGCAACTCGACTTGCGTCCGACTTGGGCCAACAAATGACATGCGAAGGCCACGCTATCCAGCTTCGCAATGGCGAATAGCCTCTACTCGCTTGACGATTGTTTAACCGAAATCCGCGTTAACGTTGCAGTGCTCCATGGGGCCTTGCTGCCGATTGAGTTACCATCGGCAAGAGCGTCTTTCAGCCCGGAGCAGCAAATGAAAGTGGGTTTAGAGCTAAGGCGGGTCCTGCGCGGGATTGCTTTCCTGTCCGTGCTCTGGCCCTTCTGTTCTGCGGCAATTGCGTCTGACGCCGAGACTCACCAGACGGCTGCTGCCGTTGCCGTAAGCAAGCTGGACTTTGACCGAGCCATTCAAATCTACTCCAAAGGGCTCGAGCAGCCATTCAGTCTCAAGGACCGGGCGGAGCTGCTGCTGATGAGGGGTGTAACCGCTCAGCTGGCAAAAAGATGGGACCAAGCCGAAGCCGATTTTACCGCGGCCGTCGAAATGGTCGGCTCTACCGACCAGCGCGCTTATCGGGACCGCGGCTTTTTCTATCACCACCGAGGTCACTTCGAGCTTGCGCTGGCCGACTACACCGCTGCGGCGAGGCTGTTCCCGGATAACGGAGCTTTCCCCAACGGTCAGGGGCTGGCGCTTATGGAGCAGGGCAAATTTGACGAAGCGATCACACGGTTTGACGAAGCGATAAAGCTTGAGCCGACATCAGGTCTATTCATGCTTGGAAGGGCCGAGGCCTACAATCGTTCGGGCCGACCGCAAACCGCGCTGGAGGATTACGACAAGGCGTTGGCACTCGGACATCTCACGCGAAGCGATACCTATCGACTTCGCGTGGGCGTCGGAGTCGCTCAGATCACATTGAAGAATGAGAAGGCCGCGATCGAAAGCTTGGATAAGGCTGTCGAACTCGACCCCAATTCGACTACAGCCCTCAGGTACCGAGGGCTAGCCTATGAACGGGCAGGTGAGCTTGATCGTGCGTATCGCGACTACGAGACCGTCTTAAGACTAAATCCAGGCGACGAATTTGCCGTGAAGCGGCTGCAGAGGCTCCGCGCGAACTAGGGATCAAAGGTCGCCTGATCTACAACTATTGCCTCGGATATGGCTGCTCGAGTGGCCTCGGAAACTGAAAGCATTAGGTCCGCTTCGGGTCACGCCCGGAAGAACTCAGGTCGAGCATATCGGGTCCGTTACACCCCGAGCAGCCGACATCCGACGGAGGTATCGCGTCGGCCCCTTCGGGCCAGGAGCAGTCGTATGACTTCCGAACCTGCAAGGCGCGTTAGGCGAAATTGATCAAATCTAGCAGGTAATGCGCGAGCGCCACCGGCCATAGCACACCCGACCGCCGCAGCATTAACATGAGGAAAAGGCCAACAGTAGCCGCAGAAAGGACATTACCAAGGCCGGCCCACCAATGAATTGCGCCGAACAAAACTGACGTCGTGAGAACGGCAAAAATGCCGTCACCCAGATAAGGCTGGAATGCTAGCCGGATGTATCGGCGAAATATGACTTCTTCGCTGATAGCTACCAAGGCTAAGCCTAAAAAAAGATCGAACGCTTTTAGCCATCCGGTCGGGTGCGGATATGCGCCGAGAACGGTTGTAGGGAATGCCGCATTGAGGAAAGATTGCGGCAACTGGACAAAGCGATCTAGCAAGCAAATTCCGACGATCCAAAGGACAATCTCAAAAAGTGAAATTTGACGTCCACCTGTTCGAAATGCAGCGATCCGAGCGGAAGGCACGGCCGCCAAAATGGTGAGAGCAGTGATCCGACCCACATAGTCCCAGAGAAGCCAACTTGCCGCTTGATGTTGATGCAGCCGCATAACTTGCGACGCAACTAGCGCTATAAGGGCGAGGACGAACCACCAAATCAACAGGCGCGTATCGGAGCGATTGCTCTCACGCTCTTTAGGCACGACGAAGGAGTGCTCTTCCATGCTCGATGAGATATTCGCTTTACGTTGTCACGGTGACGAATCCTTCACTCCACGCGTCCTTGTCGATTTCCATCTCGCTGACTTGGAAATTATCGGGATAGTCGCGAAAGCCCTCAAAGCGCAGCTTGCGCAGTCTTGCTGCATCTGCTTCGGCCGCGCTGCTATAGACCCCGACGAGTTTATCTTCGGTATCATTCTCATCCAGAGCATCTTCGCGCGGATAGCTATGCCAGAGCAGGAAAACTGTGCGCATTTGTGTAAGGGCCATAACCGCGTGATTGCTTACATCAGTTCGTCCAACCACCGCTGAGCCAATTTCGGCTCACCCGGAGTGTTTGAAAGGCGAGAGCCCATCTGCAGGAACCGCTCGTGGAGCTGGAAGGGTTCAATGCCGCACTTGTGGCGCAGGCGCTCGATTTTGGAGCCTAATTCAAGGAGCTCCTCCCGTGCGGGGTCGCGCAAACCAACTCGTTCGTACGAGCCGAAGAGTCCCCACTGTCCCTTAGCGCACCCCTGTAGTGCCGACAGAAGCAACTCCCTGTACGAAGCTTCAAGGGCCGCGAGCTGTCGTTCATACGAGGGTCTCATCGGCTCGAATAGGTTCTTGGGTCAAAGAATGCAGCGAGAGCGGAGACGACAGCGACAACCGCCAAGAACAGGACCGTGGTAGGATCGATGAACAGATACAAGACTGCCAGTATTCCGGCGACGGTCAGAGCTGGTCCAATGAGCGCAGGGTGCGTCTTAAGCCAGTTGATCACACTGTGGCGGACCTGAGGGACGTAGGCCGTAGCCGCGAGGAGAGCGACAAGTACAACAAGCCATTTCGGCATGGGACGAAGCGCCTTATTGCCCTACAACTACAATAGCTAAGCACGCCCGCATGAAGAATAGAGTTCAAATTATAGCGACTACCCGGCAATGTCTGTCTTGGGTCACAAGCTGCCGATCACACCTGCAGTGGCAGACGTCCGCTTTGCTCTGGTAAGCTGACGAATTATGCGCACGCCCCAATGGGAGTTCCTGTGACCACAACCCCGGAAGGACAGCCAATGCCCATCAAAGCCGTCGTCTTCGACGCCTATGGCACACTCTACGACATCCAGTCGGTCGCTGACGTCACTGAGGATGCGTTTCCCGGCTACGGCGAGATCATCACGCAGGTCTGGCGCATCAAGCAGCTTGAATACACCTGGCTGCGCTCGCTGATGCAAGCTTACCAGGATTTTGACGCGGTCACGCGCGACTCGCTCGCCTATACGCTGCGTGTGCTCGGACTCGCCTATGAGAGCGAGGCATTCGAGCGCGTCATCGAGAAATATCTGCATCTCGATCTCTATCCGGATGCGGCCGAAACGCTTGCGGCCTTAAGACCGCGCAAGCTCGCCATCCTCTCCAACGGCAGCCCGGACATGCTCAATGCGCTGGTACGCAATTCCGGGCTCGACCGCCTGCTCGATGCCACCATCAGCGTCGACGCGAAAAAGATCTTCAAGCCGAGCCCACAGGCCTATGAGCGGATCGGCGAGGTGCTCGGCACCGCGCCTGATGAGGTTCTGTTCGTCTCCTCCAATCCCTGGGACGCCGCCGGGGCAAAATCGTTCGGACTGAAGGTTGCCTGGATCGAGCGGGTGACGCCCGAAGCGATGGCGCTGGCTTGCGTCGAGAACGAACTCGTGGCACCGCTCACCATGTTCAAGGCGATCCGCACCCAGATGGACGAGCTCGGCTTTGAGCCGGATCATCGCGTCCGCGCCCTCTCCGAGTTGCCGGGAATCACTTAAGGGTCGTCGCCCGCCTGTAAGATTGGAATGAGCTGCCCGGAATGAGCCTGGAATCCGTTCGCGCCTTCTTCGCCGAGAAAGCCCCCGACATTTCCGTCATCGAATCCCCGATCAGCTCCGCGACCGTGGCGCTGGCGGCCGAAGCCTATGGTGTCGAGCCCGGAATGATCGCCAAGACGCTGAGCTTGCGGATCGGCGAGCGCGTGATCCTGATCGTCGCGGCCGGCACCTCGCGCATGGACAACAAGAAGGTCAAGGCGCAGTTCGGCGGCAAGCCGAAGATGCTGGGTCTGGAGGAAGTCGCCGACATCACGGGACACGAGGTCGGCGGCGTCTGCCCGTTCGGCCTGAAGTCGCCGCTGCCGATCTATTGCGACATCTCGCTGAAGGCCTTCGATGTCGTGGTGCCGGCTGCCGGCTCGACCCATAGCGCGGTGCGCATCACACCGGAGCGGATGGCCGAGCTGACCGCGGCCGAATGGGTCGACGTCTGCGAGCACAGGCCCTGAGCGGGGCTATTCGTCCTCGTCGTAAGGCCGCTGTGGAGGCGGCGGAGCAATGTAGCGTGGTGGTGGCGCGGCGCGACCGCGCGGAACCTGTTGCTGCGGCGGCATCTGGTTGCTGGACTGGAACACCGCACGGCAGCCGCTCGAGAGCTGTGGCGTATTCTGCTGCAAGCAGGCCACGATGCGGTTCACGTCGGGAATCTGATCGCTGCACAGGCGCCACACATCAGGTGTGCAGGCCATCTGCTGTTCCATCGTGCCGCGGTATTCCTGCGCGGATGCAGCGCTGTGCGCCATGATGCCGCCGACCGCAAGCGCCACACCTAGCGCGATCCGCTCTGTTCGCATGTCCAGATCCTTCCCAAGTCTCTCGAATTCTCTTCAATCAATGAGACGCGAGCTTGTTCTGGACCAACAACAAAATGTGAAAAGCGCGACTGGAACCATGGCAGCTCCCGCTGACGCCTTGGTCCGTGGCGCCCCAGCAACAGGGCAGAAGCAAACCGGCCTCTTGCGCCTTTCGCCATAAGGCATTTCGCCTGACGCCAAGAATCATCACGGCGCTCCCGCTAGCAATGGGCTGCAATGAGGGGAATGTCGATGCCGACTGCAAGACCGGTCTGTGCGCAAAACGTCGCCACGGCCGCAATCTTTCGCCGCAAGCTGCTGGTCACCACCGCGCTGGCGCCCCTCGTGCTGGCCTTCCCGGTCCTGACGTCCAGCCCGGCGCGCGCCGCCTGCACCGTGGCCGGCACCGGCACGATCGGCGCACTCAATTCGGGCGATGTCGCAACCTGCACCGGCCTCGGCAACACCGATCACATCAACGCCACCGGCGGCAGCAACGTCACGGTGAATGTCGGTGACGGCACCATGACGTCGCTGCTGCCGGGCGCAGGCATACCTGCGGTCGTTTTCGACGGCACCATCGGCTCGCACATCACCGTCAACAATCAGGCGACAGCCTCGACCTCCAGCGGAGCGGTTCTGCTCTCCAACGGATCGACCCACAACAATGTAACGATCGCGGCCGGCGGGATCGCGGAGGGTACGGGCAACGCCGAAGCAGCCATCGTCATCGACAATTCGAATGACAATCTCGTCAACATTCGCGGGGCGGCCGTCGGCACCGGCGCAAACACGACGGGACTCCGGATCAGCGGGACGTCGAGCGGCAATGTCGTCCTCGTCTATGACAGCGGATCGATCGGCGGCGGCCATACCGGCGTGCAATTCATCGCCGGCGGCAATTCGCTCGTCAATGGCGGCACGATCTCCGGCGGGTTCTTCCTCGCCATCCAGGGCTCTTCCGGCAGCGACACCATCTTCAACGCCGGCACCATCTCGGGCGGCGGCAGCGGAGCGATCGAGCTGAATGGCGGCGATGATCAGCTCGGCCTCGCGCCGGGCGCGACGATCACCGGGAATGTTCGCGGCGGGAGCGGTACCGACACGCTGAACTTCGGCAGCATTGGCAGCGCCACGTTCGACCTCGGCAATCTCGGCCCCGGCCTGCAATATGACGAGTTCGAGCAACTGAAGAAGAACGGCAACTCCGTCTGGACGCTGACCGGCACCACCGCCTTCAACGGCGCGACGACAGTGGACGCGGGCGGGCTGATCGTGAACGGCACATTGCCCTCGGTCGTCACGATCAATGGCGGCTATCTCGGCGGCACCGGCACCGTCGGCGGAATCGTCGTCAACAATGGCGGCATGGTCGCGCCCGGCAATTCGATCGGGACGCTCAACGTCAACGGCAACGTCGCCTTCAATGCCGGCTCGACCTTCCAGGTCGAGATCAACCCCGGCGGCCAGTCCGACAGGATCGCAGCGACCGGGACCGCCACGCTCAACGGCGGCACGGTGCAGATCGTGCCGCTTGGCGCAGGCTTTATCGCCAATACGCAATACACCATCCTCACGGCGGCGGGCGACGTCAGCGGCACGTTCGCCGCGCTCACGAGCTCTGGCAGCCCGCTAGTCACAGGGCAGCTCAGCTATGACGCCAACAACGTCTACTTCCTGCTGCAGCAGATCGGCGGCTTCGGAACGTTGTCGGGGCTGACGCCGAACCAGGCCGCGGTGGCCGGCGCACTCGACCAGGCACAGCTCGGCGGCGCATCGGGATCGCTGGCTACTGCGATCAACACGCTCGCCGCGCTCAATACGCCGGGCGTCAAGGCCGGCCTCGACGACCTGGCCGGTCAAATCCACGCCGATGGACGCCGCTTCGTCGCGGATCAAGCCGACATGTTCCAGAGCTTCATGTGGAATGCCGGAACGCAATCGCGCGGCGAGACCGTTCGGATGACCGCGTCCGCCTATGCGCCGGAGCCCACGGACCCGATCGGCAAGGCGCTGAACCGCCGCCGCGCGGCGCCGATGCAGAGCGTCTGGTTTGGCGGCTATGGCAATTGGGACAAGGTGGCCGCAAGCGACATTGCCTTCGGAACCAATTCAACCATCGCCGGCGCCGCGCTCGGCGCCGACCTCTGGCACATGCCGGGCTTTACGGCTGGCCTCGCGGTCGGCGCATCGACCGGCCAGCTGCGAATGGCCGGCCGCGGCGAGCGAATCGAGGCCAATGCCGGGCATGCCGGCGTCTACGCACGCAGCGAGGCCGGCGGCTTCAATCTCGCATCGGCGATCAGCTATTCCTTTGCGGCGCTCGACTCCTCGCGCACGATCGCGTTCCTCGGCGAGACGGCAACTGCCGCCTCGCGCGCAAACACCTTTGCCGCTTCGCTGGGCATCTCGCGGCCGTTCCAGACCGGATGGGGTCTTGTCGCCGAGCCCTTTGCCAAGGCTGATTGGTACGCGACACACCAGGGCAGTCTTTCAGAGGCCGGTGCGCCGGGGGTCAATCAGCTGGTGCGAGGCGGCAGTTTCGACCTCGGCTATGGCACGGCCGGCCTGCGCGGCAGCCAGCGCATGATGATGCCGAATGGCCACGCGGCACAGTTCGGCGCGACCATTGCCGTTCGTCATGAGTTTACCGGCAGCGCGGCGACCACGACGGCGGCGCTGGAAGGCGCACCCGGCATTCCGTTCGCGATCACCGGCGTCGAGCGCGCGCGCACGGTGGCGCTTGCCGGCGCCGAAATCCGGTGGGACCTGACGACCGCGACATCGTTCAAGGCCTCGTACGAGGGCGCGTTCGCGCCGGGATACGACCGTCACACGCTGCGCGGCCTGGTCCGCAGCGAATTCTGAGCGGCCCTACTCCACCTTGCCAATCTTCTTCACCGCCGCGATCAGCCGCTTGCTGTCGGTCGCGACGAACTCAGAGAAGGCCGGCGCGTCCTGATAGGCGACGAGGCTGCCCGAGGTCTCGAATGCCTTGAGCACATCAGGACTCGCCATCACCTGTGCCATCGCCTCGCGCAGGCGGATCGCGATCGGCGCAGGGAGAGCGCTCTGCGCGAACAGCCCGGCCCAGATGTAAAACTCGACATCCTTGTAGCCGAGCTCCTGGAATGTCGGCACATCAGGGAAGCTCGCGATGCGCTGCGCGCCGCAATTGCCGAGCACGCGCAGCTTGCCATCGTCGACCTGCGGTTTCAGCGTGCCGGGTGCGGCGGCGATCGCCTGCACGGTGCCGCCGAGGATCGCAGTCAGCGCAGGACCTGCGCCGCGGAACGGCACGTGCAGCAGCTTGATGCCGGCGCTGCTCGCGAACATCTCCATGGCCACATGCAGCGTGCCGTACGGCCCGGACGAGCCATAGGCGATCTGGCCCGGCCGCTTCTTCGCATCCTCGACGAAATCCTGCGCGGTTCTCCAGGGCGCCGAGGCCGGCACCGCGAGCAGCGTGGGATCGGCGAGCACGCGCGCGATCGGCATGAACTGCGAGACCTCGTAGGCGACGGGTCGGTCGAACAGCCGGTCGGCCTCAGGGAGCACCGCGAGCGAGGACAGCGTCATCAGCAGCGTGTAACCGTCGGGCTCGGCACGCGCGGCCGCGGCATTGCCGACCGATCCGCCGCCGCCTCCCGCCCGGTTGTCGACGATCACAGGCTTGCCGAGAATTCGCTCCAACGCCGTCGCGACCGGTCGCGCAGCGAGATCGGCCTGTCCGCCGGCCGGGAACGGAACGATCATGGTGATGTTGCGCGAGGGGTAAAGAGCTTGGGCAAAGCTTGATCGAGAGCAAGCGGCCTGTGCGAGGGGCAGCACGGCAGCGGCCTTCAGAAGTTCGCGGCGGTTCATTGGTGGGTACCTCCCCGATTGTTTTCGTGATTGGGAGGCAGCCTAACCGGAATGGATTGTGTTGCGATAGCCGTGCGCTTGCACCCTCCCCGGCGGGGCCTGGAGGGGGCGGCCGGTTGGCCGCATCTCCCCAACTACTGCGACTGCAACAGGGTGGGCAGGCTCTTGTCGAGGACGTTGCCGAGCAGTTGCCGCGTCGACGCGCGCATCACTGGATTGTTGGCGGCTTCCGGCGGTTCTGGCCACTGCGCCCAATCGATACGCAGGGTCGGCGGCCCGGTCATAAAGTTGCTTCCGCTGATCGAGCCTTCGCCGCTCTTCAGAATATCGAAGCTTTGCCCGTCATGAACGTAGATCCGTATGACCGCGTAGATGTCGGCGATGTCGTACAGCGGGCTGACCTTCATGACACCGATGCCGAAGAATCCACCCTGGCGTATTCCCTTGATCACGACGACATAGCGTTTGCATCCGGCCTGACCGGCAACTTGGCGGACGATGGCGCCGGCCTTGTCGCTGCGAACGAACATGCCAAGCCCCGGATCGTAGGAACTGAATGCGGATCTATCGGCAGCGATCCTGCGGACGACAAAACCAGAGCCGACCGCGGCCCTCACACGTTCGACAACGAGGTCATCGAGCCCGAAACCGTCGACCGGAACCTCCTTGTTCTCGTTGCCGAACACGGTCACGCCGATCTTCTTCACGATGAAGCGATCGCCCAGCAGCGATATCACGCCGACGCACGGTCCTGCAGCTTGCGGCGTGGACTGCGAAGCAGGTGCCGGCTTGGGAGGCGCGTTCTTTGCCGGCTTGGCAACCGTCGCCGGCTGGTTGGTTTGCGCCTGCGCGGGGCCGGCCAGGCACAGTGCGAAGAGGAAGAGGCAAATAAGACGAAGCATCATGTAGCGGTCGTCGGGTTGTTGAGAAACGGGAAGCAGGAAACAGAACGCGGCGCGGGTATAGACAACAAAGTTCATGACCGCAACGCGAGGGCCCTAGCGTTTCTTCAACTTGGCAAACTGCCTGGGCAAAAACTCCGTCAGCGGCAATGCCGCAGCCGCACGCAAGAGACCGCGTCGATCCATGATTTGCCCTCGCCTGATTTTCTTGTTTCGCTGCCAGGCTAACGCGCCAGGCGGCAAGAACAAGACGTTTACGAAGCGTTAGCCATATCGGGCTCCTTCAGGAACGCATGTCCGGGCCCGCTGTTGCCTTCCCAGGGAGAGTGGATGATGCGGAATCTGGCGACTATCGACGTTGCGCTGGACGAGATGCTGGTGAATCTCGCAGCGATCGTGTTGCGGCTTTCGACGCCCGAATTGACGGGAACGCCGGAAGCGCGGCGCGCGCTGGCGCGATCCGTCCATCAATATGGTGTGTGTGCGGCGCGGTCGAGCGACCCACGCGTTCACGAATTGAAGGCGCAATTGGAGGGGACGCTGAAGCCAAGCCTGCGCGTCGTCGCGATCCATGGCGTGAAGGTGTCGTAGTTCGTCATTGCGAGGAGCTCTTGCGACGAAGCAATCCAGAAACTCTCCGAGGAGACATGCTGGATTGCTTCGCTACGCTCGCAATGACGGAGAGCGTTGAAGCCGCGCGCGCTCCTACGACGCTTTGCTTTTCCCGCGCGGCCGGCGCTTGCACGTGCCCGGCAGCTTGGCTGCGAGGAAATCGGCGAGCGCTTCGACGCGCGCGGGGCGGGGGCCGCCGGGCGGGGTGACGAGGTGCACGGCGCCTTCGGCCTGCTTCCAGTCCTTCAGGATGACTTCGACCTCGCCCGACGAGATCGCCTCACCGACGATGAATTCCGGCAGCTCGGCGATGCCGAGGCCTGCGATCAACGCCGGCATCACGGCTTCGCCGTTGTTGACGCGAAGCTGGCCGCCCGGGCGCACGCTGGCCTGCTCGCCGGCCGAATTGGTGTAGTGCCAGGCGTTGGGCGTGGAGAGATAGGCGTAGCTGAAGCATTTGTGCGCGGCGAGATGCATCGGGTGCGTCGGCCGGCCGTGCTTCTTGAGATAGGACGGCGCGGCGACCGTGTACCGCGGCATGGTGAAGAGACGCCGCGCGATCAGCGAAGAGTCCGGCAGCCGCGCGATCCGAACCGCCATGTCGAAACCTTCGCCGATCAGGTCGACGGTCGCATCGCTCAAATGCAGATCGACGGAGACTTCCGGATAGGCCTGGAAGAACTCGGGCAGCAGCGGCGCCACCGCCTTGATGCCGAACGTCATGGGGACGGCGAGCCGCACCAGGCCGCGCGGCGCCACCGACTGCGCCAACGCCTCGTTTTCGGCGGCCTCGCCGTCGGCCAAGAGGCGCGTCGCGCGTTCGGCCAGCTTGTGGCCGGCATCGGTCAGCGCGAGCCGGCGCGAGGTGCGGTTGAACAGCCGCGCGCCGAGCCGCTCCTCCAATCGCGTGACCGCCTTGGACACCGTGGCCTTTGACATTCCGAGCTCGCTCGCAGCCCCCGCAAATGATCGCAGCTCCACGACTTTGGCGAAGATCGCGAGCGCTTCGAAATCTGGAAGTTTTGCCATGGCAGCCGGTCCTGATGGGGCATTTAAGGAAACAATGCGTTTCGACAGTTTCTATTTCTATACCACAGGCGAAGGCTTATCCAACAGGTCAATCCGACATCAAGGAATTGCACAGATGATCGAACTCAGACCTTTCGCGAAGCTCGGCGGCGCCGATCACGGCTGGCTCAAGGCCAAGCATCATTTCTCGTTCGCTGGCCATTACGACCCGAACAACATGGGCCACGGCGCCTTGCGGGTGTGGAATGACGACGAGATCGCGCCGAACACCGGCTTTCCCGCCCATCCCCACGCCAACATGGAGATCATCACCTATGTGCGCGAGGGCGCGATCACCCATCAGGACAGCCTCGGCAACGAGGGCCGCACCGAAGCGGGCGACGTGCAGGTGATGAGCGCCGGCAGCGGCATCCGCCACTCCGAGTACAATCTCGAGCCGACCAGGACGCGGATCTTCCAGATCTGGATCGAGCCGGCGATGCGCGGCGGACAGCCGACCTGGGGCTCGAAGCCGTTTCCAAAGGCAGACCGCTCCGGCAGGCTCGTCACCATCGCGAGCGGCTTTGCGGGCGACACGGACGCACTGCCGATCCGCGCCGATGCCCGGGTGCTCGCCACCACGCTGAAGGCGGGCGAGAGCGCGGAGTATGAGCCGCAGACGTCGCGGCATCTCTACCTGGTGCCGGCGGCAGGCGTTGTCGAGATCAACGGCGTCCGCGTCAATGCCCGCGACGGCGCCGCGATCCGCGACGAGGCCAAGCTGAAGATCACGGCGCTCGAAGATTCCGAGCTCGTGCTCGTCGACGCGGCGTGACGATCAAGCAACCAATCACCCTCACCCAATCCCAACGGAGACCACCATGACCAAAGTTCTCGTCCTCTATTATTCCGCCTATGGCCATATCGAGGCGATGGCCAATGCCGTCGCCGAAGGCGCGCGCGAGGCCGGCGCGACCGTTGACATCAAGCGCGTGCCCGAGCTGGTGCCGGCCGAGGTCGCGAAAGCCTCCTATTACAAGCTCGACCAGGCCGCGCCGGTCGCCAAGATCGAGGACCTCGCCAATTACGACGCGATCATCGTCGGCACCGGCACCCGCTTCGGCCGCATGGCCTCGCAGATGGCGAACTTCCTCGACCAGGCCGGCGGCCTCTGGGCCAAGGGCGCGCTGCACGGCAAGGTCGGCGGCGCCTTCACGGCCACCGCGACCCAGCACGGCGGCCAGGAGACCACGCTGTTCTCGATCATCACCAACTTGCTGCATTTCGGCATGGTTGTGGCTGGCATGAACTACGGCTTTGCCGGCCAGATGAAGCTCGACGAGGTCACGGGCGGTGCGCCCTATGGCGCCACCACGATCACCGGCGGCGACGGCAGCCGCCAGCCCAGCGCCAACGAGCTCGCCGGCGCGCGCTATCAGGGCCGCCAGATCGCGGAGACCGCCAAAAAGCTGCATGGCTGATGCGACCCCGGGCGGCATTCTCAGCCGGGAATGCCTCCCCAATCCGGGATTGGGATACGGTCACCATTAAATCTGCGTGATGTCGGCGTGAGGCCGAACCGGCTCCGTCGGTAGAGGTGCGGGCGCCGTCGAAAGCCACCAGCCCTCGCCGGCAAACCAGCATGTCTCGTCGGGGACGCCCTCTCTCCGCAACGACTGCACCCCTTCCCAACCTTTCGTGAACGCCTCGCCCAATCGCCGGCCGGCCTCGGCATCCTGCAATCCCGCGCAGCCGATGAATTGGGCGCGACTGAGGAATTTCGCCGGCCAGATTTCACCGTCATCCGGCCGCGTGATCATCAACATGCCGCCGTACATGCCTTCGGGCGCGAGCGGAAACACCAGCCGCCCGCCGGGCCGCAGCGCATCGAGCCATTCCGCCGCCGGCTGCGCCGCGCCCGCGCAGACATAGATCACGTCGGCCTCCGGCAGATCCGCCGCGATGCCCGAGCGTCCGCGCACGTCTACATGGGCGATGTCCTTCAGATTGTCGCGCGCAAGTCCCGCCAGACGTTCATCGATCTCATAGGCGTGAACGCGGCCGCCGGGACCGACGAGATGCGCGAGAATTGCGGTGTAATAGCCGCTGCCGGCGCCGATCTGGACCACGGTCTCGCCTTCCTTCACCGCGCAGCCGCTGAGCCAGTAGGCGTGCGCGCCGGGCATGCCGATGTTGAGACCGCGCGCCGGGTTCAGCGCCAACAGCGCGTTCTGATAGAGGAAGGCGGGATCATCGTCAGGCGTGGCCACATAGGGATGACCGCCGAGACAGATCGACCACGGCCCGGGCCCGGCGAACGGCTCGCGCCTGACGGTCCGAAACGCCTGCTCGAGGCGGGGGTCTGCAGCCTTCGCAGCACCGCAAATCAACTGCGCATAGAACGCACGATATTTTGCCGAACGGTCTTCCATGTCGCCTCCGGGGAAAGGAAGCGACGATAACACAACGAGGACGATCATCGGAAGGCTTGCGCAATCACGGCCTTTGTGACGGCGCCGTGACGTAGCCACGCCTCAACTCCGTTCCATTTTCTTCCTGACGAGGTCCTTGCCGATCGGCCGCACGGGTTCGCTCCGTAGCACCAGCGAGGTCGTCACAGCGCCGAAACCTGCAATGCGATCCACGATGGTCTCGAGATCCTCCGGCGCCGGAACGAGCACCTTGAGCACGAAACAGTCATCGCCCGTGACGCGATGGACTTCGATGATGTGAGGGATTTCGCTGAACCGCTTGAGGCAGTTCTTGATGTGCTCGTGCGAGGTGCGCAGGCGCACCAGCGCCATCAGGCCGAGCCCGAGAGCGCGCGGGTTGATGCGGGCGCCATAGCCCTCGATGATGCCGGCTTCCTCGAGCCGCTTGACGCGTTCGGACACGGCCGGCTGGGACAGCCCGACGGAGCGGCCGAGCTCGGACAACGGCACGCGCGCATTGGCCTGCAGCGCCTCGAGGATCTTCAAATCCTTGGCATCGATGCTCCCGAAGCGATCCAAACTCAATTCTCCGTTCCACCTTGAGATCATCGGCAGATGGTCGATTTCGCCGATGACTTGCCATGTGATGCAGGACCGCGATCGGTCACACTGCGGCGTCACCTCAGATATCACGGGACGTTCATGCACGACATCATCACATTGCCCGGGCTCGGCGGCTCCGGAGATACCCACTGGCAGACGATATGGGAGCGCGCTGATGCGCGCTTCACGCGATTCCAGCCGGCGAACTGGGACCAGCCGGAGCTCGACGACTGGGAGCAAGCCCTGGAGCACGCGGTCGCGCGCTGCGCCAGGCCGCCCGTCCTGGTCGCACACAGCCTCGCCTGCCTTTTGGTGGCGCACTGGGCCGCGCGCTTCCCTTCCGCGATTGCGGGCGCCTTTCTGGTCGCCGTGCCCGATCCTGATGGCGGCCATTTTCCCGCGGAGGCCGCAGCGTTCAAGCCGGTCCCCGGCCGCGCGTTGCGCTTTCCCGCGCTGATCATCTCGAGCACGAATGATCCATATGGAGCGCTCGAGGTGACACGGCGGCGGGCGCAGGACTGGCAGTCCGGCCTGATCGTGCCGGGCGCGCTCGGCCACATCAATGCCGCGAGCGGGCTCGGCGACTGGCCGCAAGGACGCGCGTTGCTGGATGCTTTCCGGGCGGGCCTTCCGAGGTGATGGCGAAACAGACGGCGCCCGTCAGCGCACTCTCTTGCCCATCGCCCTCGCCGCGAGGGAGGCGAGCTTCGGATAGCGCCGAAGGCCCTGCGCGGCGTGATCGCGCCAGGCGAAGGGCAGACCGCGCCAGGACAGCGCGACGCTGACATCGGTCAGCGGCACCCTCTCGGCGCCGAGGCGCCGCTTGTAGTCCTGATTGCCGATGCTGAGGTCGAAACGGCGCAGGCCTTGCGCATGCAGCGCCGCCAGGGTGCGCTCGGTGACGAGCAGACCCGGCGAGCAGCTCGACCATTGATCGCCGCCATGGCTGATGCGCAGCAGGACATAGGTCGCGCCATGCTTGACGCCGAGCGCGGTGGCGACAATGCCTTCCTCGCACACCAGTGCCGAGACCATGGCATGACCTCCCGCGAGGCCCCGGCGGACGACCTCGCGATAGAATCGCGCATGAGTCTCGTCGTTGAGAACGAACCGCGAGCCGAGCTTTTGCATGCGTGCCTGCTGCTGGAGATCCATCACGTCCAACAGCTCGTGCGCACGCCCGACATCGGCGGCGATCTCGAACCGCGCACCGGCAAGACGGCTGAAGACCCGCCAGCAGCGCGGCATCTGCAGGCGCTTGATCGCGGCCTGATAGCCGCCATAGTCGTCGCCCATCAACACGAGATTGCCGTTGAGCGAGGAGGATCCGATCCGGCCGAGCGATACCAGCGGGTTCCGCTTGCCGCCGACCTCCGCCGGCATCTTCTTCAGGCGGAGCAGATCGAAACGGTCGGGCAGAGCGCGTAGCGCGCCGATCAGCGCCGTGTTGATCGCGTCCGTCGCGCCCGCATCCAACGCGGCATCGAGCGCCAGGATCGGTGCGTTGTTGTCGGAGACGCCGAGGTCCGCGAACTCGACGATGCGGATGCCGCGCCTGACATGGCTGATCATCGGCACGATTGCGATGTCCTTGCCGGTGGCAGCATCGGAGATCACGGCGATCAGTGGCGCGACGTCGTGAAACGACTCGTACCAGGCGCCGAGCCAGTTAGCATGCTGGAAGGCGGTGCGGTGCCCGGCGCTCAGGCGCGAGGCCGCGTGCCGCCAGTCACGCAGGAAATCGACCGCGATGGCCGACGCGCTGGACGCAAGATCGTCGGGCTGATCAACGCTGAGGAAGGTCATGCGCGGGGCTCGGTCTGCTCGATGCATTGGAACCTCGCCAGGAAGTGCAGGCCGGCCACCGCCAGCGCGAACATGAACCAGATCGGATTCTGTCGTTCGAGCAGGAAGGTCTCGGTGGCACCGTAGTACAGGCCGAACAGCCACACGGTCAGGAACAGCTTGGCCAGTGCGCCACTGCGGCTGTGAGCCTGCGCCGTCTGGAAATTGCGGAGCGGGGCGAGCACGAAGATGAGGATCACCAGCAGCAGCCCCGGCAGACCGATCGTGACCGCGAGATCGAGGTAGCTATTGTGGCTGTGCGCCGCCGATGTCGCCCATTCGGCTCCTTCCGCGGTGGCCCGCGCACTCACGTCGTCCCAGAACGCAGAATAGCCGTGGCCGATGATCGGCTTCTCCGAGACGGCCGCGAGCGCGAAGTCCCAGATCGCGGAGCGTCCGGTGAAGGTGGGATCGAGCGGAAGCAGCCGTGTCATCGCCGCCAGCACCGGACTGACGACACTGCCGACGGTCAACAGGTTCATCGCAACCAGCGGCACGAAGCAGATGAGCCGCTTCAGCCACAGGCTTGGCGTGACATAGACCAGCGAAGCGAGCACGTAGATCGCAAGGCACAGCACCGAGGACGTCTTGCCGCCGGTGAAGATCAGGAAGGTGCCGGCCAGCACGGCGATCACAGGCCCCATCACGAACGAGCCGACGGCGGACAGGTAGATGCCGACATAGACCAGGATGGTCATCACGGCGGAGGCGATATTCTTGTGGCCGAAGCTGCCGCGCCAGTCGCCGGCAAGCTGCGGCTCGGTGACGTCGAGCGCCGTGTGGACCGCATATTGCGGCGCGAGGAGGACGCCGAGATAGCACAGCGCGAGCAGCACGAGCGCGGAGCCGCCCAGGCAAAGGTTGAAGCTGCGCCGCGTCGGCGGCAGCAACGGCAACACGATGGCGAGCGACGTCACGCTAACGGTGAGCACGAATCGCTGCATCGAAACGCCGCGGCTTTCGGAGAACACGATGTTGATCACAAGCCAGACCAGCAGGCAGAGATGCAGCGGCGTCACCAGGCTCTTCAGCGCGAGCGCATCGGTGGCAGCGACACACAGTATAGCGAACGCAGCCAGCAGACCCCAGGCGATATAGGTCAGCGCCATTCGTCCGCCGACGATCATGGTGACGTCGGGATTGCGCAGGTCCGGGAACGGATCGAGTGTCACCAGCACCAGCAGCAGCGCCCCGACCGCGACGAGGCAGCGCGCCACCTGCACGGCATCGAGCCCTGCGAGGCGATCACGCAGGATATGGCCGAACGATCGGGCCCCGACGTCGGTCATGTTGGCGGCACTGCGGTCCATGGCTCAAGACATTCGGTAACGCCAGTGAAGCTTGGGGTCGCGGCTCAACCCTTCCGAGGCTTCGTCAACGGGTCTTGCGGAGGTCTGCGACATCGCGGGCTGCCGCATGATGCTCCGCGCGATCTCGCAATATTGCAGCGCCCGTTGCTCCAGCGTGAGATTGTCCAGGATGTAGCCGCGCGGATCGAACGCGCCCGCGGTGCACCCGGCCCAGAAATTGTCCCAGCCCGTCTCGAAGCCGGCGATGTCGGTGAACTTGACCCCGCAGCGTTCGTCCCAGTACGGCACCGACGACACCGGCGCGAACTGCACGCGATGCGGATAATAGTCGGGGTCGCGCCATGGCCCGCCCGGATCCCAGGCAAACACCGGCACGCCGCAGGACAAGGCCTGCTGATAGGCGATGCCCTGGCTCTCGCTTTGGCACAGGAAGATCATCGCGCGCGAACGCGCGAGCGCCGCCTGAAAATCGGCTTCCTTGTAGCTGCCGTAGCGCAGCTCCGTGAACGAGCGGCCTTCCTTAACGAGCCGGGCGCGCACGGGCTCAATCATCTCCGACGTGTAGCGCTCGCGGTCCCAGTGGACCTTGTCGTAGATCAAGACATCGACGGTCTTTTGCGCTCGAGCCGACGGCGCCCAGAGATTCGTGTCGATGCCGACAGGCCAGGCCTCGGTCTCGGGCCAATATGGCCGGTACATATCGACGTACCAGGGACCGGGCACCACGACCTTCTTCACTGGCAGACGCTTGAATAGATCAGGGTCGTCGAGCGGATGATTGTGGACGGCAGCGCCGAGCAGGATCGGGTTCTTCCATAGGAACTTGTCGAGCAGGAACGTGCGCCCGACGATACAGGCAAGCTCGTGGGGATGTTCCGCGATGTAACCGTAATCGTTGACGCGGTAGCGGATGCCGAGCCGGTCGAGCCCCGCACAGAGATTGAGGAACACGCGCAGCTGGCCACTCATGCGCGGCTCGCCGAGCAACAACCGGCGGGCGATGCGACGCAGATGCCTGTCGCCCGGAAACCAGCGGTCATCCTTGTCCTCGTAAAAGAGGTTCAGGATCATCGTATCGGGGGCGTGTTCGAACGTGTTTGCGGGCACGGGATTCCATCCGCGGCAGTCCGATGCGCATTCTCGCACGAGGCAGTCCGCCGCACTCTTCCAAATTTGCCACAGGCTTAATGCCAGCGGCTTAACGTTATTCTACGAAACCGGCGGCACACGGCCCTTCTCGGCAACGGTTCGAGCGGAATGCGAGTATCATGCGCGCACGCCGGACTTGCAGATCGCCAGCGTTACCAGCGCGGCACATGCGGTCCTGGTTAACGGATCATTAAAGGCGAGCCGTAGCTTGATCACCGCCGAAGAGGTTCTCGAACTGCCAGCCGCCTCCCGCGCGGCAGCGCCGGCGCGCTTGCCGCTTCAGGTCGGCTCGACCACACCGGTATCGGTCGTCATTCCGGCCAAGAACGTTGCGGCCTATGTCGGCGAAACGCTTGCCAGCGCTCTGGCGCAGCGCGAGGTGACCGAGGTGATCGTCGTGGACGACGGCTCGGACGACGAAACCGTTGCGATCGTCCGCGGCATGCGTGACCCGCGGCTGCACTTGTTCCACAACGATTCCGCGGGCGTATCGGCCGCACGCAATCTCGGCGCAAGACAGGCAAGCGGCGAGTGGTTGCTCTTCCTCGATGCCGACGACCGCCTGCGCCCCGGCGCGGTAGCGGCGCTGCTCGCTGCAGCGCGTAGCGCGCCGCGCGCCGTCCTCGTCTATGGCGATTACAACACGATCGACAGCGAAGGCCGCCAGATCGGCCGGCGCGGCCTCTTGAAGGGGCGCCGGAAGCCGTCCGGAGACGTGCTGACGCGGCTCGCCGCCGGCAATTTCATCGTCAATGGCGGCATCGCGCTCGCACGCGCGGAAGCTTTCCGCGCCATCGGCGGCTTCGATACGTCCCTCAAATATTGCGAGGACTGGCATTGCTGGTGCCGCCTCGCTGCGATCGGGGAGTTCGCGTTCGCGCCAGAGCTGTTGCTCGATTATCGTCTTCACACCACCAACACCATGAACGCCGCGATCCGGACGCCGAAGGACTTCTTCCCGGCCATCGCGCGGGTGTTCGATGACGGATTGATCCTGGCGAGATTGCCCGAGCACATGACAGCCGGGCTGCGCCTTGCCGCCGAGATTCATCTCGTCACCTACTCGGCGATGCAAGCGGTCCGCTTCGGCAGGTATCGCCAGGCGTTCGCTTATCTCGCGATGATCGGCCGGCAGTCGCTCAAATCGCTGCCACGCTCGGCAATCCGGGTCGCCCTCGCCCGTTTCGGTATCTAATCCTCGCCGCGTCAGGACGCGATCTTCGAGGCCTCGTAAGGCTTCGGCTCGAGGCCGAGGGCCGCCAGGGCGGCGCCAAACGCAACCATCACGGGATGCATCGCGACGACGGCTTTCGACGACGGCAACAAGGCGGCGGCGCGAAGCAGCGACAGCGGCAAGCGGCCCAGCATCTGCGCAAACACCCGCGCCCGCGCTGCTGCGCTCGGGGCGGCTTTGTACTGCACACGATAATTGATCGCGCCGATGCGCAAGCCGCGCTTTGCGATCCAGCCGAGGCTGGTGCGGCTACGCGGCACGGTCTCGGTGATGACGGCCTCCGCCGTCCAGTGGAACAGCATACCGGCGTCACGGCACCGCACGAAGAAATCACAATCGCCGCCGCCAAGAAAATTGAAGCGCAGGTCGAACGCGGGACGGTCGAACCGCTCGAAGGCGGCCCGCGTGATCAGGCAATTGCCGCAGCCGTAGATCAGCGGCACCGCACCGCTGTAGTCGTAGGCGGGACAGAAGGCGGGATGACGCGAAAGCCAGGGCTTGCTGTCGTCGTCGAAGACCGGCAGCACCGGCCCGCCAACCACTTCGGCGCCGGTCGCCTCCGCGGTGCGGACCATCAGTTCGAGCCAGTCGCTTGATGCGATCTCGTCGTCGTCGATCATCAGGAAACGGGTGGCGGCGGGAAACAGCTGCTGCGCCGTCTCGAAGGCAGCATTGATCGCCTGGCAATTTCCCTGTCGCTTCTCGATCAGGCAGACGCCCTGAAGCCTCCCATCGGCCAAGAACTCCGCGGCAACCGGCGCGCTTTCGCGCCGCACCGCATCGTTCTCGACCATGACGACGGCAAAGGAACGCGGGGTGCGCTGGTTCGCGAGCGACTCCAGCGTCAGGCGCAGGTGTTGCGGACGACGGAAGCATGGAACGCAGACGACGATGCCGACCGACAGGTCGATGACGCGAGAGCTCGCCACGATCTCCCGGTTGGGATCGCGCACGGCATCCGCGATCCGGGCCGCAGACAGGTCTGTCGGGATCAATGTCATGAGATCTAGATGTCCGAGATGTATTGAAGAATCCCTGCTTCGATCGCGCGTCCCACGACGGCACATCGCCGCGGGACAGATGCGTTTCAAAATGAACGGCTGCCGCGCGGCACATAGCCACCAAGTTCGCCGCGCGTCGTGCTGCAATTGGCGGTCCATGCGCCGACAACGCTCCAACATGAACAATACCGTAGTTAATGCGCATGCGCATTAACCGGGCCGTAAGCACTGCGACCGGTGAGACGGTGCGGCATCGGATTTGCTCTTCGGGCAGGCGCATTTTTTCCTGTAAATTTGAATAGAACAAGCGCGGTCAGAATCCATGAACAAGCCAGCCCCGATCGATTTCGCGACAGCCACGGCGATCCAATTCCCCGCGGCTGCACCATATGCCGAGGCGCTCCATGATCTCGTTCCGGGCGAAGCCCGCGACAGCCTGCTCGCCGTCCACGACGTGCTGTGCCGCGAGCTGCCGCAGGGCCGCCTCGCGATCTATGAGGCGGGCGGCGGCTCGTGCAGCGTTCTGCCACCGGAATTGCTGAGCCGCAGCAAGGTCACCGTGGTCGACATCGACGAGGACCAGGTCCGCAACAACACCTACGCCGACGAGGCGATCCTCGGCGACGTCCAGACCTACAGCTTCGCCCGCGAGACCTTCGATCTCGTGATCTGCTACAACGTGATCGAGCACTTGCCCCATGTCGACGCCGCGCTCTTGAACTTCCGCGATGCGCTGAGGCGCGGCGGGATGATCCTGATCGGCGCACCGAATCCGCGCTCGCTCTCCGGGTTCGTCACCAAATATTCGCCGCACTGGTTTCACGTCTGGTTCTACCGGCACATCCGCGGCATCAAGGACGCCGGCCTGCCGGGCGAGCCGCCGTTCCCGACGTTCTTCCATCCCTTGGTGACGTTGCCGCGGCTGGAAGCATTCGCGGCCGCCAACGGCCTTGAGATGATCTATCGTCGTGAGGTCGAGAGTCCGCGCTATCCCGAGATGCGCCGGCGCAAGCCGCTGTTTGCGGCCCTGGTCGACGCCGGGGCCGCGGTGCTCAACGCCGTGCTGCCGCGCGGCACCGACGTCCGCCGCGGCGACTATCACGTCATCCTTCGGAGGATCTGACGGCGATGGCACGTGCGCGGCCCATCAACGGAAAAACGACGGCTCGCAGCCATGCTGCGCGCGGTAACGAACCGTTAATTCCTGGAAGCGGCGGGTATCGCGGGCGTCATAGGGACGCGCCAAGGGATGGCATGCGCTTAAACGCTTTGTTTGCCATTTCGGTGAATAGTCCCTCAATGAGTATGGTTAATTTTCCCTGTTGCGTTGATTGGGCACCTATATCCCGGGTGCGTGGCGTAAAGCGAAGAGTAACCCCTCAGCCCGCGGCACTTGGAATGAAAGCTGGGGATCATGCTTGATTATAGCCAGCCGATCGATCGAGCCAGACCGGAGGCCGCGCAACGGAAGCCTCAGGCCGGCTTCAACGTGCTGGAGCTCGCCAATCTGCTCTGGCGGCGGAAGGTCGCGATCGCCGCGGCCGCCCTGCTCGGTGCGGCGCTTGCCGTCACGATCGGCAAGAGCGTGACGCCCCGCTACACCGCCACCGCTCAGCTCTATGTCGACCCGCGCGAGCTTCAGCTCGTCGACCGCGAGCTCACGCCCCGGGCCCAGGACGTCACCGGCATGGCCATGGTGGTGGAGAGCCAGGCGCGCCTGATCACCTCCAACAGCGTGCTGCTCCAGGTGATCCAGCAGGCCGGCCTCGACAAGGATCCGGAATTCGGAGGCGGCGAGGCTGGGAGCCTGATGTCGTCGCTGCTCGGCCTGATCGGCCTGCAACCGCGCGCGCCCTCCGCTGCGGAGAAGAGGGAAGTGGAGCTCGCGGCGCTCGATGCGTTGAACAAGCACATCGCGATCCGCAAAACCGAGAAGAGCTTCATCGTCGACATCGAGGTCTGGTCGACGGATCCCGCCAAGGCTGCGATGCTCGCCAACACGCTGACCAATGCCTATCTCTCCGAATCCCGCAAGTCGCAGGCTTCGGCGGCACGGCGCGCCACCAACGATCTCTCCAGCCGCCTGAAGGAGCTGCGCGACCGGCTGCGTAACGCCGAGACCGCGCTGGCGACCTACAAGGCCCAGAACAATTTCGTCGGCACGCAGGATGCGCTGATCAGCGATCAGCAGCTCTCCGCCAGCAACCAGCGGCTTTCCGCGGCCCGCGCGGCGACGATGGACGCGCAGGCGCGGCTCGACCAGATCGAGGCGAGCCGCCGCACCGCTGCCGATGCCGGCGCGATTCCGGAGGCGCTGCAATCGCCGACCATTGCGAATTTGCGCGCGCAATATGCCGACGCCCGGAAGAAATATGCGGAGCAGGCCGGTGAGCTCGGCCCGCGCCATCCGGCGCTGCGCCAGACCGAGAAGCAGGTCGAGGACCTCAAGCGCACCATCAACGAGGAGATCGACCGCTTCGCCCAGTCCGCCAAGAACGATCTGACGCGCGCCCGCGACTTCGAGGCCTCGCTCAACCGCGCGCTGGAAGCGCAGAAGCGGCAGAGCGTTCAGCTCAGCCAGGCCGCCGTGCGCCTGCGCGAGCTCGAGCGCGAGGCCGACGCAAGCCGTGACGTCTATCAATCCTTTCTCAAGCGCTCCCGCGAGACCGAGGAGCAGGAGAGCCTGAACACCTCGGCCGCCCGCGTCATCGGCGAGGCGACTGTGCCGCAGCGGCGCTCGTTCCCGCCGGCCATGAGCCTGTTCGCCATGATCGGCTTCATCTTCGGGGCGATCGCGGCGTCGAGCTGGTTCGTCGTGGCAGATTTGCTTTTCGCCGGTGCAGCCGCGCCCGCAACGCCGACACCCGCCCGGCGTGAGCGCTCGCCAGCGCCGCAGGCGTCCCGAGCACCAGAGCTCCCGCGCGCTGCAGAGGTTGCTCAGCCGCGCCAGGCCCCGCGCGCTCCTGAAGCTGCGCCGTCGATGCCGGAGCTCGCCGCGCCCCCGCTGCAGCCTTCGATGGTCGAGCAACCAATGATCGAGAAGCCGCTGATCGCACGCTTCCAGGAGGCCGACGTCATCCATACGCTCGGCGCCATACTTCCCACCGGCGGCGGCGTCGATCTCACACGGCTGGGTTGGCCGACGCTGCGCCCCGGCTTTCCCATGACGAGCTTGCTCAACGCCTGGCGCGACATGCGCGCCGCGTTGACGCGGCGCGCCGGCGGCAAGGCGATGCCGGTCGTCGCGCTCGTCGGCACCGGTAAGACCAGCGGCCGCAGCGTGGCCGCGCTGAACTTCGCGCTGGCGGCCGCACGCGACGGCGCCCGCGTGCTGATGATCGATGCCGACCATCAGGCGCGCTCGCTCTCGAACAGGGTCATCCGTCCCGGCAAGAGCGAGCCGAGCAGGCTCGGCTGGCTCTCGATCGGCAGCAAGGACGCGCGCGAGATCAAGACGGTAAACGGCATCTCGGTGCTGCCGGCCGCGGAAGGCGACGCCGGCAAGGCCGCCGATGCCATCCACAAGGCGATTGCGCAGGCCCGTTCCGCGGGAGGCTATGATCTCGTGATCCTCGACGGCCCGGCCATTCCGCTCGCGACCGGCGGGCGCAAGCTGCTCGACGACATCGACTCGCTGGTGGCCGTGCTGCCGACCAGCCTCGACGTCAACGACAGCCTGGAAGAGATCCTGACCGCCCTCGGCCCGGCCGAGCGCAAGCTCGTCGGCGTCGTGCTCGACGAGCTCACCCCTGCAATGCAAACGCGCCAGCGAGGCAGACAATATGCTTGAGCGCCGCGTCAACCTCGACGGACGGGCAGCAACTGCCGAGGTGCCGAGAATCACCGTCGGCGGACTTCGCATGGCCGCGATCGACCTGGAAGAGACCGCCGATTTCATGATCGAGGCGACGAATCCCGACCATCGCATCGGCCGTCCGCTGTTCCTGACCTCGGCCAATGGCGAGGTGCTGGCGCGCTGCTCGACCGAGCCGCAGACCGAGCAGCTGTTCCGTGCCGCCGATTTGATCAACGCCGACGGACAGCCGCTGGTCGCCGCTTCAAAGCTGCAATCCTGGTTCCCGCTGCCGGAGCGCGTCGCAACCACGGACCTGTTCCACGTCGTCGCGCGCAAGGCCGAAGCCGCCGGCCGCACCTTCTACATGTTCGGCGCAAGCGAGGCCGAGAACGCCGCGGCGGTCGCGAACGTCCAGAAAATGTATCCACATCTCAAGATCGTCGGGCACAGCCACGGCTATCTGCGCGGCGAGGCGCTGCGTGCCAAGGTCGAGGAGATCAACGCCCTGGCACCGGACTATCTGTGGGTCGCGCTCGGTGTGCCCAACGAACAGGCATTCGTGAAGGAATTCACGCCGCATCTGACCAATGTTGGCGTCATCAAGACATCCGGCGGATTGTTCAACTTCTTGTCAGGCAGTCGTTCCCGCGCGCCGCAATGGATGCAGAAGATCGGGCTCGAATGGGCCTGGCGCACCTTGCTCGAGCCGCGCCGTCTGCTCTGGCGTTATTTGACCACCAACCCCCGCGCGCTCTATCTTCTCTTCAGCCGCAACCGGCCCCTCCGTTAAGAGAAGAGCAGAATACGACATGACCGACCGACCGACCGTCCTCGTCACCGGGGGCGCTGGCTATATTGGCTCGCATGCCTGCCGTGCATTGTCCGCCGCCGGCTATCAGCCCGTCGTTTATGACAATCTCTCGACAGGTCATCGCAGCTTCGTATCCGGCCCGCTGGTGACGGGCGATCTGCTCGACGGCGCGGCGCTGGCGCGCGCCTTCGCCGACCACAAGATCGCGGCGGTGATGCATTTCGCGGCGGCGAGCCTCGTCGGGGAATCCATGACCGACCCGCAGAAATATTACATCAACAACGTTCAGGGCACGCTGTCGCTGCTGCAGGCGATGCGCAACGCGGGCTGCCATCGCATCGTGTTCTCCTCGACCGGCGCCGTCTACGGTAACGCCGATTCCAAGGCGCTGCCGGAAGACTTTCCTTGCGCGCCGATCAATCCTTACGGCGCGTCGAAATTGATGATCGAGCGCATGCTCGCCGATTACCGCACGGCCTATGGCTTCGGCGCGTTCTGCCTGCGCTATTTCAACGCCAGCGGCGCCGATCCGGCCGGTGGCATCGGCGAGCTGCGCGACAACGAAACCCACCTCATCCCCCGCGCGATGATGGCGCTTCAGGGCCATGTCGAGTTCGCGGTGTTCGGCGACGATTACGACACGCCCGACGGCACCGCGATCCGCGACTACATCCATGTCACGGACCTTGCGGCGGCGCATGTGGCGGCCTTGAGGCTCTTGGAGCAAGGCCATGCCGGCGGCAGCTTCAATCTCGGCACCGGCTCCGGCTTTTCCGTGCGCGAGATCCTCGACGCCATCAGGCAGGAGACCGGGCGCGAGGTGCCGCACACGATCAAGCCGCGCCGCGCCGGCGATCCCACCTTTCTGGTCGCCGATCCCTCTGCTGCAAGAAAGGTGCTGAACTTCGTTCCGCGTCACTCCGACCTACCGACGATCGTCCGCACGGCCTGGGCCTGGCATCAGAAGGCGCATCCGTTCAGGCCGCGTTAGGCAATCGCGGCTCCGATCGCTTGCTTGCCGTGCCCTGCAGCGGCTAGAATGACTTGTCGCGGCTGCGTCGGCTCATTGCCGGCAGCCGCACGTTCCGCATTGCCGACGACGACGTCGGCCTGCATGGTTCGGCTCGCTTGCACGAGCCGATTTTCCCGAACGACGTGACGATCAAATCAGCGTGTCGACCCGTCGTCGGACGCGATTCCGGGAGCATCGACCACATGCATCAGGCTGCCCGCCTGGAATTCGAGCGCGTGATGGAGGAGTTCGTCCGCTGGCATGTGGTGCCGGAGAACGAGCGTTCGCCCGCGCCCGCCTGGTGGTGGGGGCCCGCGATGGCCGTGGTCGACGACCAGGAGCCGATGAGCGCAACAAGCTGCTGCGCGTTGAACGTGAGCGAAGGGACGAGCTTCGCCGAGGGCGCGCGCGCCATTCTCGCGCTGTTCACCGAGCAGACGTCACTGACCGGTCCCCAGGACTTTCCGAGCAAGGCCGAGGGGGAAGAGCACGAGGTGCGCGAGCTGCACCCGCAGCCGTCAGACGACAGCGCGTTTCAGCCCTGAGCCTGCGTCTTCGTCGGCCACTTCCGGCTGGAGCGGCGGCGCGACGGGCAGCGCCATGGGCCGCAGCAGCTCGCCCATCTGCCGCCCCGGCAGCGGCTTGGAGATCAGGAAGCCCTGCATCTCGTCGCAGCCATGGGCGCGCAGGAAGGCCTCCTGCTCGGCGTTCTCGACGCCTTCGGCGACGACGGTCATGCCGAGGGCCTTGCCCATGCTGATGATCGCCTGCGCGATGGCCTGATCCTCCGAATCCTGCGGCAGGTCGCGCACGAAGGAGCGGTCGATCTTGATCGTGTCGATCGGGAAGTGCTTCATCAGCGACATCGACGAATAGCCGGTGCCGAAATCGTCGATGGCGAGACGGATGCCGCGGCTCTGGATGGAGTCGAGCACCTTGAGCGCGCGGCCGACATTGCGCATCATCATGCTCTCGGTGACCTCGAGCTGGAGCAGCACCGGCGACATGCCGGAGGCCGCCAGCGCCTCGTCGACGTCCTGCAACAGATGCTCGTCGGCAAACTGCCGCGGCGACAGGTTGACCGCCATCGACAGCGGCAGCAGGCCGCGGCGCTGCCAGGCCATGGCCTGCGCGCAGGCCTCTTTCAGCACCCAGCGGCCGATTGGCACGATCAGCCCGGTTTCCTCCGCGAGCGGAATGAACTGTGCCGGCGAGACGTTGCCGAGATCGGGGTGCGCCCAGCGCAGTAGCGCCTCGACGCCCGTGATCTGACCCGTCGCCATGTCCACCTTGGGCTGGTAGTTGAGCGAGAACTGCTCGCGCTCCAGCGCGCGGCGCAGCGCGCTCTCCAGCGACAGCCGCTCGATCGACTGCGTCTTCACCTCGTTGGAGAAGAAGCGATAGCCGTTCTTGCCGTCCTCCTTGGCGAGGTACATCGCCATGTCGGCGTTCTTGGTCAGCGTCTGCGCGTCGGAGCCGTTGGCTGGATACATCGCGATGCCGATCGAGGCGGTGGAATGGCACTCGTGGCCGGCCAGCTGCATGGGCTCGGCGAGCGCGGCGAGCAGCCCGGTGGCGATGCGCTGGACGTTCTCGATCTCGCCACACTGGTCGAGGATCACCACGAACTCGTCGCCGCCGAGCCGCGCGACCACGTCGCTCGCCCGCAGGGCGCCGCGCAGACGGTTCGCCACCTCGAGCAGGAGCAGGTCGCCCGCCTCGTGACCCAGCGAATCGTTGATGACCTTGAAGCGGTCAAGGTCGATGAACAGCACCGCAAAGCGGTGATCGTGGCGTTGCGCCGCATCGATCGCCTCGCGCAGCAGGGCGTTGAAGGTCTCGCGGTTCGGCAGATCGGTCAGGCTGTCGTGCGAGGCGAGGTATTCGATGCGCTCGTCAGCCTTGTTCTTCTCGTCGGCGCGATCGAAGTTCTCCATCGCGAAGGAGACGTTGTCGGCGAGGCGCTGCAACAGCTCGACGAATTCGGGCGTGAAGGTCGCCGGTTCGGTCGACATGTAGATCATGACGCCGACCGCCTGGTCGTGCACGATGAGCGGAAACGCGGCGCCCGACCGCGCGCCGTCCGCGCGCACGATGGGGTGGAAGACACGGACGCGGTCGTCGTTGAGATAATCGTTGCTGATGCAGGGCTGGCGCGTGCGGAACGCCGTGCCGCTCATGCCGCGCCCTTCCGGCCGTTCGGGATCGACGGAAAGACGGACATTGCGCGTGGTGCCGGCGGAGGGACCTGCGGCGGCGACGATCTCGAGCTGGTCCGTGCCGGGTCTGGCCAGGGCAATCGTGGTCGAAGTGAACTTGGCGCCGTTCGACGCCGCAAGGCAGACGAGGTCGAACAGCTCGGCCCGCGACTTCGCGCGCATGATCGCCTCGTTGGTCGCGCTCAGCGCCGCGAACATGCGCGTCAGGCGCTCCTTCTGCGCTTCGGTGCGGGCCTTCTCCTCGGCGCGCTCGAAATTGTCGAGTGCGAAGGAGACGTTCTCCGCGAGCCGCCCGAGCAGCTCGACCAGATCGGGCGTGAACGTATTCTCTTCCGGTGCGAGGAAGAGCAGAATGCCGACCGGTTCCCGTCCCGCTCTCAGAAGCGGGAAGCTCGCCGCAGCCCGCGTTCCATCCTCGATGGCCTGCGCGCGCCAATATGCGGAGCGCGGCTCGTTCAGATAATCGTTCATCACACTGGGCCGGCACGTCCGCAGCGAGGTGCCGATGATGCCCTGGCCCTCGGGATGGTCGGCGGAAATGATGCAGGTACGCCCGCTCATGCGCTCCTGCAAGCGTCCCTTGACGGCAACGACGCGGACGAGTTCGCGTGCTTCGTCGATGATGCCGATCGTCGCCGAGGCGAACAGATCGCCGAGCACGGCCGCCTGGCAGGCCGCGTCGAACAACTCCTCGCGCGTCTTGGCGCGCATGATGGCTTCGTTGGTCGCGCTCAGCGCCTCGAACATTCCGCTCAGACGATTGCGCTGCTTGTCCGCCCGCGCCTTCTCATCGGCACGGTCGAAGCTTTCGAGCGCGAAGGCGACGTTGGCCTGAAGCTTGCGCAGCAGCTCGACGAGCTCCGGCGTGAAGGTGCCGCGCTCCGGGGAGTTGAACAGAAAGACGCCCTCGACCCGGTCGCCGTTGAACAGCGGCAAGGCCGCGGAGGATGCGATGCCGGTGCGGCGGGCGCTGGCCTGCCAGGGCGCAATGCGGTCGTCGGCGAGCACGTCGTTGCTGACGGCGGGCTGGCGCGTGCGAAACGCGGTGCCGGTCAAGCCGCGCCCTTCGGGCACCTGGTCGGAGGTGGAGAACGTGAAGTTGCGAACCTGATCCGCATTCGGGCCGTAGCAGGCGACGACGCGCAGCAGCCCGGTCCGATCGTCGACCAGCGCGACGGTGGCTGAGGTGAACTTTGCTCCCGTTGCGGTCGCCTCGCAGACGAGGTCGAACAGCTCAGCCCGCGACCGTGCCCGCAGGATCGCCTCGTTGGTGGCGCTGAGCGCTGCATACATGCGCGCCAGGCACTCTTCTTCGGCGGAGATCCGGGCTTTCTCGGCCTCGCGGCCGAAATTCTCGATCGCGAAGGAGACGTTCTCGGCCATGCGCAGCAGCAGCGCGACGATCTCCTCGTCTTTGGCCCAGGACCGGCTGATGAAGAACAGCAGCACGCCGACGCTCTCGCCGTGCCTGATCAACGGCGCGACCACGCAGGCGGCGACGCCGGTGTTGACGTTGGCCTGCTCCCACGGCGTGCCCCTGGTGCGGCTGGCGAGATCGTCCTCGACGATGGCTTTCTGCGTCCGGAACACCTCGCCCGATATGCCCTTGCCGTAAGGGCTCTCCGGATCGACCGAATAGCGTGCCTGGGTGACGAGATCGAGGTTCTGCCCGGTGGCGGCGACAGGCTTCATCCAGTGCGAGTCCGGCTCGCGAAGCAGCACGATGGTCGCCAGCGACTTGCCGCTGTGGACCGAAGCGTCGCACACGAGCTGGTATAGCTCCCGCTCGGTCTTGGCGCGCAGGATGGCTTCGTTGGTGGCGCTGATGGCGCCGAACATGCGGTTGAGCCGCCGCGTCGCCCGCTCGCTGGTCTGCCGCGCGGTCTCACGGGCGAAATTGTCCAGCGCGTAGGAAATGTTCGCCGACATGCGCTCGAACAGTGACACCATCTGCTCGTTCAGCGAGTTGGCCTCGCTCCGCGTCACATACAATACGCCGACGCTCTTGCCATTGCAGAGCAGCGGCAGCGCCGCGGCCGCACCGATATGCGCCTTGGCGGCGCCTTCGCGCCACGCCAGCGAGCGCGGATCGTTCAGATAGTCGTTGCTGACGCACAGCTTCTGATCGCGAAACGCCTCGCCGCCGACGCCGGATCCTTCAGGCGTCCCGGCTTCCGTCGTGATCACGATCGAGCGGAGCCGCGCAACGTCATCGCCACAACCGGCCGCGTAGCGCAGCCTTCGGCCGTCCGGCTCGACCAGGAAAACGGCAACGGCCAGAAAATCCCCGCTCGAAAACCCGGCGTCGCAGACCTTCTGGTACAGCTCCTCCGGCGATCTCGCGTACAGGATCGCTTCATTGATGGCGCTCAACGCCGCAAAGGTGCGCGCGAGTGTCGTCGGCACGATCTCAGCTCCCAGGCATTTCTGCCTATTTATCCCGGGACCTTTATGCGCGGCGATCGCCTAAGTCGTCGTTATTGCGCGGCGCAAACCGTCGATCAAAGTGAACGAGCTGCGAACGAGCGCGACAAAACTGACCGGAATACCGCTGCGACGCCGAACCGCCTACGAATGGCATGTTCAGTTACCACTTTGCAGCCTGTGTTGGTTTACGGGAGGTTGATATCGCGGTGCCGTAGCACCTCCTTCAAAACGGCAGCGCCACGCTGGTCTTGATCTCCTTCAGCACCACGTTGCTGCGGACGTAGCGGATGCCGGGGATGCGGAACATGAACTCGTCGAGGAAGCGGTTGTAGGCCGCCATGTCCTGCACGATGACGCGCAAATGATAATCGGCGTCCCCGGTGGTCGCAAAACACTCCAGCACCTCGCGGCGCTTGGTGACCCTCGCCACGAATTCATCGACGAACTTCGCATCGTGCCGCTCCAGCGAGACGTGGAGGATGGCGGACATCGCAAAGCCCGCCTGCTCGCGCGCGACCAGCGCCGCATAGCCCTGGATGACGCCGCTCTCCTCCAGCGCGCGCACCCGCCGCCAGCAGGCCGAGGTGGACATGCCGACCCCGTCGGCGAGTTGCTGATTGGTGGCGCGGCCATCTCGCTGGAGATGGGCGAGAATGCGGGTGTCCTGCTCTTCGATCATGGGAGGCTCCGATTCGAGCAGATCTACCAGATTGGGCGCCTGCATGCAAAATTCTACCGGATTTCCATAACAGAAGGGATAAATAGGTAAGACCTACCAGCGGCCCGGGCATAACCTTCCAGCACTGGGCAGGATGCCGCGCGAGGTCCGCCATGGACGCCATTCCGTCAATCGACACGTACGAGCTCGCCGATCGCTATGAGCGCGAGGAGGGCCGCGTCTTCCTCACGGGCACGCAGGCCATCGTCCGCATCGCACTCGACCAGGCGCGACGAGACCGTGCGGCCGGGCTCAACACCGCCGGCTTCATCTCCGGCTATCGCGGCTCGCCGCTCGGTGGCATCGATCTCGAGCTCTGGCGCATCCAGCAGCGGCTCAAGCAGGACCGCATCGAATTCCTTCCCGCCGTGAACGAGGACCTCGCGGCGACAGCTGTACTCGGCTCGCAACAGGTCGAGACGCAAGGCGACCGCGAGGTCGATGGCGTGTTCGGGCTCTGGTACGGCAAGGGCCCGGGCGTCGATCGGTCCGGCGATGCGCTCAAGCACGGCAACGCTTATGGCTCCTCGCCGCATGGCGGCGTGCTGGTGGTCGCCGGCGACGACCATGGCTGCGTCTCCTCCTCGATGCCGCACCAGTCCGACGTCGCCTTCATGAGCTGGTTCATGCCGACGCTGCACCCCTCGGACGTCGGCGAATATCTGGCGTTCGGCGAATATGGCTACGCGCTGAGCCGCTTCTCCGGCATGTGGGTCGGCTTCAAGGCGATCTCCGAGATCGTGGAATCGGGCGCATCCATCGCGCTACGCCCGCCGCGCGTCTTCCGCACGCCAGACTTCACGCCGCCGCCGGGCGGCCTGCACTATCGCTGGCGCGATTTGCCCGGCCCGCAGATCGAGGAACGGCTGGAAGCGAAGAAGCACGCGGTCTACGCCTTTGCCAAGGCCAACCCGATCGACCGGCACATCTACGATATCCCCAGCGCCACCTACGGCATCGTCACCACCGGCAAGGCGCATCTCGACCTGATGGAAGCCCTGCGGCTGATGGGCCTCGATGAAGCCGCCTGCCGCCGCCTCGGCATCGACGTCTACAAGGTCGGGATGGTTTGGCCGCTGGCGCTGCACGACGCGATGGAGTTCGTGAGAGGCAAGCGCGAGATCCTGGTGGTCGAGGAGAAGCGCGGCATCATCGAGAGCCAGTTCAAGGAGTATTTTTACGATTATCCCGGCAGCAAGCCCGAGCGCATGGTCGGCAAGCACGACGAAACCGGCGCACGGCTGATCTCCTGGATCGGCGAATTGTCGCCTCGCGCGCTCGCGAACGTGCTCGCGCGCCGGCTCGATCCGATGTTTCCGGGTCTCAATCTCGCCGCGCGCGCGGCCGCCCTGATGCCGGAAGCCGCGCGCACGATCAATGTCAGCGGCGCGACGCGCACGCCCTATTTCTGCTCGGGATGTCCGCACAACACCTCGACCAAAGTGCCGGAAGGATCGAAGGCGCTCGCCGGCATCGGCTGTCACTTCATGGCGAGCTGGATGGACCGCGAGACCTCCTCGCTGATCCAGATGGGCGGCGAGGGCGTGAACTGGGCTGCTTCATCGCGATTTACCGGCCGCAAGCACGTGTTCCAGAATCTCGGCGAAGGCACCTATTATCACTCCGGCTCGATGGCGATCCGGCAGGCGATCGCGGCCAAGGCCAACATCACCTATAAGGTCCTGTTCAACGACGCGGTCGCCATGACCGGCGGCCAGCCGGTCGACGGGCCCGTCAGCGTCCATGCCATCGCCCACAGCGTCCGCGCCGAAGGTGTCGAGCGCATCGCCCTGGTGTCGGACGATCCCGCGCAATTCAGGCCGGCCGACCTGCCATCCGGCGTGACCATCCATCCGCGTGAGGAGATGGATGCCGTGCAGCGCGAGCTGCGCGAGGTTCCCGGCGTCTCGGTGCTGATCTACCAGCAGACCTGCGCCACCGAGAAGCGGCGCCGGCGCAAGCGCGGGCAGATGGCCGATCCCAAGCGCTTCGCCTACATCAACGACCTCGTCTGCGAAGGCTGCGGCGACTGCTCGGTCGAATCCAACTGCCTCAGCGTCGAGCCGAAGGAGACGCCGTTCGGGCGCAAGCGACAGATCAATCTGTCGGCCTGCAACAAGGATTTTTCCTGCCTCAACGGCTTCTGTCCGAGCTTTGTCACAGTCGAAGGCGCGACGCGGCGGAAGAAGAGCGCGAGCCGGATCGATGTGGCCGGCCGCGCCGCCACACTACCCCTGCCCGCGCCCGCAACGCTCGAGCGGCCCTACGATCTCTTGGTGACCGGCGTCGGCGGCACCGGCGTGATCACCGTCGGCGCGCTGATCGGCATGGCCGCGCATCTGGAACACCGCGGCGTTTCGGTGCTCGACTTCACCGGCTTTGCGCAGAAATTCGGGCCTGTGCTGAGCTACATTCGCCTGGCCGCGAGCCCCGAGGCGCTGCACCAGGTTCGCATCGACCAGGGCGCGGCCGATGCGCTGATCGGCTGCGACCTCGTCGTCAGCTCCTCGCCCAAAGCCTCAGGCACATATCGCCGCGGCACCCGTGCCGCCGTCAACACCGCGGAAATGCCGACCGGCGACGTGGTCCGCTTCCGCGACGCCGATCTCGCTGCGCCAAGCCGCCTGCGCGCAATCGGTCAGGTCATCGGCGAGCACAATCTCGACACGTTCAATGCCAATGCGCTGGCCGAACGCCTGCTCGGCGATGCCGTCTACGCCAACATCATCATGCTCGGCTTTGCCTGGCAGCGCGGTCTCGTCCCTGTTTCGCTGCAGGCGCTGCTCCGCGCGATCGAGCTCAACGGCGTCGCGATCGAACGCAACAAGCAGGCCTTTGCCTGGGGCCGGATCGCCGCTGCCGATCCGGATTTTCTGCCGAACTCGGACAAGGCACCTGAAGCCGAGACGCTCGACCAGATCATTGCCCGGCGCGCCGAGTTCCTCGCGGCCTATCAGAACAACGCCTACGCGGCGCGCTACCGGGCGATGGTCGGAAAGGTCCGCAATGCCGAGGCCAAGCTGAACAGTGAGGCGCTGACCGAGGCGGTCGCTCGCGGCCTGTTCAAGCTGATGGCCTACAAGGACGAGTATGAGGTGGCGCGGCTGCACATGCGAAGCGGCTTTCTCGACGAGCTGAAGCGTGAATTCGAGGACGGCTTCAGCATCCAGTACCACCTCGCCCCGCCGTTCCTGAAGTCGCGGCGCGATGCACGGGGACGTCCGCGCAAACGCGCCTTCGGCCAGTGGATTCAGGTGCCTCTGGCTATGCTCGCGCGCTTGAAAGCACTGCGCGGAACGCCGTTCGATCCGTTCGGCTACACCGCGGAACGGCGCGCGGAGCGTGAATTGATCGCCTGGTATGAAGGCCTGATCGAACGGATGCTGGGCGAGCTCGATGCGGCGCATCTGCCAAATCTCGTGGCGATCGCCAAAGGCCCGATGGATATCCGCGGCTATGGCCCGGTGAAGGACATCGCGATTTTGAAGGTGAAGGCCGACGTCGAGCGGCTGCTCGCCGAACTGGACACGCCATCGCCGGCAAGGATGCACGCCACCGGTTGACGCGGCGCCGCGGACGCTTCAGCCTCTGCTCCTTAAGGGACGCTCTGATGGCCTCCTGCGATCGGGTGATGCATCATGGATTTCGACCAGTTGACACTGACCGAGGCCGCGGCCGGCCTCGCCGCCGGGACATTCACGAGCACCGCACTCACCCGGGAAGCCCTGGCCCGCGCCAAGGCCAACGCCGAACTCAATGTCTTTGTCACCCTGGACGAAGCCGGCGCCTTGAAGGCCGCGGCCGCGTTCGACGCGGCAGGCGATAAGACAAAGCCGCTCGGCGGCGTACCTATCGTGATCAAGGACAATATCGAGGTCGCGGGACTGCCCTGCAGCGCCGGCACACCGGCGCTGAAGGATTACATTCCGAAGGCCGACGCGCCTGTCGTGACAAAGCTGCGCGATGCCGGGGCGGTCATCATCGGCAAGACCAGCATGCACGAGCTCGCCTTCGGCATCTCCGGCTACAACACCGCGTTCAAGACCGGCGCCGAGTATGGCGTGCGCAACGCCTATGATCGCACTTTGATCGCCGGCGGCTCCTCGTCAGGCACGGGCGCGGCGATTGGCGCGCGGATCGTCGCCGGCGGGCTCGGCACGGACACCGGCGGATCGGTGCGGGTGCCTGCCGCCCTGAACGGATGCGCCTCGCTGCGCCCGACGGTCGGGCGCTACCCGCAAGACGGCATCGCGCCGATCTCGCACACCCGCGATACCGCAGGCCCGATGGCTGCGACCATGGCGGATGTCGCGCTGCTCGACCGCGTCATCGCCGGTGGCGATGCGCTTGCGCCGGCGGATCTGACGCAGGTCCGCGTCGGCCTCGCGAGATCGATGCTGGCCAATCTCGATGCCGACACCGAGGCCGCGTTCCAGGAAGCCGTCGCGAAAATGAAGGTGCAAGGCGTCACGGTCGTCGGGATCGAGATGCCGCAACTGGCAGAGCTCGACGCCCAGGTCAGCTTTCCCGTCGCGCTGTACGAGGCCTATGACGATCTGGTCGCCTATCTCAGG
Source organism: Bradyrhizobium sp. NBAIM08 (assembly GCF_020193935.1). Lineage (NCBI taxonomy): Bacteria > Pseudomonadati > Pseudomonadota > Alphaproteobacteria > Hyphomicrobiales > Nitrobacteraceae > Bradyrhizobium > Bradyrhizobium sp. NBAIM08. Next base: position 69,051 of record NZ_JADYVR010000007.1, on the reverse strand, counting down.
CACACCGGCACCGGCCTCTCCATCGCGGCACTGGCGGAGCAGATCGCCAGCGCCGATGTGAAGGGCACCTATGACGGCTTGGTGATCCCGCGCAAGCTGCCTGGTCCCGACGGCACCCTGGTCGACGCCAAGCCGATCTACGACGCCGCGATCGAGATTGCGCGCCCCGCGCTGCAGGCGCTGTACGCCAGGAGCTTTGCCGACAACCGGCTCGATGCGATCGCCTTCCCGACCACGCCGCGCGTCGCCATTCCCTCCAATCCGGAGTCCAGCAGCCTCGAGAATTTCGGCCTGTTCATTCAGAACACGGACCCAGGCAGCAATGCCGGGATTCCCGGCATCCAGATCCCGATCGCGCTCGGCGCCAGCAGCAGATTGCCGATCGGGCTTGAGCTCGATGGCCCCGTCGGCAGCGATCCCCGCCTGCTCGCGATCGGCATGGCGCTCGAGGCTGCGTTCGGGCGCTTGCCGCCACCGGCTCGCTGACGGACTCCCTCCGGAAATGCTGGAAGGTGGCGCCTCGTTCGTTCGGCCGGCTGGACAAGGCGAGGGGAGGTCCGATCCCGTTCATCGTGGTATTTCGATGGGGGTGGGCGTACCTTCCTTATCGCTGTCGAATACGATCAGGACCCGCAGTCCGGCGGAAGTCGCGCCCAACGGCAGCAGTCCCTCCGGCTTTCGCTTTGGATCGAACGGGAGTTCCTTCAATAGCCGTACGGTCTCGGACGCTCCGTCCCAAGAATATATTGCGTAGGCTCCCGGCCCGTCCGCAGCAGGACCGGCCAGGATGAGGGTGCGATCGCCGAACGCGGCGAGATCGCGTACACCCCTGTTGTCACCGAGCGGAAGTCGGAACAGCCGGTGAGTCGTGCTTTTTCGATCACCGAACAGCGCGTCTATCTCTACCGACAGGACGACGGCGCGATTGTCGTTCAAGACGGGGCCCCGGAATCCCGCGAGCAACGTCCGATCGTCCTTGATCGCCACGCCCTCGATGGTCAAGCCGTTCTTCTCCAGCCTGATATCCATGAACTCGAGAAGCGCAGGTTCGGCCGCGATGACCTCTCGCAATTGCCCCGTACGCTCGAGGCCCGACGCATTGCCATCTGCCCCCGTCGTGCGGAACCGAACGATCTGGCTGCTTGCGGCAATCCTCGCCCGAATCTTATCGGCATCTTTCTTGGGGTCGAGCTTGTGGTCCTTGTCCCGCGGATGGCCATGCGAGCCGATGACGTAATACTGCCGTTTGGAGAAGGCGACGCCCTCGCCATCAAGTTCGAGCGCCTTGCCATTGAACGTGTTGTTGATCAACTTCACGGGGCTGCCGGCGACGAGCTTGCCGTCGGTCAATTCGATGAATTGAGCGCCCTGGAGATTGTCGTCGATAACGAGGCACGAACGGGGAAACCCATCAGCGGTCGTGCAGGCGATGCCGCTGACATCCTTCGACTTGCCTCCGTCCTTGCCGATCAGCTTGTTCTTGACCGGCCACGCATCGTCGGCCGCAGCAGGAGAAGGCTGCACGCCACCCGCCATCACGAGGCCGAGCAGCAAAGTCGCAATCCATCCTGTTCTGGCAATGGTCATCGAAGCCTCCCTAGAGCCGCAGTCGGGCCAGACCAAGCCATCCAGCTCCATCACAGGATGATGCCGCCAATCCCTTGCGAAGCTCTCACGCAAGCGAACGTTGACCGGCTTGCCGCCGGTCGATCCGTCAAACATGGAAGAGCAACAGATGGAAGAGGAGAAGCTAGAAAGCCGGCCTGGACGAAACGTCGTATCAAAAAAGAATCGAACCGAATGCCTCGGTCTCAAATACATCATTCATATCTCAGGTTGTATTGTTGCAGACAACTCGGCGTTGTCAACACGCTTTCTGCCGCACGTGGAGCCGGCGGTGAAAGGTCTCATGAATACGGGTTGATCAGCTTCTGCTGCTCGGCGCTGTGGTGCACGAGCAGGTCGATGAAGGTCCTCACTTTCGCCGACAGATGATGACGATGCGGATAGACCGCGTTCATGGAGAGCTCGACCGTCCGATATTCCGGCAACAGGCGCACGAGGCGGCCAGCTTCGAGATCATCCTGAATGAGGAACCCCGCCATCAGGCAGATTGCGGCGCCCTCCAGCGCGACCTCGCGCAGCGCTTCTCCGCTATTGGTGACGAAGCTGCCGGAGACGCGCACCGAGGCCGGCGTGCCCTTGCGATCGAGGAAGCGCCATTCGTCGCCGAACGGATAGTTCAAGTGCCGACCACAATTGTGCCCGGTGAGCTCGTCGAGCTTCTGCACCCGGCCGTGCTTCTCGATGTAATCGTGGGAGCAGCACAGCACGTGGCGCCAGGTGGCAAGGCTGCGCACGATCAGGCTTGAATCCGGTGGCTGTGTCATGCGCAGGGCAACGTCATAGCCTTCCTCGATGAGGTCGACCTCGGCCTCGCCCATGCGCAGATCGATCTTGAGCTCCGGATAGGTCGACAGCAGTTTGGCCGCAATCGGCGCGACGAACGGCACCATGTGCGTGGCGACGTGAATGCGCAGCGTGCCGCGCGGCACCGACTGCAATTCGCTCGCGATGTCGTCGGCCTGTTCGATGTCGGCGAGAATCTGCACGCAGCGGTCGTAATAGGCCTTCCCGATCTCGGTCAGATTGACCTTGCGCGTGGTGCGGTGAAGCAGCCGCACCCCGAGCCGGTCTTCCAATGCCTGCACGTGATTGCTCACCATGGTGGTCGACATGTTGAGCTTGCGGGCTGCTGCGGAGAAGCCGCCGGTCTCGACCACCCGGCTGAACACTTCGAGGCTGGTCAATCGATCCATGGCTTTCCTTGACTGGGATGTGCGCCTCAGCAGCAATCGCGCGGCAATCGCGCTGGCGTAGCCGCTCGCCTGACCCGGTAGACATCACGAACCAGGGTGACCGCTCAGATTATCCACCCTGAATGGATAATCCTTCCAGAATCTAGCCGATTATCATTCGGGCCAGCAAGACCGATAGTCTCAGCGAGCCGACAGGAGACTGCAATGTCCGAAATGCCCCGCACTGAGACCTTCCAGCAAGCCACTGAAATCACGCGCGATTACGCCAAGGCGCCGTCCGCTATCCCGGCGCGGAACAGGGTCCGGCGCGCGGCCTTGGTGCTCGCGCTGCTCGCAGGCACTGCGACCATGGCCTACTACGGACACGATTACTGGACCAACGGCCGCTACCTCGAATCCACCGACGACGCCTATGTGAAGGCGGACTCCACGATCGTCGCGCCGAAAGTCTCCGGCTACATCGCCAAGGTGCTGGTCGGCGACAATGAGAAGGTTCGGGCGGGCCAGCTGCTGGCCAAGATCGACGACCGCGATTTCAAGGCGGCGCTCGACCAGGCGAAAGCCGACGTCGCCGCCGGCGAAGCCTCGGTCCGCAACATCGACGCCCAGCTCGAACTGCAGCAGCCGATCATCGAACAGAGCACCGCCGACGTCGCAGCTGCAGAAGCCAATCTGAAATTCGCGCAGGAGGAGCGCGTCCGCTACGACGACCTCATGAAGTCGGGCTCCGGCACGATCCAGCGCGCGCAGCAGACCGACGCGGCGCTGCGCGCCAGCAGTGCGCAATTGCAGCATGCCAAGTCCGGCCTCGTCGCCGCGCAGCGCAAGGTCGACGTGCTCACCACCCAGCGCGCCCAGGCCACCGCCCAGCTCGAACGCGCCCGCGCGGTCGCGCAGCAGGCGGCGCTGAACCTGTCCTATACCGAGATCACCGCGCCGGTGGACGGCACGGTCGGCGCCCGCAGCTTGCGTGTCGGCCAATACGTGCAGGCCGGCACGCAATTGATGGCGGTGGTGCCGCTCGACGCCGTCTACGTCGTCGCCAATTTCAAGGAGACCCAGCTCACCCATGTGCGGCCGGGCCAGCCGGTCGAGCTGCACGTCGACAGCTTCCGCAACATCAGCCTGCGCGGCCATGTCGACAGCCTGTCGCCGGCGAGCGGGCTCGAATTCGCGCTGCTGCCGCCCGACAACGCCACCGGCAATTTCACCAAGATCGTGCAGCGCGTTCCGGTGAAGATCGTCCTCGACGACCACAGCCTCACCGGCTTGCTGCGGCCCGGCATGTCCGCGGTGCCGACCGTCGACACCAAACAGGCGGTGCTGGCCGAGCGCGACAGCGCAAAGCGGCTGGCTGACAACGTACCGCACCCAAACGGAGGCTGAAGCCGGAAGGCTCCGGCCGGACACTCAAATCCGTCCGGATGATCCTTCCAGAACTTCCGCGATGATCAAAACCATCCGCCTGACGCATCCTGTCTCCGTACCCGAGACGAGGCTTCCATGAGCACGCTCCAACCGGCCCTCAACGCTACCTCCGCCAATCTCCCCGCCGCTGCTGCGCCCACGGCGGTGTCCACAAAGACCTGGATTGCGGTGATCGGCGCCACCCTCGGCGCCTTCATGGCGGTGCTGAACATCCAGATCGTCAACGCCTCGCTCGCGGACATTCAGGGCGCGATCGGCGCCGGCATCGACGACGGCGGCTGGATCTCGACCTCCTATTTGATCGCCGAGATCGTGGTCATCCCGCTGTCGGGCTGGCTCGCGCAGGTGTTCTCGATCCGCATCTATCTGCTCACCAACGCGATCCTGTTCCTGGTTCTGTCCGCGGCCTGCGCACTGGCGCAGGATCTGTCGCAGATGATCGTGCTGCGCGCTATCCAGGGCTTCACCGGCGGCGTGCTGATCCCGATGGCCTTCACGCTGATCATCATGCTGCTGCCGCGCGCCAAGCAGCCGGTCGGCCTTGCGCTGTTCGCGCTGTCGGCGACTTTCGCGCCGGCGATCGGCCCGACCATCGGCGGCTATCTCACCGAGAATTTCGGCTGGCAATACATCTTCTACGTCAACCTGGTTCCCGGCGCGATCATGGTCGGCATGCTCTGGTATGCGCTCGAGCCCAAGCCGATGAAGCTGGCGCTGCTTCGCGAGGGCGACTGGGCCGGCATCATCACCATGGCGATCGGCCTGTCCGCGCTCCAGACCGTGCTGGAGGAAGGCAACAAGGACGACTGGTTCGGCTCGCCGTTCATCCTCAAGCTCTCGATCATCGCCGCTGTTGCGCTGACGGCATTCCTGATCATCGAGCTCACGGTGAAGAAGCCACTGCTCAATCTGCGTCTGCTCGTGCGTCGCAATTTCGGCTTCGGCATGCTCGCGAACTTCTTGCTCGGCATTGCACTCTACGGCTCCGTGTTCATCCTGCCGCAATATCTGGCGCGTATTCAGGGCTACAATGCCGAGCAGATCGGCATGGTGCTGGCCTGGACCGGGCTGCCGCAACTCGTGCTGATCCCGCTGGTGCCGCGCCTGATGCAGAAGTTCGATGCGCGGATCATCATCGGCGTCGGCTTCGTTCTGTTCGCAGCATCCAACTTCATGAACATCAACATGACCAACGACTATGCCGCCGACCAGCTGCTGTGGCCCAATATCGTGCGCGCCATCGGCCAGGCGCTGGTGATGGCGCCGTTGTCGGCGGTCGCGACCGCAGGCATCGAAGCGGAGAATGCGGGCTCGGCCTCCGGCCTGTTCAACATGATGCGCAATCTCGGCGGCGCCGTCGGCATCGCGCTGCTGCAAACCGTGCTGTCCAAGCGCGAGCAATATCACTCCAACGTGCTGATGCAGTCGGTCTCTGTGTTCGAGGAGGCCACACGAACGCGGCTCGAGCAGCTCACGCAATATTTCGTCAATCACGGCGTTCTCGACCGTGCGGACGCCGCGCATCGCGCCTATGTCGCGATCGGCCATACCGTACAGAAGCAGGCCTTCATCTTCGCCTTCAGCGACACGTTCTACCTGCTCGGAATGGCGCTGATCGTCGCTCTCATCGCCGTATTCTTTCTGAAGAGGCCCGGCCAAGTCTCGGCCGGCGGAGCCCACTGATCAACCAACGAAAAGGAGAACGACTATGAAGCCCCGCATGAACTACTATCAGGCCGCACCCGATACGATCAAAGCGCTGATGGCGCTGGAGGCGCAGATCCAGTCGACGGGCCTCGAGAAATCGCTGATCGAGTTGGTCAAGATCCGGGCCTCGCAGATCAATGGCTGCGCCTTCTGCATCAACATGCACACCGAGGACGCCCGCAAGCGCGGCGAGACCGAGCAGCGCATCTACCTGCTCAATGCCTGGCGCGAATCCCCGCTCTATTCCGACCGCGAGCGCGCCGCGCTCGCCTGGACCGAAGCGGTGACGCTGATCTCAGAGACGCATGCGCCCGACGAGACTTACGAACAGGTCCGCGCGCAGTTCTCCGAGGAGGAGACGGTGAACCTGACCATGCTGATCGGTGCCATCAATGCCTGGAACAGGATCGCGATCGCATTCCGCGCCGTGCATCCGGTGAAGGTGAAGGCGTCAGTGGCTTAAACCGACGGCAACGGACGGTCTCGTAGGGTGGGCAAAGCGTAAGCGTGCCCCCATTCTTCAGCAAAAACGTGAGAAGGCGTGGGCACGGCGCAAGCGCGCCTTTGCTCACCCTACGACAGCTACCTATGCCGCTTACACCGCCGTCGCCTTGGCGAAGTCCACGTAGATCTCGCGCAGGCGCGTCGCCATCGGGCCGGGCTTGCCGTCGCCGATCGTCTTGCCGTCGATGGCGATCACCGGCTGCACGAAAGAGGATGCGCTGGTGATGAACGCTTCCTTGGCGGCGAGCGCTTCGGCGACCGTGAAGGAGCGCTCCTCGACGCGCAGTTGACGCTCCTCGGCAAGCGCAATCACGGCCTTGCGGGTGCAGCCGGGCAGGATCGCGTTGGAGTTCTGGCGGGTGACGATGACGTCGTCCTTGGTCAGGATGAATGCCGTGGACGAGCCGCCTTCGGTCACATAGCCGTCCTGCAGCATCCAGGCTTCGCCGGCGCCGGCTTCCGCAGCGGCCTGCTTTGCCAGCACCTGCGCCAGCAGCGCCACGCTTTTGATGTCGCGCCGCTCCCAGCGGATGTCGGGCACCGTGATGACATTGATGCCGGTCTTGGCCACCGCGGCGTTGATGATGTCCTTCTCCGACGTGAACATCACCAGGCTCGACTTCACGTCGGCCTTGGGAAACGGGAAGTCGCGCCCCTTGTCGGCACCGCGCGTCACCTGGAGATAGACGAGGCCGTTCACGAGCTTGTTGCGCGCGATCAGCTCCTTCTGCAGCTCGGTGATGCGCTCGATGGTCTCCGGCAGCTTCAACTTGATCTCGCCGACGGACCGCTCCAGCCGCGCCAGATGCGAAGCATTGTCGACCAGCTTGCCGTCGAGCACGGCCGAGACCTCGTAGATGCCGTCGGCGAACAGGAAGCCGCGATCGAGCACCGAGATCTTGGCTTCCGAGAGCGGGACGAATGAGCCGTTGACGTAGGCGATCGAGTCCAAGGCAGGTCTCCTGGGAGGGAAGGGATTTGGCCACCGGTATAGGAGATTTGGCGGGCTGGATAAACCCACGATCCGTCATTCCGGGGCATTCGCAAGGCGAATGAGCCCGGAATCCATCTCACCGCGGTACTGCCCCGCTTGATGGATCCCGGGCTCGCGCTACGCGCGCCCCGGGATGACGACGGGTTAATGCGACAGAATCTTCGACAAGAACTTCTGCGCGCGGTCGCTGCGGGGTTTGCCGAAGAAATCGTCCTTCGCTGCGTCCTCGACGATCTCGCCGCGGTCCATGAAGATGACGCGGTTGGCGACTTTGCGGGCAAAACCCATCTCGTGGGTGACGACCATCATGGTCATGCCCTCGCGGGCGAGATCGACCATGACGTCGAGCACCTCGCTGACCATTTCCGGATCGAGCGCCGAGGTCGGCTCGTCGAACAGCATCACGATCGGATCCATCGCGAGCGCGCGAGCGATGGCGACGCGCTGCTGCTGGCCGCCGGAGAGCTGCGCCGGGAATTTCTGCGCCTGCTCCTTCAAGCCGACGCGCTCGAGCAGCTGCATGCCTTTGGCCTGCGCCTTGTCATGCCCCCTGCCCAGCACCTTCTCCTGCGCCAAGCAGAGATTGTCGATGATCTTGAGGTGCGGAAACAGCTCGAAATGCTGGAACACCATGCCGACGCGCGAGCGCAGCTTCGGCAGATCGGTTTTGGGGTCGTTGACCTTGGTGCCGTCAACGAGGATGTCGCCGCTCTGGAACGGCTCCAGCGCATTGACGCATTTGATCAGCGTCGACTTGCCCGAGCCGGAGGGGCCGCAGACCACGACGACCTCGCCCTTGGTGACATTGGTGGTGCAGTCGGTCAGCACCTGGAAGGTGGGGCTGTACCATTTGTTGACGTGGCTGATTTCGATCATGAGCGGGGAGCCCTAGCGAATGATGGCGATGCGCGCCTGGAGGCGGCGGACGCCGTAGGACGCGATACAGGAGATGGTGAAGTAGACCACGGCGGCGAACAGATACATTTCGACCAGGCGGCCGTCACGCTGCGCCACCTTGCTCGCCGCGCCCAGGAAGTCGGTGATCGACAGGACGTAGACCAGCGAGGTGTCCTGGAACAGCACGATGGTTTGCGTTATCAGCACCGGCAGCATGTTGCGGAAGGCCTGCGGCAGCACGACGTAGCGCATGCTCTGGGCGTAGGTCAGCCCCAGCGCACTCGCCGCGGCCGGCTGGCCGCGCGAGATCGACTGGATGCCGGCGCGCATGATCTCGGAGAAATATGCCGCCTCGAACATGATGAAAGTGACGAGCGAGGACGTGAACGCGCCGACGCTGATCGGACGCGAGGCGCCTGTCACCCACTGCCCGATATAGGGCACCAGGAAGTAGAACCAGAAGATCACCAGCACCAGCGGCAGGGAGCGCATGAAGTCGACATAGATGCCGGCGATGCGGCCCAGAATCTTGAATCCGGACAGGCGCATCAGGGCGAGCGCCGTACCGAAGACTAGGCCGCCGAGAGCTGCGAGGAAGGTCAGCGTCAGCGTGAACGTCATGCCCTCGTAGAACAGATACGGCAGCGCGCGGCGGATGACGTCGAAATCGAGATTGCCGAGCATCGCTTATTTCCCCGTGATGTAGCCGGGGATCGCAACCCAGCGCTCGAGGAAGCGCATCGCGGTCACGACGACGGCGTTGACGAGGAGATAGAGGATGGTCGCGGCGGTGAAGGCCTCGAACACCTGGAAAGAGAATTCCTGCATCGAGCGCGCCTGTCCGGTCAGCTCGAGCAGGCCGATGGTGATGGCGACCGCGGTGTTCTTGATGGTGTTGAGGAATTCAGACGTCAGCGGCGGCAGGATGATGCGGAAGGCCATCGGCAGCAGCACGTAGCGATAGCCCTGCACGGTGGTCAGGCCGAGCGCAGTCGCCGCCATCTTCTGCCCGCGCGGCAGCGAGGAGATGCCGGCCTGCAGCTGCACGGCCACGCGCGCCGACATGAAAAAGCCGACGCCGATCGCAGCCGTCCAGAACGGCGCGTTCGGCAATTGCTTCAGCCACAGGCCCGCGGCTCTCGGCAGGATCTCCGGCAGCACGAAGAACCACAGGAAGAGCTGCACCAGAAGCGGCATGTTGCGGAAGAATTCGACGTAGGCGAAGCCGAACCAATTGGCGCCCTTCGACGGCAGCGTGCGCATGACGCCGACAATCGAGCCCGTGATCAGCGCGATCACCCAGGCCAGCGCCGCGGTCTTGAGGGTCAGCGCCAGCCCCGACAGCAGCATGTCGAGGTAGGTGCCGGTCCCCATCGGGTTCGGCTGGAAGAAGATTCCCCAGTTCCAGTTGTAGTTCACGTGTCCCCCGCGCGAACGCGCCCGTCATTGGACGTCTTCAGAGAAAGTCTCAGGCCTATGCAAATGTCCGGCCACTCTGGTGTCAAGAGTGGCCGGACATGATTCCGATCGAAAGATCGAGGTTTTATCTTACTTGTAGTCGTCCGGGTTCGGCGAGTCCGTCGGCTTGGCGAACTCGTTCTTCAGCTCGGCCGAGATCGGCGTGTTGAGGTTCAGGCCCTTCGGCGGGATCTTCTGGGTGAACCACTTGTCGTAGATCTTCTGGGCCTCGCCGGAGGTGTAGAGCGCAGCCGTGGCCGCATCGACGACCTTCTTGAACGCGGGATCGTCCTTGCGCAGCATGATGCCGTAGGGCTCCGGCTTGGAGAACGCATCCTTGGAGATAACGTAGTCGCCCGGGTTCTTCGAACCGGCGACGAGGCTCGCCAGCAAGATGTCGTCCATGACGAAGGCGACCGCGCGGTCGGTCTCGACCATCAAGAAGGCTTCGGCGTGATCCTTGGCCGGAATGATGTTGGCGCCGAGGCCCTTGGCGGCGTTGGCTTCGGTGAGCTGCTTGATGTTGGTGGTGCCGGCGGTCGAGACCACGGTCTTGCCCTTGAGGTCATCGATCGACTTCAGGCCGCTCGACTTCTTGAAGACATAGCGGCTGGCGGTCAGGTAGTGGGTGTTGGTGAAGGCGACCTGCTTCTGGCGCTCGGCATTGTTGGTGGTCGAGCCGCATTCGAGGTCGATGGTGCCGTTGGCCATCAGCGGGATACGCGTCGCCGACGTCACCGGGTTGAGCTTGACCTCGAGCTTGTCGAGCTTGAGCTCCTTCTTCACGGCCTCGACGATCTTGTAGCAGATGTCCATCGCGAACCCGACGGGCTTCTGGTTGTCGTCGAGATAGGAGAACGGGATCGAGGAATCGCGGAAGCCGAGCGTGATCGCGCCGGTGTCCTTGATGTTCTTCAGCGTGCCGGTCAGCTCCTGGGCCCCGGCTTGGCTGACGACGAAGGTCGCGGCGAGCGCGAGCCCGATGTGACGGAAATGTTTCACGTTTTTCTTCCCCTTTCGGATGATGCGGCCCGGATGCAAGCACAAATCGGGCCGGATTAGAATGTAACTTTCGGCTGGATCGTCGGCTCAGGTTAACGGGCCTGTCAGTGGCTTTGGCAACTCTCCGAGATCCCAGAACAGCCCGGCCATCACCGTCAAGGCCTCTTCGGTCAATGGCAGCAGGATGTGCTCATTGGGCGCATGCTGGGAGCAGCCGGGATAGGAGTGCGGCACCCAGATCGTCGGCAGTCCCAGGATCCCGGAGAACACGTCATTGGGCAGCGAACCGCCGAAATTCGGCAGGACGGCCGGCGCCTTGCCGGTGGTCGCTCGCACCGAATCCGCCGCCCATTTGATCCACGGACTGTCGAAATCGGTGCGCGATGCAGCAAAACTCTGTGCCGCGCGCACCTCGACCATCGGAAAGCCGCGTCCGACCAGATGTGCGCGGACAGCGTCGATCAGCCCTTCAACCTTGGTCCCAACCACGAAACGCAGTTGCAGCACGGCACTGGCCTGGCCGGGGATCGCGTTGGCCGGCTTCTCGATATTGCCTGAGGACATCGCCAGCACTTCCAGCGTGTTCCAGGCGTAGAGCCGTTCAGCAGCCGAAAGCCCCTCCTCGCCCCAATTTTCGGCCAGCGCCGGCTCGTCGGCAGTCGGCACCACCTCGACGTCGGCGAGATAGGAGCGGATCTGGTTGGTCAGCCGCGGCGGCTTCAAGGCATCAAGCTGGAGACGGCCGTGGCCGTCGACCAGGGTGGAGATCGCGTTGACCAGGATGGTCGCGGGGTTGGCGAGCACGCCGCCCCAATTGCCGGAATGGTGACCGCCGTCGCGCAAGTTCACGTCGAGATGGATGCGGATGCCTCCACGACAGCCGAGAAACAGCGTCGGCCGATCGGCCGAGAGGCGCGGCCCGTCGGAGGCCATGAACAGGTCGGCCTTGAGCGCGTCGCGATGGAGATCGCAGACCTTGCCGAGATCGGGCGAGCCGATCTCCTCGCCCATCTCGATGATGAACTTGGCGTTGAAGCCGAGCTTACCGCCGCGCGCCTCGCGCACCGCACGCAGCGCGGCCATATTGATGCTGTGCTGCCCCTTGTTGTCGGCGGTGCCGCGGCCATAGAGGCGCGTCCCGGAAGCATTGGTGCGCCAGGGATCCCGGCCATCACGCCACTCGCCTTCCATGCCGTCGACGACATCGCCATGGCCATAGACCAGCACGGTCGGCGCAGACGCGCTCTCGTGATGCTCGGCGAACAGGAACGGCGCCTTGCCGCTCGGGGATTCGACGAGGCGGCTGGAAAAATCGAGCGCGGCGAAAGCCGGCTGCATCTCCTGCTCCAGATAGGCGCGCAGCTCGGGGCCGCGCTGCGGATTCTGGCTCTCGGTCTTGTAGGCGACGCGGCGATCGAGTTCAGCGAGGAACGCGCCGGAGTTGAAATCCTCACGGGCGCGGGCGATGGCGTCGGCTCTGGTCATACTTGCTTTTCGAGATGTGAGACGAAGGACCTTACCTGAGGCGGGTCGGCCTTCGAAAGTGGCGGGGACTCGGATAGTTCTTGTAGTTCGCTTCTTGTAGGTCTCTTCTCGTGGTCCTCTTGGGATTTCGTTCTTGCTTCCTTGAGACTGGCTTGCCAGGCACAGCTGCGACGCTGACTTTGGCCTTGCCAAGCGCAAGCCTTCTATCTTGGCCCTTGCCAAGGGCCAATTATATGCAAGAACTTCGCCAAGTTGGGGCGCACATCTATCATTCGAAGAGCGATCAGTACAGGGCGCCGAGGGACCAGCATGGCCAAAGAGATCAGGCTCAACGCCTTTGCGATGAATTGCGTCGCACACCAATCACCGGGCCTGTGGACCCATCCGCGCGACCGTACCGCCGAGTATAACCGCCTGTCCTACTGGATCGATCTCGCCAAGACGCTGGAGCGCGGCCGTTTCGACGGGCTGTTCCTGGCCGACGTGCTTGGCGTCTATGACGTGTATGGCAACAGCCCTGACGCAGCCTTGCGCAATGCAGCGCAGACGCCGTCGAACGAGCCGCTGCTGCTGCTGTCGGCGATGGCGGCGGTGACGCAAAATCTCGGCTTCGGCGTCACCAGCAATCTGTCCTTCGAGCCGCCCTATCCGTTCGCACGGCGGATGTCGACGCTCGATCACCTCACCGAGGGGCGGATCGGCTGGAACGTCGTCACCGGCTATCTCGACAGCGCCGCGCGCGGTGCCGGCAAGGACAAGCAGACCGGCCATGACGACCGCTACGACATCGCCGACGAATATATGGAGGTCGTCTACAAGCTCTGGGAAGGCAGCTGGGAAGACGATGCCGTGCTGCGCGACCGCAAGCGCGGCATCTTCACCGACCCGGCAAAAGTTCATCGCGTCAATCATGCGGGCGCGAACTACCGCATCAACAACACCATTCACCTCAGCGAGCCCTCGCCGCAGCGCACGCCCGTGCTGTACCAGGCCGGCACCTCGCCGCGCGGCCGGCAGTTCGCGGCCAGGCACGCCGAGTGCGTGTTCATGTCGGGACCGTCAGCCAAGGTGATCGCGCCGCGCGTCTCCGCAATCCGGCAGGAGGCGGCCGCACTCGGCCGCGATCCGGCGGAGATCCTGATGTTCTCGATGATGACGATCATCCTCGGACGGACGGAAGCCGAGGCGAAGGAAAAATACGCCGACTACCGCCGCCACATCAGCCCAGAAGGCGCGCTGGCGCTGATGTCGGGATGGACCGGCGTCGACTTCTCCGGCTACGACCTCGACCAGCAGGTGCGCCACGTCCAGAACGATGCCGGCCGCAGCGCGATGGACAACGTGACCCGCGCCGACCCTGACCGCGTCTGGACCGTGCGCGACGTCATCGAGCATGTCGGCATCGGCGGCGCTGGCCCGGTCGTGGTCGGCACGCCCGAGATGGTCGCAGACAAGATCGAAGCATGGTTCGAGGCGACGGATGTCGACGGCCTCAACGTCGCGTTCGCGATCTCGCCCGGCGATTTCGAGGATATCGCCGACATGCTGGTGCCCGAGCTGACGCGGCGCGGAAGGTACAAGAGCGAGTACGCCAAGGGCACGTTGCGGGAAAAACTGTTCGGCGAGGGCCGCGCGCGCCTCGACGCGCCGCATCCCGCGGCGGAGTATCGCGTGGGGAAGAAGGGGTAGGCGGAAGATCGCGCCACAGCCAGGCTGTCGTCCCCGCGAAGGCGGGGACCCATAACCACAGGAAGTAGTTTGGCGAAGACTCGGGAGTTCGGTACGCCTACCAGCCGCAGTCGATAGATCACGCGGTATGGGTCCCCGCCTTCGCGGGGACGACAGCGGGGCTACACCTTCCCGTCCACCATCACCTCGATCAGCTTGGTTCCCGGCCGGCCAAACGCCGACGCCAGCGTCGCCTTCAGCTCACGGGGATCACTCACCTTGATCGCCTCGCAGCCGAGCGCCTTGGCGACGCCGGCGAAATCGACCGGCGGATTGACGAAGTCCATGCCGACGTAATTGTCATCACCGTGGAAGGCGAGCAGGCGCTGCTTGATGATGCGATAGCCGCCATTGTTGGCAATGACGACGTTGAGCGGCAGCTTGTGGTGAGCGGCAGTCCAGAGCGACTGGATCGAGTACATCGCGCTGCCATCGCCGGAGAAGCACACCACGGGGCGATCGGGATTGGCAATGCTGGCGCCGACCGAGGCCGGCAAACCCCAGCCGATGCCGCCGGAGGCGAGCCCGTGATAGCCGTAGCGGTCGCGATGCGGATGCAGGGCCGTGACCTGGCGGCTGGAGGTGAGGCCTTCGTCGACGAGAATGGCATTGTCAGGCATTGCCTCGACCATCTGGAGCACGAGGAAGTCCGGATCGATCGGTGTGCGGCCGGCGCTCTTGCCGATCTGCTCGACCAAAGCGCCGCGGCGCGCGGTCCAGCTCTTCGGCGCGAGCTCGGCGAGGCGCTGCTTGGCGCGGCTCGCGAGTGCCGCGCCGCCCATCTCCTTCAGCACCGGGATCAGCGCGCGCAGGGTTTGCTTCAGATCCGCCTTCAGCGCGATCTCGGCCCCGTAATTCTTGGCGATCTCCCAATCGACGAGGCCGACCTGCACGATGCCGAGACCCTCCGGCAGCGCATCGACCTCGCTATAGACCGACATCCGCAAGGGATCGCCGCCGAGCGCGATCAGCAGATCGTACGGCGCGAGCGTATCGCGCGCGGCCTTCTGCACGCGCGCGAGCGTGCCGACGAAGCTCGGGCTTTCGGACAGAAAGTGCGAGCCGTAGGGCGTCGAGGACTGATAGGCCGCAGCGCCGAGCAGCTCGGCCAGTTCAGCCGCCTCCGTCAAAGCATCGCTCTTGACCACCTCGTCCATGGTCACGATCACGGGACGCTCGGCCTTGAGCAGACGTGCGGCAAAGGCCTTCAGCGCCTCGTCCGAAGGTTTCGTGCGCGCATCGATGCGGGTGGAACGACCGAGATCGAGTCCCGCCTCGCTGTTGAGGATGTCGCCGGGCAGCGAGATGAACACCGGCCCGGTCGGCGGCGTCATCGCCACCTTGGCGGCGCGGCGCACGATGCGCGGCAGGTCCTCCAGCCGTGTCACCTCTACCGCCCATTTCACCAGCGGCTCGGCCATGCGCACCAGCGGACCATAGAGCACCGGCTCCATCAGACCGTGGCCCTGCTCCTGCTGGCCCGCCGTCAGGATCATCGGCGTGCCCGTGAACTGGGCGTTGTAGAGCGAGCCCATGGCGTTGCCGAGGCCGGGCGCGACGTGAACGTTGCAGGCGACGAGCTTGCCCGAAGCGCGGCTGTAGCCGTCGGCGATCGCGACCACCAGGCTCTCCTGCATCGCCATCACATAAGTGAGATCGGGATGGTCCTTCAGCGCATGCATGATCGGCAGTTCGGTGGTTCCAGGGTTGCCGAACAGATGCGTGATGCCCTCGTCCTTGAGCAGCGCGAGAAAGGCGGAGCGGCCGGTGATCTTGTTCTTCATGTTTCCTCCAGGAGCGGACCGTTGCCGCAAGGACCGAAAGCATGATGGCCGAGATGCTGGCAGAGGCGCAAGGAAGCGCGGTCATGGCTGCGTTGCGCGGGAGAGGCGCTACATCTCCTCCCGCCCGAGTTCGAACGGGTCGTCCCCGCCAGCGCGCTTCTTCCTTTTCGAGCGCTGCCAGACGACGCCGGGAAAGCCCTTCAGCGGCACCAGGGGCTCGCCGGTATAGGCCCATTCCTGCAGCTCCTCGATGGCGATGTGATAGAGCGGCTGGCGGCCGGTGCGCTCGTTGAACAGGGCGCGCGGGATGTTGACCATGTGCGGCCCGCGCGGGCGCTCGTACATGATCGGCGTGCCGCAATGCGAGCAGAAGCTGCGCGCGATCTTCGTCGCCTTGTCCTCGTAGCGGGTCAGCGCGGTCTTGCCCGAGGTGATGCGGAAGCGCTTCTTCCAGCTTCCGACATAGGTGGCGTAGGCCGCGCCATGGGCGCGGCGGCTGGCAGCGGAATGATCGTGCCAGGCCCAGCGCGCGGGCACGTCGATCTCGAAGGCGACCTTGCCGCAGAGGCATTGGCCGGTGGCGATCCCTGCGGCGGCTGCGGCTTTGGCCATGGACGTCTCTCCGTCGTCATTGCTAGCGCAGCGAAGCAAGCTCGTCATTCCGGGGCGATGCGAAGCATCGAGCCCGGAATCCATCCCACGTCCAGGTATGCGGCCCGATGGATTCCGGGTTCGCGACTTCGTCGCGCCCCGGAATGACAGATCAAGCCGGCGTCAGCTCGTCATACACCGGATAATCCGTGTACCCCTTCTCCTCGCCGCTGTAGAACGTCGCGCGATTATACGGCGTGATCGGGTAGCCGTGCTCGAGACGACGCGGCAGATCAGGATTGGAGATGAAGATGCGGCCGAAGGCGATGATGTCCGCATGTCCGTCGGCGATCGCCGCATTCGCGGTCTCCCCGGTGAAGCCGCCGGCGGTCATCAGCACGCCGCTGTAGAGCGGACGGAACAGCACCATCGCCGATGGCACGTTCTGCCAGTTGACCTCGGCGCGGCCCGAGCCGCTGGAGCGCGGTTCGATGAAATGCAGGTACGCCAAACCCAGCTTCTCGAGCGCCTTCACGACATGGATATAGAGCGGCATCGGATCGGGCTCGCCGGAATCATTGGCGATGCCGTAGGGCGACAGCCGCACAGCGACACGGTTCGAGCCCCAGACGTCGATCGCAGCCTGAGTGACCTCGAGCAGAAGGCGCGCGCGGTTCTCGATTCCGCCGCCATATTGATCGGTGCGCTGGTTGCTGCGCGATTGCAGGAATTGCTCGAGCAGATAGCCGTTGGCGCCGTGGATCTCGACACCGTCGAAGCCGGCGGCGAGCGCATTCTTGGCACCCTGCCGGAACGCCTCGACGATGCCCTTCACCTCATCAGTCTCCAGCGCGCGCGGCGTCTCGTAGTCGGCGATCTTTCCGTCGGCCGTCATCGCCTTCATGCCTTCGGCCTTGATCGGAATTGCCGAGGCCGAAACCGGCAGCTCGCCGCCGTGGAAGGAGGAATGAGAGACGCGGCCGACATGCCAGAGCTGGAGAAAGATGATGCCGCCCTTGGCGTGCACGGCATCCGTCACCTTGCGCCAGCCCTCGACTTGCGCCTCCGAATAGATGCCGGGTGTCGCCGGATTGCCGCGGCCGTGCGAGAGCACCGGCGAGGCTTCGGCGATGATCAGGCCGCCCTTCGTCGCACGCTGGCCGTAATATTCGGCGTTGAGTGGCCGCGGCGCGAAAGTGTCGCGCTCGGCCCGCATGCGCGTTAGCGGCGCCATCGCGACGCGATGCGCGAGCTGGTAGGGACCGACCTGCAACGGCTTGAACAAGGCTTCGAATTTCATGTGGTCCCCGGATGTCTTTGAAAGGATGCAGATGATTGTGAGGGAGACTGACCGCCTGAAGGCGGTGGTTGTTCTCCCTCTCCCCGTTCTTACGGGGAGAGGGTTGGGGTGAGGGGCTGCCTCGGCAATCGCGGTGAGAGTGGACTCGCGGAGAGTCCCCCTCACCCGGAATCCGCGCGTTGCGCGAATTCCGCCTCTCCCCGCAAGCGGGGAGAGGCGAAGGAGAGCCGGCCTTACGCCGTCTTGATCCAGACGGCCTTCACGTTGAGATATTCCTCGACGTGCTGCTTGCCGGATTCGCGGCCGTAGCCGCTCATCTTGTAGCCGCCGAACGGCACGGCCGGATCCATCGCCTGGTAGCAGTTGACCCACACCGAGCCGGCACGCAAGCGTTTCGCCACCGCATGGGCCTTGCTGACGTCGCGCGTCCACAGACCGGAGCCGAGGCCGAACGTGGTGTTGTTGGCGCGTTTGACCAGCTCGTCCATGTCCTTGAACGCGATTGCGGAGATGACGGGGCCGAAAATCTCCTCCTGCGCGATGCGCATGTTGTCCTCGACACCCGCGAACACCGTCGGCGAGACGAAGAAGCCCTTCGACAGCGCGCCTTCGGTGACACGGCCGCCGCCGGCAAGCGCCCTCGCGCCCTCCTTCTGGCCGATGTCGAGATAGCCGGTGACGCGCTCGAGCTGCTGCTCCGAGACGAGCGGCCCGATCTGCACGTTGGGATCGAGGCCGTTGCCGACCTGCAGCTTCTTGCCGAACTCGGCGACGCGGCCGACGAATTCGTCATAGATCGAGTGCTCGACGAACAGACGCGTTCCGGCGCTGCAGATCTGCCCTGAATTGGCGAACACCGCCATCGCCGCGCCGGGCACGGCGGCGTCGAGATCGGCATCGGCGAACACGATGTCCGGCGACTTGCCACCGAGCTCGAGCGAGACGCGCTTGAGATTGCCGGCGGACGCACGGATGATCGACTGCCCCGTGACATGCGAGCCGGTGAAGGCGACCTTGTCGACGTCGTGATGCGAGGCGAGCGCCGCCCCCGCGGTCTCGCCATAGCCGGGGACAACGTTGATGACGCCGGGCGGCACGCCCGCTTCCATTGCGAGCTCGGCGATGCGCAGCGAGGTCAGCGGCGCTTCTTCGGCAGGCTTGAGCACCACGGTGCAGCCGGTCGCGATCGCCGGACCGATCTTCCAGATCGTCGCGGTCAGCGGCCCGTTCCAGGGAATGATGGCGCCGACGACGCCGATCGGCTCCTTCAGCGTGTAGGAGAATATCTCGCCGGGTAGCGAGTTCTCGATGGTCTCGCCGTGGATCGCGGTGGTCTGGCCGGCGTAATAGCGCAGCATGCCGACGGCGCGCAGGCGGTAGGCACGGGTGCGGCTCAGCGGCGCGCCCATGTCGAGCGTGTCGAGCTGCGACAATTCGTCGAAATTCTTCTCGACGAGATCGGCGAGCCTCAGGAGCAGGTTCTGCCGCTCGAACGGCTTGACCTTGCTCCACGGGCCTTCGAAAGCGCGACGCGCGGCCGCGACCGCACGATCGATGTCTTCCTTGTCGCCTTCGGCGACGGTTGCGAGCAGCTCGCCGGTGGCGGGATTGCGGGTCTCGAAGCGCTTGCCCGAGGCTGCATCGACCCACTTGCCGTCGATCAGCATCTGCTTGTAGGACCCGTTGGCGAACGGATGGCGCGTGATCGGAATAGCCTGCGACACAGCCATGGCTGCACTCCCTGTCAGTTGAATTGATTGGTTCGATCTGGGCGGGATCGTTCGGCCGAGGATACAGCCGCGCCTGATAGGCGTAAAGGCAGCGCGGAACGAAGACCTCCCATGCCGACTTGTGCAGGGTCGCATCGCTGCCATGCTATAGCTCGGCTGAAGGCTTTCCACGGAGACGCTCGATGTCACATCCCGCCATCGTCAAGGACAATGTTGCCGTGATCACGGGTGGCGCAGCCGGCATCGGATTTGCCGCCGCCGCGGCATTTGCGCGCGCTGGAATGAAGGTATGTATCGCGGATGTCGACGAGACACGCTTGGCAGAAGCTGCAACAAAATTGTCATCCGTAACATCGGCCGCAAACGTCATGACCTCGGCCGTCGATGTCAGCAAGATCGAGAGCGTGACGGAACTCGAGCGCGCCGTCCACGCGCGGTTCGGCGGCACCGATGTCCTCATGAACAATGCCGGCATTCAGCCCGGCAGCACCTTGTTCGACGCGCCGGACAATTGGCAACGCATCATCGCCGTCAACATGTGGGGCATCATCAACGGCTCGCGCATCTTCGCGCCAAACATGATCGCCCGTGGCAGGCGCGGCCTCATCATCAACACCGGTTCCAAGCAGGGCATCACCACGCCGCCCGGCGATCCCGCCTACAACGTCTCCAAGGCCGGCGTGAAAGCCTTCACCGAGGCGCTCCAGCACGAGTTGCGCAACACGAATGACTGTCGCGTCACGGCGCACCTGCTGATCCCGGGCTTCGTCTTCACCGGCCTGACCGCAAAGGGACGCACCGAGAAGCCGGCCGGCGCCTGGACGCCGGAGCAGACGGTCGATTTCGTGCTGGCGCGGCTGGAGGCCGGCGACTTCTACATTCTCTGCCCGGACAATGACGTGCCGCGCGCGCTCGACGAGAAGCGCATGCTCTGGGCGGCCGGCGATATCGTCGAGAACCGCCCGCCATTGTCGCGCTGGCATCCGGATTACGCCGATGCGTTCGCGAAGTTTGTGGCGCGAGAGTAGGCCTGCACCGCTCTCTCGCTCGCCCCCAGGGCTATCGCATATGACTTGTGGCGGCGGTCTGCGCGCACGCCTCGTCCTTCGAGACGGCGCTGACGCGCCTCCTCAGGATGAGGCTAATCGGCGTCAGTGCCCGTTGAAACTGCTGCCGCGCACTCCGACCTCATCCTGAGGAGCCCGCCTCAAGCGGGCGTCTCGAAGGATGGCCGCAGGGAAATCTCAAATGCGATAGCCCTGCGCTCGCCTCGGCCTCCCGGGAGGGTGGGGTCACGGCCACCTGGCCTTGCCCCACCTTGACTCCCCCAAAATTCGTTATACAACATAACTATTCTGACAAGGACGCAAATGACACAAGGAAACGCCGAGACCGCGAATGCGGGTCCCTCCGGGCTGTTGAGGATCGAGCGGGCGGACCGGGTTCTGACCGTGGGTCTGAACCGGCCGGCCAAGCGCAATGCGCTCAATGACGGCATCATCCTGGAAATCGGCGAGTGTTTTGCGAACCTGCCCGAGGATATCGGCGCGGTCGTCATCCACGGTATCGGCGACCATTTCTCCAGTGGCCTCGACCTCTCCGAGCTGACCGAGCACGACGCCACCGGCGGGCTCCTGCACTCCCAGATGTGGCACCGGGTGTTCGACCGCATCCAGTACAGCCGCGTGCCCGTGATCGCAGCGCTCCGGGGCGCCGTGATCGGCGGCGGGCTGGAGCTTGCCTGCGCGGCCCATATCCGCGTCGCCGAGCCCTCGACCTATTTCGCGCTGCCGGAGGGGCAGCGCGGCATTTTCGTCGGCGGCGGCGGCTCGGTCCGGCTGCCGCGGCTGATCGGCGTTGCCCGGATGATGGACATGATGCTGACGGGACGCGTCTACAGCGCGACCGAGGGCGCGTCCTACGGCTTTGCGCAATATCTGACGGAGGCCGGCAACGGGCTCGGCAAAGCGCTGGAGCTTGCGACCAAGGTGGCGTCCAACGCCCCGCTGACGAATTTCGCCGTGCTCCAGGCGCTGCCGATGATCGCAGAGGCCAATCCGCAGACCGGCCTGTTGATGGAGTCGCTGATGGCCACCGTCGCGCAGAGCGACAAGGAGGCCAAGCGGCGGATCCGCGAATTCCTCGAGCACAAGACCGCGAAGGTGAAGCCCAAATCATGAGCGTAAAGTCATGAGCGCCCAGCCGTCCTCTTCCGGCATGGAGCGCGGCGCGAGCAATTTCCCGCTGCGGCCCATCTCGTTCGGCAATCCCGTCGTCAACATCGAGCGGCGCGACGACGGCACGATTTACCTGCGGCCAAAGCAGCCGCTCGGCGACTATCCGGTCCGCATCACCGACCGCCTGCATCATTGGGCCACGACGACGCCGGACCGCGTCTTCATGGCCGAGCGCGAAGGCGGCCGCGGCTGGCGCAAGATCACCTATGCCGAGTTGCTCACCGCGAGCCGTCACATCGCCTCCGCATTGATCCAGCGCGGCCTGTCGGCCGAGCGGCCGGTCGTCATCCTCTCTGGTAATTCGATCGACCACGCGCTCCTGGCGTTCGGCGCGTTCTATGCCGGCGTTCCGTTCTGCCCGGTGTCGCCGGCCTATTCGCTGGTGTCGAAGGATTACGGCAAGCTGTCCTATCTGATGAAGCTGCTGACGCCGGGCCTCGTCTTCGCTGACGATGCCGACAAGTTCGCCGATGCGCTCGCCGCCAACGTCTCGCTCGGCACCGAGATCGCCGCGTCCTATGGCCACGTGCCGGGCCGCGACGTCACCCTGCTGGCCGATCTGATGGCGACGCCGATCCGTGGCGATCTCGACGACGTTCACGGCAGGATCGGCCCCGACACGATCGCAAAATTCCTGCTGACCTCGGGCTCGACCGGCAATCCCAAGGCCGTCATCAACACCCAGCGCATGATCTGCGCCAATCAGGTGATGCTGCGCGAGACGCTCGCCTTCCTGAAGGACGAGCCGCCGGTCATCATCGATTGGCTGCCGTGGAATCACACCTTCGGCGGCAATCACAACATCGGCCTGACGCTCTACAACGGCGGCTCGATGTATCTGGACGCCGGCAAGCCGGTGCCTGGGGGCATCGAGGAGACCGTGCGCAATCTCCGGGAAATTTCACCGACGGTCTATTTCAACGTGCCCAAGGGCTATGAATCGCTGCTGCCCTATCTGCGCGACGACCAGGGCTTGCGCGCCAAGTTCTTCGACCGGCTGCATGCGATGTTCTTCTCCGGCGCGGCGCTGTCGCCGTTCGTCTGGGACAGCCTCGACGAGCTCGCGGCGAAGGAGAAGGGCTATCGCGTGCCGATGCTGACCGGTCTCGGCGCGACCGAGACCGCGCCGTTCTTCATGTCGGTCAATCCGCGCACCAGCCGCTCCGGCCATGTCGGCCTGCCCGTCTCCGGCAACGACGCCAAGCTGGTGCCGAACAACGGCAAGCTGGAAGTGCGCGCCAAGGGGCCGAACGTGATGCCTGGCTACTGGCGCCAACCCGACATCACGGCAAAATCCTTCGACGAGGAAGGATTTTACAAGATGGGCGATGCGCTCAAGCCCGCCGATCCCGATGATTTCAACGCCGGCTTCGATTTCGACGGCCGCGTCAGCGAGGACTTCAAGCTCGCGAGCGGCACCTGGGTCAGCGTCGGTCCCCTGCGCGCGCGCCTCACCGCGGCCTGCGCGCCCCTGGTGCGCGACGTCGTCATCGCCGGCATCAACCGCGACGAGATCTCCGCGCTGGTCGTGCTCGATCTCGACGGCTGCCGGCTGATCAACCCGACGCTGCCGCCCGACGATCTCGTCGTCGCGACGCGCGACCGCCTGGTGCGCGAGGCTTTCCGCGAGCGCCTGACCCGTTTCCTCGGCCAGGCCACGGGATCCTCGACACGGATCACGCGCGCAATCCTGATGGACACGCCACTCTCGATCGACAAAGGCGAAGTCACCGACAAGGGCTCGATCAACCAGCGCGCAGTGCTGGAGCATCGCGGCGAGCTGATCGAGGAGCTCTACGCTGCCAATCCGTCGAACCGTGTGATATCGGTCACCTAGAAAAATATCGCCAAAGGAGAACGCCATGTTGTTGAAGGATCAGGCAGCCATCGTCACCGGCGGCGCATCGGGACTGGGCGCGGCCACCGCGAGAAAGCTGGCCGCACAGGGCGCCAAGGTCGCGGTGTGCGACCTCAACACCAAGCTGGCCGAAACGGTCGCCGCAGAGATCAAGGGCGTGGCCGTCACCTGCGACGTCTCCGATGCCGCCTCCGCTGAAGCCGCGATCGCGCAGGCGACCAAGGTCCATGGCCCGGCGCGCGTGCTGGTCAATTGCGCCGGCATCGGCGTCGCCAAGCGCGTGGTCGGCCGCGACGGCCCGATGGCGCTTTCGGATTTCGACAAGGTGATCAAGGTCAACCTGATCGGCACCTTCAACATGCTGCGCCTCGCCGCCACCGAAATGTCCAAGCTTGAGCCGCAGGCGACCGGCGAGCGCGGCGTCATCATCAACACCGCCTCCGTTGCCGCCTATGACGGCCAGATCGGCCAATCCGCCTATTCGGCCTCCAAGGGCGGCATCGTCGGCATGACGCTGCCGATCGCGCGCGAGCTCGCGCAGTTCGGCGTCCGCGTGCTGACGATCGCCCCCGGCCTGTTCCTGACGCCGCTGCTGGCGAATCTGCCGCAGGAGGCCCAAGACTCGCTCGCCGCCGCCATCCCCTTCCCGCGCCGGCTCGGCCAGGCCGACGAGTTCGCCGCGCTCGCGCTGCACATGGTCGAGAATGCCTACCTGAACGGCGAGGTGGTGCGCCTCGACGGCTCGCTGCGCATGGCGCCCAAGTAA
This sequence comes from Bradyrhizobium sp. NBAIM08, assembly GCF_020193935.1. Taxonomy (NCBI): domain Bacteria; kingdom Pseudomonadati; phylum Pseudomonadota; class Alphaproteobacteria; order Hyphomicrobiales; family Nitrobacteraceae; genus Bradyrhizobium; species Bradyrhizobium sp. NBAIM08. Next base: position 44,763 of record NZ_JADYVR010000007.1, on the reverse strand, counting down.
ATTCGCGAAGTAAGGCATCGCTCATGTTCGTGAACCGGCGCGAGGTCCAGATCCAGTGGGGCGATTGCGACCCCGCGAACATCGTCTACTATCCGCGCTATTTCGCGATGTTCGACGATTCGACCTCGACCCTGTTCGAGGCCGCCGGCTTCTCCAAGCAGGACCTGGTCCGCAAATACGGCCTGGTGGGCATCCCGATGGTCGACACGCGGGCCAAGTTCTACATCCCCTCGACCTATGGCGACTGGATCACCATCGAGACCAGAATCGAGAGCATCAAGCGCTCGAGCTTCGAGGTGAAGCACAATGTCTACAAGGGCGAGGCGCTCGCGATCGAGGGTTTCGAGACCCGCGTCCTGGTGGGCCGCGACCCTGATAACCACGACAAGCTGAAATCCGCACCATTCCCGGCGGAAATGGTAGCCAAGTTCACGGGGAGTTAAGTCCGGAGCTAAATCGCCGCATCACCAAAAGACGGGGCTGAATTACCCCGCGATTTCTGCTTTCAAATAAACACGTCAAGGGAGGAATAGATGAAACGCTTTTATTTAACCGCTGCCATCACTGCGGCTGCGCTGACCCTGCCGGCATTGCCCGCGCTGGCCCAGACCAGCGAAGTCACCATCGGCATCACCACGACCACGACCGGTCCAGGTGCGGCACTCGGTATTCCCGAGCGCAACGCGCTGGAATTCGTGCCGAAGGAGATCGGCGGCGTGCCGTTGAAGGTGATCGTGCTCGACGACGGCGGCGATCCCACCACCGCTACCACCAACGCCCGCCGCTTCGTCACCGAATCCAAGGCCGACATCATCATGGGCTCGGCGCTGACGCCGCCGACCATCGCGGTCTCCAACGTCGCCAACGAGGCCGGTATCCCGCACTTCGGTCTGGCGCCCTTCCCGATCACGCCGGAGCGCATGAAGTGGTCGGTGGCGATGCCGCAGCCGATTCCGATCGTCGGCAAGGTGCTGTATGACCACATGAAGGCCAAGGGCGTGAAGACGCTCGGCTACATCGGCTATTCCGATTCCTACGGCGACCTCTGGTTCAACGATTTAAAGGCGCAGGCCGTGCCGATGGGGATGACGATCGTCGACGAGGAGCGCTTCGCTCGTCCCGACACCTCGGTGACCGGCCAGGTGCTGAAGCTCGTCGCCGCCAATCCCGACGCCATCCTGGTCGGCGCGTCCGGCACCGCGGCCGCGCTGCCGCAGACCGAGCTGCGCGAGCGCGGCTACAAGGGCCTGATCTACCAGACCCACGGCGCCGCCAGCATGGACTTCATCCGCATTGCCGGCAAAGCAGCGGAAGGCGTGCTGATGGCCTCGGGTCCCGTGATGGCCCCCGAGGAACAGCCGGACAGCGCGCTGACCAAGAAGCCCGGCCTCGCACTGAACTCCGCCTACGAGGCAAAGTACGGCCCCAACAGCCGCAGCCAGTTCGCCGGCCATTCCTTTGATGCGTTCGAGATCCTCAAGCGCGTCATTCCGGCGGCGTTGAAGACGGCCAAGCCCGGCACGCCGGAATTCCGCGAGGCCATCCGCCAGGCGCTGCTGACGGAGAAGGAGCTGGCGGCGAGCCAGGGCGTCTACAACTTCACTGAAAAGGACCGCTACGGCCTCGACGAGCGCTCGCGCATCCTGCTCACGGTGAAGGACGGCAAGTACACGCTGGTGAAGTAGGCGCTGCGAAGATTTCAGACAACGAGAGCCGGCCCGATGGGCCGGCTCTTTTGTTTGGTCAATGGCGTGAGCTGCGGCACCGGCGCAGGTGCGCCCCCTCTCCCGCTTGCGGGAGAGGGTTGGGGAGAGGTGCCTCCGCGTTGGGACCCTCCGAGACTTACGGAGAAAACCCCCTAGAGGAGAAAACCCTCACCCGGCGCTTCGCGCCGACCTCTCCCGCAAGCGGGAGAGGTCGCACCGAGTCAGCCGATGCACCGCGGCTACGCCGCCTGCCGCAGCGGCGTCCAGGCGAATTCCGGATAATAGTCGTCCATCATGCGGTCGACATAGGCGGTGAGGTTCGGAAATCCCTCGGCCCGCTCGCGCAAGGCGGATTCGAAGAACGGTGAGAGGACGCCGGCGAGCATACCGAACGCAGTGGCATCGACGCCGCAGGGCCTGTTGCCCATCAGGAAGGCTTTGTCGCCGAGCTGCACCGACAGCGCGAACAGCGAACGCACGGCAAGATCGACGTCGTCATCCGGCGCATGGCGGCCGAGGCCAGAGAGCAGATAGTTCTCGGCGACGCGGAATTGAGCGTCCTCGCGCAGCTTCTCGCGATTGTGCTCCGGCGCACCGTCGAAGAAATGCGCGGGCCCCTTGGCGAAATTGACCGGATCGACCCAGCGCGCGCCCACCAGCGCCCAATAGACGTGGTGCTCGATCATGCGCTCGAACGCCCAGGCCTGCGCACGCTCGGCCAAGGTGAGGCCGGCATCGAAATCGAAGCCGTAGCGGCGCTCGATATGGGCCCGGATGAAGGTGGAATCGGCCACCGCCTCGCCGCCATCGTCGATGAAGGGCAGCTGCCCCTTGGGCGAGGCCGGCGGCATCGCCCGCTCTTTCCGATAAGGCAGTCCCGCCATCTTGAGCTGCACCTCGGTCTTGGTGACGAAGGGGCTGATTTCCGGCAGGCCGAAGCCGGCGCCAAAGCCGTAAAGCGTGATCATGCAAGCTCTCCTGAACCTGTCGAACGAGTGGAAGGAACCTAGCGGCCGGCTGCTGCCACCATGGTGGCAGCAGCCGTGATATCTTCTGCGAAGCGGGCCCCGCGCCAGGCGCGGCCCATCAGATGGCGGACCAGCGCATTCGCGGCATGGTTCAGCGAGCGTGTCACCACGCTTGCGAGCGCAAATCGGAGATCAACGGCCATGAGATCGAGCGGAACGAGGCGGCCAAACGCCCAAGCCCGCAACATTTGGCCGTGCCACAGCTGCGCCCGCCACAGTGGACCGGCCTGGCCGAAATGGGTTGGAATGATCATGGACAAATCCTCTTCAGTCGATGTGTTGTCCCGGTATAGAACCCCCCTGCTGCCAACATCCTGTCAGCAGCCGCGCGCCGATTTCTGATCCGTCGTTCGAGAAGAGAACTGTCATGAGACGCGCCGACCGGCTGTTTCAAATCATCCAGGTGCTAAGGCGCACGCGTAAGCCGCTGACGGCAGACGCGATCGCGGCCGAGCTCGAGACTTCGAAGCGCACCATCTATCGCGACATCGCAACCCTGATCGGCCAGCGCGTGCCGATCCGCGGCGAAGCCGGCATGGGTTACATCCTGGAAAAGGGTTTCGACCTGCCGCCCCTGATGCTGACGCCGGACGAGATCGAGGCGGCCGTGCTGGGCGCGCAATGGGTCGCAGGCCACGCCGATTCCGCGCTGGCGCGCGCGGCCGAAGACTTGATGGCCAAGATCGCCGATACCGTCCCGGAGCGCCTGCGCCCCTTCGTACTGGAGCCGGCGAGCCGGGCGCGTCCGAGCTGGAACCGGGAACCGGACCGCCTGGACATGGCGCGCACCCGCACCCAGATCCACGAAGGCAAGAAGATCATGCTGCGCTATCGCGACGAACAGGGCCGCCCCAGCGAGCGCATGATCTGGCCGATCTCGGTCGGCTATCTCGAAGCCGTGCGGCTGCTGGCGGCCTGGTGCGAGCTGCGCGGCGACTTCCGCAGCTTCCGCACCGACCGCGTGGTCGAGGCGACCTATCTCGACGAGAAATATCCGGAACGGCGCGACGTGCTGCGCGCGAGATGGCGGCAGAGCCTGGTCTGGGGTCCGCCGAAGGACACGTGAGAACGATGGACGAGACCGAGCTGTCGAGCTGTTGCCAGGGCTGCGGCGCCTGCTGCGGCTATTCGCAAAACTGGCCGCGCTTCTCGATCGAGAGCGACGAGGAGCTTGAGCTGATCCCGGAGGCGCTCGTCAACGACCGGCAATCGGGCATGCGCTGCGAGGGCGATCGCTGCGCGGCATTGCAAGGCGAGATCGGAAGGATGACGGCCTGCGGCATCTATGACGTGCGGCCGGAGGTGTGCCGCACCTGCATGCCTGGTGACGCCGAATGCGCGATGGCGCGGCGGAAGTTCGGCCTGCCCGTTATCGAGGCCGCTTAGGCGGGGACGGCTTCGCCGATCTCGTCGTCGAGCTCGTCATCGAGCGGTGCGAGCACCGAGAGCGGCTTGGTCGACAGCGTGATCGGCTTGCGCCCACCCGTCAGCGACGTCGAAGCTTTCGCGGTGCCTTCGCGCGACAGCGCGAAGAGCGTCGAGCCGACGCGGCCGCCATTCTCGATCAGGTCGCGCTCGCTGCAGCTCGCTGCGATCGCGACCGCCAGCGAGTGCAAATGGCTACGGCGGTAGCAGAACAGCGCCAGCCTGGCGCGCACGTCAGGGGAAACACTCTCAACCAGCCTCGGCAGGCCACTCTCGCTGGCGCGATACATCTCGCCAAGGAGCTCGTCGCGGACCGGGCAGAAATCGCTTTCAAAGGCGTCGCGGCTTGAAAACATTGCAGTTCTCCCTCGTGTAAGGAAGATGCAGCGCAATTCTCTAACGAAAGGTTAACCACGCTGCCCGGTAGTCACCCGGGGTGGTTGCGCGTCGGCCGCGAATCGGTGGGACGCCTTGGTGGGGTTTTCAAAGTCTTCCGCGGCGTCATGGCCGGGCTTGTCCCGACCCTTCACGGAAAGCCAGGAGGCACGAAGAACGTGGAGGCCCGGGACAAGCCCGGGCATGATGATCCCTCGTGCTGATGGCGATTGCCTCTCCCCGAAAGGCCCAAAGGCGACCTTCAGTTCGCCGCCATGAAGATCGCGAGGCCGAAGCCGGTCAGGTGGTGCAGCGCCTGGTCGACGCCGATCAGGGTCCAGAACCAGGGATGGGCGAGGTCGACGCCGAAATTGGCGGAGACGTATCCCTTGGCGCGGTCGATCGTGATATGGATCAGGAAGTCGAAGAAGGCCACGAACCAGAATCGCGGCGCCACGATCACGATCAGCGGCAGCGCGACGGCAAGGTGGACCAGGCAGTGCACCAGGAGCGGCAGGGCCCAGCCATGCTTCTGATCCTTGCCGTGCGCCATCCAGGCGGTTTGAAGAACGAAATCGGCGATGACGTGCTTGAAGGTGAGCAGCAACATCCAGCCAATGAGCGCTTCAACCGGAATCGCCGATGACATGGGTGGAAACGACAAAGCTGACGCCCTCATTGACGTGACGAGAAGAATTGGAGCGTTCAGCGCAACTTCTTCTTGGACCGGTCAAATCGCCGGGACGCGCAATTTATGACATCTCCCGCGGCGGAATGCAGCCGGGTGGAACCGGAAAATCGCCAAGTGTGGCTAACCGGTGATAGGATGGCCAATCGCCGCGGACATATCGAGTAAGGTTACCTCCGGCTCGAAATTTGCATTCCGCTGCCTTCGCGCTATCATCGGCGATCGGGAATATCGTTCTTTTTTCAGGCGTTTACGAATTACCGGGCCCGCCGCGCTTCCAAGCCACGCGCCGCCGCCAGCCAAACGATAAGGCCAGAGTGCCGCCATGAGTACCGAAGGCCCCATCGCATCGCCGACCATGCCGCCGCCCCGGCGCCCCAAGGTGATCAAGACCAACCAGCAGCAGGTTCTCCTCTACGTCGTGCTGACCCTGCTGCTGTCGTTCGCCACCGTCTGGGCCGGCCGCACGCTGGTGCACAATTCGGAGACGCTGACCTTTGCCGTCGGCGGCCCCAACAGCGATGAGGCGCTGTTCGCGGCCAAGCTCGCCGCCCTCCTGAAGAACAACGCTTCGCGCTTGCGGATCAACATCGTCAACAACGCCGACAATGCCAAGGCGCTCGCGCAGTTCGACCGCAGGCAGGCCGACCTCGCCGTGCTGCGCACCGACGCCAAGGTGCCGCTGCGGGCGCGCACGCTCGCGATCCTCGAGCACGATCTCGTGCTCCTGCTCGGTCCCGGCAACAAGAAGATCAAGTCGCTGGCCGAATTGAAGAAGAAGAAGGTCGCGGTCGTCGCCGAGAACGAAACCTCGCTCGCCTTCGTCCGCAGCATCCTCGACGTCCCCGATGGCCCTGAGGCTGCGAAGATCCAGATGGCGCCGCAGGGCGCGACACTCGACAAGCTGTTCGCCCCGGCAAACGGCTTCAGCGCGGTGCTCGCGATCGTCCACGCCTCGAAGGCGGTCCGGGACAAATCCTATGAGCAAGCCGCCAAGCGCGGCGGCTTCACACTGAACACCATCGAAGAAGCCAAGACGCTGGCGCGCAAATTTCCCGGCATTTCCGACGAGACTGTGACAGCCGGTTCGGTGTCGACATCCCCGCAGATTCCCGACGACGATCTCGACACGATCGGTCTCGAATGGCTGCTGGTCGCGCAATCCCGGATGTCCCCAAGCACGGCCGGCGAGCTCGCCCGCATCGTCTACGAGAACAAGGCGGCGCTCGGGCTCGACAACGGCTTTGCCACCAGGATCGAGCCGGCCTCGGTCGAGAAGGACGCCTTCGTGGTCGCACATCGGGGCGCCGCCGACTACATCAACGACGATACCAAGTCGTTCGTGGATAAGTACAGCGACTTGATGTATCTGGCCGCCGCAGCGCTCAGCGTCATCGGCTCGATCTTCGCCGCGATCTACGCCAAGATCACCCGCATCGCGCCGGAGAAGGCCAGCGAGCTCTCGACCGCCATCCTCGACATCGGCGAGCGGATCGAGCACGCCCATTCGCTGGATCAGCTCGAATGTCTCCAGGATGAGCTCGAGACCATCTTGCGCGGTGCCGTCATCGGCCTCAGGGACGGCACCATCAGTACCGACGGGCTCGACACCTTCAAGCTCGGCTACGAATTCGTCCGTGACGAGATCGGCATGCGCCGCGACTATCTGAAACGTCATGCCGGCGAAGCCGACAAGACGGTACGCGATGCCGGCCCGGCTCCGTCAGACGACAGCAATGTCGTGGTGGTGAAGACCGCCCAGAGCGCCTGACAGCCGCCCCACCGTTGTCGTGTCCCGGACAGCTGCAATGCCGAAGGCATCGCAGCGCTGAGCCGGACCCAGGAACCGGTCCTGCGGTGCATCACTTCGTGCTGCGCCGCGTCCGGGGCACGAGACGGAGGCTACCCGTCCGATCGCCAGCCAGTCTGGAACCCTGCCCACCCGCAACCGTTGGTTTCCGGTTGCAACCGGAGAACGCGGCATGCGTGCACTCCTCATCATCCTCCTTCTGGCAATGCTGGCGGCGGCCGGCTACTTCGCCTATTCCGCAATGGCGGTCGAAGGTGAGCCGATCCCGACGGAAGGCTATGTGGCACTGGCGCTGGGCGCGGGGTTTTCCGTCATTGTCGGCGTCGGGCTGATGGTGCTGCTGTTCTTCAGCAGCCGCCGCGGCTACGACGAGCCGCCACATTTCAGGTAAGGCACCCCGCCAGGGACGGCGGCGTGGACGGCAGGCCCGCTGCAGCGGCGCGGCAAACGACCGGCGCCGTCGTTGACGGCCTCCGCCCGGGCGGGCACTTTGGCGCCGACAACGGAGACGAGAATGTCGGACACAGCCGACGCAGCATCTAGCCCCCTGCTCGAAATCATCGGCGCCCGCGCCACCATCCGCCTCAACCGGCCGAAACATCTCAACCGGCTGGAGGCGGAGGATCTCGACGAGCTGACGAGACTGTTCGACCGGGTCGAGGCCGATCCCGATATTCGCGTGCTGGTGCTGACCGGAACCGGGCGCGCCTTCTCCGCCGGCTACGATCTCAATTCGGTCGCGGAACGCGCGGTCAGCGCGGGCGAGCAGCAGAGCGCGGGCTCGGCCTTCGAGGCCGTCGTCAACCGGCTCGAGGATCTCGGCGTGCCGACCATCTGCCGGCTCAATGGCGGCGTCTATGGCGGCTCGACCGACCTCGCACTCGCCTGCGATTTCCGCGTCGGCGTCGATACCGCGGAAATGTTCATGCCGGCGGCGCGCCTTGGGCTGCATTACTACCCGAGCGGCATCAAGCGCTACGTGACCCGCCTCGGCGTCGACAATGCGAAGAAGCTGTTCCTCACCGCGCAGAAGATCGACGCCCCGGAGATGCTGCGCATCGGCTATCTCACCACAATGGTGCCGCTGGAATTCCTGGACGAGGAGGTCGACACGCTCGCTGCGATCCTCGCCGGCAACGCCCCCCAAGCGATGCGCGGCATGAAGCGCGCGATCAACGAGTTCGCCCGCGGCGAGCTCGATGAAGGCGCCGCCGACCGGCGCCACCGCGACAGCATGCGCGGCGACGAGATCAAGGAAGGCATCAAGGCGTTCGCCGACAAGCGGGCACCGCGATTTTGACGCCCTCTCATCCACCCGCCGCGGCGGCATGCTGCGCCGCCATCTCCGCATCTGCGGCATTGATGCGCTGGAACGCCGGCCGCGCCGTCATGCGCTCCGCATAGCGGACGAAGACATCCTTCTTCGGCACGATGCCGAACATCATGGTCCAGCTGAACGCGACGCCCCACAATACGTCGGCCGCCGTCATGCGCTCGCCGAGCAGATAGGGCCCGTTCGCCAACTGGGCCTCGAGCGCACCCAGCATCGTATCGTAATCGGCATAGGGCGATTGCGTGATCGGCGCCGGCTCTCGCTGCATGAACTTGTCGATCAAGGCCGGCTCGAACGACGACCCATAATAGGCGATCCAGCGCAGATAAGGCCCGCGCAGCGGATCGTTCAGGGCGGGGGTCAGCCCCGCTTGCGGGAACAGGTCGGCGAGATAGATGGTGATCGCGACCTGCTCGGTCACCAGCGCCTCGCCGTGGCGAATCGCCGGCACCTTGCCGAGCGGGTTGAGGGCGAGATAGGCGGGCTTGCGCTGATCGCCGGCCTTCATGTTGAGGACATGGAGATCGTAAGGTGCCCCCAGTTCCTCGAGCAGCACGCGCGTGCCGGTGGCGCGCGTCTGCGGCGAATAGAACAGGGTGATGCGGTTCGGATCGGTCATGGCAGTCTCCATCTGGCCGGCTGGCGATGGCGCCGCTTGTAGCGGACCATACCTGACATCTTGTGTCAGGTATGGTCTAAGGGATCATGCGCGCGAGCCGGATGCTGTCGATCCTCACCACCCTCCAGGCCAGGGGACAGGTCACCGCGCCCGAGCTCGCGCAGGCCTGCGAAGTGTCGGTGCGCACGATCTATCGGGACATCGACGCGCTCGCGGCGTCCGGCGTTCCCGTTTATGCCGACCGCGGCGCGGAAGGCGGCTATCGGCTGCTCGACGGCTATCGCGTGCGGCTGAACGGGCTGTCGCAGAGCGAGGCGGGCGCGTTGTTCCTGGCGGGATTGCCAGGCCCGGCCGCCGCACTCGGGCTCGATGCTGCGATGATCGCCGCCCAAAACAAGCTGATGGCGGCACTGCCACCGAATTTGCGTGAGGATGCCGGGCGGATGCAGGAGCGTTTCCACCTGGACGCGCCCGGCTGGTTCGGTGAAGCGGAAGACCCGAAGCACCTGCGCACCATCGCTGGCGCTGTGCTGCGCGGGACGCTGATCAGGATTCGGTACCAGAGCTGGCGCGCAGAGAAGCAGCGCCGCGTCGCGCCGCTCGGCCTCGTGCTGAAGGGCGGCAGCTGGTATCTCGCAGGACAAGTCGACGGCAGCGTGCGCACCTATCGCGTCGCACGCGTGCTCGACTGCACAGCCCTCGGCGACCGCTTCGATCGTCCGGCCGGCTTCGACCTCGCCGCCCATTGGCGGGCCGCGACGCTGCGGCTCGAAGCGGAGATGCACCCCAATGTCGCGATCGTCCGCCTGTCGCCGTTCGGCGTGAAGCTGCTCGACGCGCTCAGCCAGCCCTATGTCAAGGCACGCACACAGCTCGAGGAGACAACCGATGCAGACGGTTGGCGCATTGCGCGCGTGCCGGTCGGAAAGACATCGTGGCATGCCGCGGCCGAACTGCTGCGGCTCGGCCCGGAAGCCGAAGTCCTGGAGCCTGCTGATCTCCGCGACAAGATGGCCGAGCTGACGCAGGCGATGGCCGCGCGGTATCGCGCGGCGCAGAAAGCCTGATCGCGGCGCATTCTGCCGCAGCCGACGAAACATTCCTGAAACACGATTCTTCCCGCTTGCCATGAACGCGATCGCGTCTCGTCTCGACGGAAATGCAGGGACGCAACAATGGCCCTAGCGCCGAATGGAGAATGAAGATGTTTCGTAAGCTTGCACTTGGTCTGATCGCCGCCGGCACGCTCGGCGTTGCCGCTCTCGCCCCCACCGCGGCCTCGGCCGGCGGCTTCCATCACCATCATGGTCATCACCACTGGGGTCCCGGCTGGGGCTTTGGCGGTATCTACCTCAACACCGGCGTCAGCAATTGCTATCAGGAGCGCCTGGTCCGGACCCGTCACGGCCTGCGCGTGCGCGTCGTGAACGTCTGCGCCTACGGGATCTACTGATATCTCGATATCACGACAAAGCTCCGGTCGCATCGCGGCCGGAGTTTTGCGTTGAGCTAGCCGGCCTGCCGCTGCCGGCGAAACCAGGCCCAGGTCTCGCGCGTCGTTCTGATGTAGCCGCGGCCGCGATGGACGATCTCGCCGTCGACGATCGCGTTCAGCTTCGGCAGGGCGTGAAAGGGGATCGAGGGATAAGCGTGGTGCTCGACATGATACGGCATGTTCCACGCGAACCATTTGACGATAGCACCGGTGTAAGTCGTGCGGGTGTTCTGAAAGGCGCTGCGGGTGCGGTCGCAACCGGTATGCTCGGCGTAGAGATAGGGCCGCAGGAAGAACTGCCCGATCACGAGCGGCACGATCCAGACCCAGAGCAGCAGCGCTGAAGAGAACCACAGCGACAGCGCGAGCAGCAGGGCGTAGAGCGCGACATAGGCGCGCGCCTCGGCAACGATGGTGCTGCGCTTGCTCTCGGGAATCCATGGCACGACGACCTTGCCGGTGATCGCGTGGCCGAGCATCAGCCGCAGACGGCCGGCGACCTGGAGCAGGCCGCTATAGGCGAGCGCAAGCTGGGTGTCGGACGTCGGCTTCACGCCAACGATCAGCTCGGGATCCCTTTCCGGGTCCTGCGTGAAGCGATGATGGTCCCAGTGAAACAGACAGTAATATTCGTAAGGCAGCCCGATGATGAACGCCGAGAGATAGCCGACGCCGAGATTGAGGCCCCGGCTCCTGAATGCCGTCTTGTGCGCGGTCTCGTGCACCGCCATGAACAGGAAAGCAACGACATAGCCCTGCACCACCATCAGCGGCAGCGCCCAGAGCGCGCCCCAGCTCGACGAAACCCTCCAGATCAGCACGCCCACCAGCACAATCACGCTGTAATGGCCGAGGCTCTGCACCGCACCTCTGATGTTGGAGCGAACCGACAATTCGCGCAGCGTGGTGGGCGTCAGGGGCTTCAGGCGATGGCCGGCGTCCGGAATGGTTGCGTCGCTCATGGTCGGTTGCGTGCCCTACTTGCGGAGAAGCTCGGCGATCTCGGCCTTGATGAAGGCCTGGTCGCGGGGATTGTTGATGGGATTGCCGGCGCGATGGCCATGCAGCGACGGGATCGGATGCAGCACCGCCGATCTCGCGTTGACGAGCTTGCCGAGCTCGTCCTCGTTGTCGTGCACGTCGAAATAACGGTCGGTCGCGCCCGGCATCAGCAGCATGTGGGCCTTGATCGCGGCCAGCGCGCGATCGAGATCGCCGGCGAATGCTGCACAGCGACTGATGTCGCCACGCTGCCAGATGCCGATCTGCGCCAGAAGATCGTTGGCATCGCGCCGCGCGAAGGTCGCATCCCAGGCGCGGACGAGATAATCCTCGAGTGAAGTGAAGCCGGCCTCGCGCCAGAGCTCGTCGCGGTAGAAGCCGTGCGACATCGCCCAGCCGGCATAGACGCGTCCCATGGCGCGGTAGCCGGCAACGGGTTTTTCGAGGAAAAGGCCATCGCGGAAGGCGGGATCGGCCGTGAGCGCGGCCTTCACGCTTTCAAGGAAGACGTAGTTGTAGGGTGCGCAGCGGGCGCTGCCGCAGACGACCGCGGCGCGCTCGACCATGTCCGGATGCAGCGCCGACCAGTGATAGGCCTGCATGCCGCCCATCGACCAGCCATAGACCAGCGCAAGCTTCGAGATGCCAAAGCGCTCGGTGAGCAGCCGGTGCTGGACCGCGACGGCATCGTGATAGCTCACTTCCGGGAAAGGCGCGGGCGTGTTCGAGGGCGACGACGACAGGCCGTTGCCGAACAGGTTCGGGATGATGATGAAGTAGTGCGTGGGATCGAGCACGCCGTCGGGCCCGATCAGCCATTCAATGTCGGTGTGCTGGGCGCTGAACGAGGTCGGATAGAGGATGACGTTGTCTTTGGCCGGGCTCAGCGTGCCGTAGGTCTTGTAGGCGAGCTTCAGCGCGGGAAACACGGACCCGGATTGGAGCGTGACGTCGCCAGCCTCGAAGATGTCGTAGTCGCGCTGCGCCGTCATGCACTCAGCTCCCGCTCACGGAGGCCTTCTCGGCGTCCGCGATGCATCGATCATGCCGGCTTTCGCCGGATGCGTCGCTTTACTTATAGTGTACTATTAGTACAGTTATTCGGCGCCGGCAAGATGAATCCGGTCCGCAACCCGGCTCAGGCGATGGCCGCGAGATAGCGCGCGACCGACGCAGCAAACGCCGCCTTGGCACCGCTGGCGATGTTGCGGCCCCACCAGGCGCCATAGATCCGGTCGAAGGCGAACGGCTCGACGGCTGACGCAATCCGCCGCACCGCGGCGGCGTTGAGCGGCATGTAGTTCGGATAGGAATACATGAAGCTGACGAAGCGCCGGTCCATCGTCACCTGCGCGATATCTCCCGTGAGCAGCGCGCCCTTGCCGTCCGCACCACGCGCATAATGCAGCACGGTGGCGCCGGCGAAGTGGCCTCCGGTGCGCAGCAGCAGCACGTCGCCGGAGAGGCGATGGCTTTCGCCGGTCCAGTGCACGATCGCCGGATGAGGCCGCGTGACAAAGGCGCGATCGTCGGCGTGCAGATAGACCGGCACGCCACCGAACCTGTCGCTCCAGTCGGCGACCGCGCCATAGTAATGCGGATGCGAGATCGCGATGGCCTTGAGACCGCCGAGTGCTGTGATGTGATGGATGGCCTCGTCGCTCGCGAGTGGAATGCAGTCCCACATTACGCAGCCGCCGCCGTCGGGCACCAGCAGCGCTCGCTGCCCGATGGCAAAGCTCGGCTCCATGCCGATCCCGGTCAGGCCGAGATCGTCGCGCCCCACCAGTCGGTGCTTGCGCGCGAGCTCCTCGCGCGTGAGGAACGCTTGACCGTCCCAGCCGACGAACTGGCGCTCGTCCTCGCAGATCGGACAGGCCGCAGGGGGTTTTCCGCTATCCGGGAATTGAGCGCCGCAGGTTGCGCAGGTCCAGAGGGGCATCGCGCTGATCCATCATGATCCAGTCTTGCAAGACATGACGTCGCACTCGCCGGATCGCAAGAGCAACCGGAACCAACGCCATGAGAGCAGGTTAAGTTCTGGTCCGCCCGGGCACCCGCCCGCCGAGTCCGCATCATGCGAGATCCGATTCGATCGGCAGCATCAAGTTCAGCGTCTCGATGACATCTCGCCCTTCAACGTCTCGCATCTGGCCCCTGTTCGCGCTCAATTTCTTCATGGCCGACATGCAGTCGGGCATCGGGCCGTTCGTCGGGGTCTTCCTTCAGGAACGCGGCTGGGCGACCGGCCTGATCGGCACGGCAATGACGATCGGCAACGTCGCGGGCATGCTGGTCACGACTCCGATCGGCGGCTTCATCGATTCCAGCCGCAACAAGCGGCTGTGGGTGATCATTCCCGGCATCTGCGTTGTCTCGGCGTCCGCAATCATCCTGATCTCGCAAAACTTCTGGGCGGTGACGTTCTCGCAAGTGGCGCAATCGCTGGCGAGCGCCGCAATCGTGCCGGCCGTCACGGGCATCACGCTCGGCATCGCCAAGCAGAAGGGCTTCAATGCGCTCAACGGCCGCAACCAGGCGTACAACCACGCCGGCAACATGGTCGGAGCCGCGCTCTCAGGCTATCTCGGCTACAAGTATGGCTATTTTGCCGTGTTCGCGCTGGCGGCCCTGTTCGGCGCCATCGCGATCGCTTGCGTGCTGATGATTCCGGCCAAGGCGATCGACGATCGCGCCGCGCGCGGCAGCAAGGAGGACGATTCCAAGGCGCCGCCGGATGCGATGACGATGCTGCTGAAGCACAAGGCGTTGCTCGTGCTTGCTCTCGCCCTCGCGCTGTTCCACCTCGGCAATGCCGCGATCGTGCCGCTGTACGGACTTGCCGCGGTCGCCGAGGGACAGGCCAACGGCCCGAGCTTCGTCGCAACCACCGTGGTGATCGCACAGGGCGTGATGATCGTGACCTCGCTGATCGCGATGAAGGCCGCGAGCAAGCGCAACTACTGGCCGATCATCTTGGTCTCCTTCATGTTCCTGCCCATCCGGGGCGTGCTCGCCTTCTTCGTCACGGGATGGTGGGGCGTCGTGCCGATGCAGGTGCTCGACGGCATCGGCACCGGGCTTCAGACGGTTGCCGTCCCCGGCATGGTCGCGCGCTCGCTCAACGGCACCGGCCGCATCAATCTCGGCCAGGGCGCCGTGATCACCGTGCAGGGCGTCGGCGCGAGCCTCAGCCCGGCTCTCGGCGGCTGGATCGCGCAATGGATCGGCTATGGGCCGACCTTCCTGCTGCTCGGCGGCTTTGGCCTGGCGTCGATCGCGCTGTGGCTGGCCTTCAGTGCGGCGGTGAAGAAGTATTGAGGTTCTCCGGCGCCTGGCGGTCGCGGCGCAGCGTGCTCGATTTGCCCAATAAGGAGGCTGCGGCACCTCGTCGCTGGCTCAGCGCGTAGGTGCGAGTGGTTTTTTGCGCAATCTGGCGCATTTCTAGTTGCCGCATCCCCGGCGCGCCGACGAAAGTGCGGACCGCAATGAATCGGCAATAGGCGTTCCGGCGATCGATGACCCAGCCGCAGCTCTCATTCGATGGCGACCCGAACGGTGCGGCCTATGAACAATGGCGCGAGCAGTTTTGCCGTCAGGTAGCGAACGTCGATTTCGTGCCGGTTGGTGAAGGGCGCGTTCACCGAACCATTGCGCCTGCCATTCTTCCCCGCCTCAGACTCTCGGCCTCGTTCGGCACGCCGATGTCCTTCGTGTCATTGGGAACGAACGACGAGTTGGTGATCACGACGTCGCCCAATTCGGCATTGCGTGGGGCCATGGGGAAACGGCCACTGGAGGTCGCCGCCGGCGACATCACGATCGGCGATCCCTCGATCAAGGGGGCCCAAATCACGCAACTGGCGTATGGTAATTTCCAGACCGCGCTGCTGCCGCGAAAGGCCCTGCTGCGCGCCTGCCCGAATGCCGAGGACCTGATCGCGGGGTCGATCTCCGGCGCCAACCCGATCACATCGATGTTCCTGCGATATTACGATCTCGCGCATGCGCACGCGGACAAGCTCGCGCCGGCGGAGCTCGACGCGGTCTCGCAGCACCTGTTCGACCTCGCCGTCCTGATGCTCGGCGCACGCGGCGATGCCGCCGAAGAGGCTCGATTGCGCGGCCTTGCGGCGGCGCGCTTCGAAGCGCTCAAGTCCGACATCCTGGCGCAGCTGGACAGCCCCGCATTGTCGCTGTCCGACCTTGCAGCCACGCACCGCATCAGCGCGCGCACGATCCAGTTACTGTTCGAGAAGGCCGGCATCACCTATAGCGGCTTCGTGCTGGAGCAACGATTGCTGCGCGCCGAACGACTGCTGCGAAATCCTGCGATGCGCAGCCGCAAGATCATCGAGATCGCGCACCTCGCCGGATTTCACGACGTCTCTTACTTCCATCGCGCGTTTCGCCGCCGTTTCGGAGCGACGCCCGACGACGTCAGGAAGCTGGCTGGCGAGGCCGAATAGGCGAGTTCGCCGCGACGGCGCCGGAACGGCGCCTGCTACGTCCCAAAGCTCTTCTGCACCGCCTTGTCGAGCGTCTCGCCGCCGACGAAGCGCTGGCGCAGCTCGCGCTTGAGCAGCTTGCCGCTCGGATTCTTCGGCAGGGCGTCCACGAAGATCACGCGCTTGGGCACCTTGAAGTGGGCCATATGGCCGGCGCAATGTCTGATGACGGTTTCTTCGTCGAGCTTTGCCCCGGTCTTGACCACGACGATGGCGGTCACCGCCTCGATCCAGCGCGGATCGGGCAGGCCGACGACCGCGACTTCGGAGACCTCCGGGATGCGATAGACCATCTCCTCGACCTCGCGGCTGGCGACGTTCTCGCCGCCGGTCTTGATCATGTCCTTGACGCGGTCGACCACGGTGATGTGGCCTTCCTCGTCGACCGTGGCGAGATCGCCGGAATGAAACCAGCCGCCGGTGAATGCCGCTGCGGTCTTGACCGGATCGTTGTAATAGCCGGAGAGCAGATGCGGCGAGCGATGCACGATCTCGCCGACTTCGCCGACCTTGACGTCCTCCATCGCTGTGTTGACGACGCGCGTCTCGACGTTGAGCACGGGCTTGCCGGCGGAGCCGGCCTTGCGGAGCTGATCCTCCGGCCGCAGCACGGTCGCGAGCGGCGCGATCTCGGTCTGGCCGTAGAAATTCCAGAACTTTACGGCCGGCAGCCGGCGCTGCAGTTCGAGCAGCACCTCCACCGGCATGATCGAGGCGCCGTAATACCCCTTCTGCAACGTCGACAGATCAGTCTTGTCGAAGTTCGGCGAGCGCAGCATCGCGATCCAGATCGTCGGCGGCGCGAAGAACGAGGTGATCCTGTGCGCCTGGATCAGCGCCAGGATGTTGTCGGCGGTCGGCTTGCCCGTGATCACGCCGGAGGCGCCGAGATAGACCTGCGGACCCAGGAACACATCCAGCTGCGCACAATGATAGAGCGGCAGAGCGTGCAGGAACTTGTCGTCCACGCTCATGCCGCCATCGATGATGCAGCTGACATACTGCCACATCACGGCTTCATGGGTCAGCATCGCGCCCTTGGGCAGCGATTCCGTGCCCGAGGTGTAGACGATCTGCGCTAGATCGCGGCTGTCGACCGAGGCGTCCAGGAACGAGCCGTCGGGATGCAGGAGATCGTCGAAGGTGGTGAGGTCTGCAGGCGGCGCGGCCGGATCCTCGCCCGGCAGCCAGATCATCTTCTCGACCGCGCAATCCTTCGCGCTCGCCGCGCGTGCCGGCCCGACGAAATCGGGTCCGGTCGCGAGCAGCCTTGCGCCGGAGCTCTTCAGGATGAAATTGATCTCGTCCGGATTGAGCATGAAGTTGATCGGCACCAGCACCGCGCCGATCCGCGCCGCCGCGAAGCGTAGCGCAGCAAAGGCGTGCGAGTTGCGCGAGAGCACGGCGAGGCGGTCGCCCTTGCCAACGCCGAGGCCGAGCAGGCCGCGGCCGAGCCGGTTGCAGATCGCATCCATCTCGGCAAAGCTCCAGCTGACATCGCCGCAGCTCACCGCGAGCTTGTTCGGCTCACGGCCTGCGGAGCGGCGCAGGAGATCGCCGATGGAATGCTCGCGCGCTTTCGAGATGGTGGCTGCGGTGTCGCCGGTCATTTCTTCCCCGTGGAATTTTCGCTTGGCACAAAGGCTGCGAGCTTTCGCGTTTCGCGGAACGTAGTCGGCGGTGTCAGCGACGTCAAATTGCACGCAGGCAAATCAAAACTCCCGAAAACAACCCCATGCACAGTAGACGGTGGTTGCAAAATCAAGGGGTTAGGTGGGGAGCGGGATTGGGTGCGGGTCGGGCCGGATTTCAGGAGCCCAAAAGCCGAGGGATCGTGGTTTGACTCGCCTGTCCGGCTCGCCCAAGCGAGCCGAGGCGAATTGGCCGCGATCGTTGCCGCCATTCCGAATGACGTCTCCCGTGATTTGCTTCGTCGGGCAAAACAGGAGCATAGTGGCATCATCGCAGAAGGTCGGACAGGCCGGGGTCTGGCTGCGCCTTTCGCCGGCGAGCGAGTTGCGGTCGAGGCTCGTTAGGGCTTTGCTTTCTCCGACGTTGGCCGATGCACAGTCGGAGTTGGTGCAGTCCAACACTGTCACCGTCATTCGCCTCTTGATCAAGTTAATTGATTGCCTTCGACAAAAGAGAGCCTACCCGGCCGGCGTGCGTTTCGCCGCTTGCTGGCTTTCTGCTCTACTATTGGTGGCGCCGCCGACTGGCGCTCTGGCCAAGGGAAGCGTTCATGAGTCGATCGGTGCATGTTCCTGTCGGAACTTTCGATAGTCTGCGCTACGGCTTTGCGCAGGTTGCGACTGTCCCCACACCGTTTGGCGACGTTGTGTATGTGTCCGGCCAGGTTGCTTGGGACGCAGAACAGAACGTCGTTGGCGCTGGCGACATCGGCCGTCAACTCAGCAAGAGCTTAGAAAACCTTAGCGTTGCGCTGGGATCGGTCGGTGCGAAACTCGATCAGGTGGGTGCGTTGCGGCTCTACATCAAGCAGAGTCACCTCCACGAAGGCAAAGCCATCAGCAGCGCCCTCAAGGCGGCGTTCGGCGACAATCCGCCGTGTACGACCTGGATTGGAGTGCCAAGCCTTGCCAGAGATGAGTTCCTCATCGAGGTGGAGCCTTCTGCGGTTTTCCTGGCGCGAAACGGCTGATTGCAAGCGCGGGGTGATACTCGACCGTAAGCGCCGAACGGACTGTGGCAGGAGCATTGCGTTTGGCCGTAAGGAATTACGGTGGCAGCACACTACCCTTCGCACGATGCGCTGTCTGGAGCTCTGGGCCCGGGCCAATATGTGGACTGTCACCGTAATTCGTTACTGTTGAAGCCCGCGCAGGCAAGTCGTCGAAGTGTCGTTTGGTTCGCGAGTTCATTTCTCACATCGGGTTTAAGTTTAGTTTCTCTCTGCCGCGTTTGAACCTTTCGAGCTTTTCGTGCTTTTTTCATCAGAAGCACATGTTGCACATAGGCGCGTGGGGATATCCGCCTCGTGAGCTTGGAGATCCTGCACATTTAGATTCGCTTCAGAACCGCGGCTCGCAAGGGCCAGCAATCGTTTGGCAAGTTGCTCACGCGTCATCGCCATCATTGCCCCGCGCGCCCCCTCGTACCCGCAATTGATAGCGGCAAGTCCTTGGCCGAAGCGTAGAGCCGACAAAAGCCTGGGCTTTTGGAGCGTATCAAAGACCTTTGCTCCAGATGCCCCTATTTGGTGGATGAGGCCTGCGCTGGTCCAGTCACCTGCGCCTGCTCCATCGACGAAGAGAGGTGTCTTGAATGCCGGCAATTCACTCCAGTACCCCCGCCAGCGAACTCTCAAGCCGTCCTCTGCCAGCGTTTCCACAATGACCTTGGGACGTTGGGCTTCTCGAAGATCGCGTACGTGCCCAAGCCGATCGTGGGAGAACTTCAATACATGACAGAGATCAACCGCTTTTTGGAACTGCTTTTCATCCCCGATTGAAGAAGGCTCGAAAACGATGAGAGCGCCTTTCTCTTTGGCCCATCCCGCAACCTTGATTGCCGCCGGCGATAAGCGATCCATGTAGAATGCCTTCGGCACAATCTCGGACTGCGTTACGTCCGCGGCTTGCTGGAGAGTGGAGGCGCGAAAGCGCGGAAGCCATCCTCCACATTCAGGACATGCGAGTGAAAACCGGTGAACGCGCTTCCCTTTTTTATCCTCAACGAACCGCTGGATTACGATCGGCGTCTGAACAGCCTTCTCGTCTGATAGAAACTGACTATCGACCCCAATACTTTTGAATTCTTTCCGAATGGTGCCTGCCGCCCAATCCTTGCCAAGGCGCGCCACCGGATAACTCTTCCAGCCGAGCCACGCCAGAATGGCAAGGACGTTACCGCATGACCCTCCAGCGGCGACGAACTCCTCTGAGCGCCCCTCAACGATGTCTGCTGCAACGAAGCCTGCGCCTACGCAAACGGGATGACGGGTCGCGGCCTTCAGTGTCAGATCGATGCGCGTCATTTTTCCCAGTCTCCACGTATCCAAAGCGAGTAAACTTCTATGCCGGCGTCCACCGTATCACCGGGTTCGCCGTAGGTAACTGATTCGACGTAGGGAATGCCGACATTCACTTTATCTGGACCACCACTATTGGCTTTATGGTCGTAGCAAGCCAACAAAGCACCGATGGAGAGAAGCTTACTCGACAGCGGTGACACAAATACCTTACAGCCCCCGAGATCACTGAGAGAGTCGCGGTACCGGGTTATCGCTCCATAGATCTGTCGGTAGGCTTCAAAAGGATTGTACTCAGCCGCATAGAGGATGTTTGCTGGCTCCACGCGGAAGTCATCGAATAACAGCTGTCGATATTCCTCGACAAGACGATCGCCACGCCGCGGATCACGGCTCGGGAACGGCAAGATCGGACAGATTTCATCCGGGTCGAGTTCTGCACGGATGCGCTCCAGCCGCGCGCTTTGCCCCTCACCGAGAACCGGAAACCAGACGCGAGGGAGATTGACTGTGCTCTCTGCCGTAAGTTGGCCCGAGAAGCCGACAAGCGACGTAACGGTGTCGCTCAGGCTTCCTGCACCCAATCGCCCGTCCGAGACAACACTTTCAGCGACGACAACATGTAGATTGACGGACGGGCCGCCATTTTGAGCTAACTCGTCGAGAAGCGCGACCAACTGAGCGATTGCGGTCAGGCCGACGGTGCGCGGCATCGCGCTGATGTCAACGATGACATCTGAATACCCGGCAAGCTCGTCGCGGCGCGTGACTGCTGCACGAGTATTTCGCGAAGTGACGTGGCTGTTCCCGGCCCCGCGCATTCGAACTTCAATCTCGGTTAAGCGGCCACCGAAAATCGACCTAAAAGCAGCCGCGTTGGCGTCGATCTTGCTTTGTGCTTCCGGAGTATCCGTTTGCCCATTCCGATACCGAAGAACCCACCCGTGCAAGGACGTTACTTTTCCTAGGCCTAGGATACGCTGAGGAACCAGCGCCGCGCGGGCGTCGAAACCTCGTCCAACAACAAACAGAAGTTTGCGCGAGCCATCGCCAAGGCGCCCTTTCCAATAGGCGTCGAGCTCAGCCCCCGCAAATAGCTGGTAAGGGTCCCATCGCATTGTCCGTGTAGTTTTAGACAAGCGACTTCTCCGTTACTGCCGCGCGTCCCCGAGCCAGCCATTCGGTCAATTCCTTGAGAGATTTTTTTCGCCATCCGCCATAACCGAGCGGGAGATCAAAGTGTGCACAAAGAACCCTATTGAGATTGAAAATAATGAGACTCTCTCCCTTGTTCTTGTGATCAAGGGTTGGCTCAAGAAGGTTCTGCGATACAAGGGCTGCCAACATCGAACGCAATTCACTGAATGTTGCGGATTCTCGACCGCCATCAATGAGGCGAGCGCGATCTTGCATTGTAATGCCGAAACCAGTGACACCAGGAGGATATGGCGCTGACGGCCGATAGGTCTGACCCGCGCAAAACGCGCCAACAGCCTCAAGAAAGCGTCGAGCCTCATAGCCCTTAGGCACACGCCGAGGGATTCCTTCCCAACGTCGCTCTGCAGCGCGCTTCAGAATAAGATGCTGGCGTTCAGCATTGAGAATAGAGTCAGCACCGCGCCGAACGGCTGTCTTGGCAGCAAGTTCTTCAAAAAGATCGCCTGCAAGTTCTACGAACTGGTCAACGTTTGACGAAGACAGCATGGCGAGTTTTTGCCGCCCGAAGTAGATCGGCGCCTTCGCCTCCTTGGATAGGAAAATCTCTGCCGCTGCCCTAACGGCTGTATTTTCCTTATCGCTTAAGTCTTCTTCCGTAAGTGCATCGAAATCAAAGGCGCGCTGGGACTTGGCAATGTCCCGTTCAATCAAAATCTCAAGCTCGCGCCAGCTCAACGCGCGATCACGAGAACTTCCAGTCACAGTTCGGCGCTGCGCCAACCATTGTGAATACCGCTGCTGCTGCCCAATCCGTGCCAGTAAGCGGCGCTCGATCGCGCCACACTGGGCTTCAAAGACGCTATCCCAGTCTGCTGCATCAAGCTCCTCGGCGAGGGCCGGGAAAAAGGCACGACCTTGAAAACCATCAGCATCACGAGCCCGAAGATCCGCGATTTGATCAACGAACTTAACGTAAGCGACACTACGCTTCCGCCAGCGCCGCTCCAGTCGAATTTCGCCGTCGTAGTCCCGGTCTTCGAGCGCTCCCTCGGCGAGCAAGTCTTCCGCGGGAAGAGCTTCCAATCGTTCAGCAATCCAAATCCCGCAAGGCAGGCGCGCGTTCGCGACCGTCTCGCGCAACCACTGGCTTTGTTCATCACCTAAAAATTGTAGGTCATCGAGGAGCAACACTCGCTTCTGTAGGATCGGCCCCGCCGCATCGGTGAGCTGAGCGGTTGCAAGCCATTGGAGAGCTTCAAGTCCCGACGCGGCCTTGGGCATAGGCTTGTCTTCGCCGCCCAGGTCATCGAGGATTTCGAATACGCTCTCCTCGATTTGAGACGCCCATTTGTGCAGATCGACCCCCGTTGCGACGGCGGGCAGTGTTGCTCCATCTACGGGCTGCCAGGACGCGCGGATTTGTATCAGATCGTCTGGATACGTTTTTTCAGATCGCTCTAGAGCAGCGCGAAGGGTGGCGAGTACGATCCGCGCGTTGACCAACGCCCGGAACACAGCCGTAGATCTCGGTCCACCGTTCCCGACCTCATCGAGATCACGATACTCATTTGTGAATCCGATCATGACGCCGAGAATTGTCGGACCGTCTGCGGATAGCGCGCCAGCCTTTACCAAGGCGTCTCGCGTCGGGCGGACGTCTTGATCATCCTGCATGCGAAAGATTTTGCGTAAGGGGCCGGGTGTCAGCAGGCGAAGAAGCGTCGTCTTTCCGCCGCCGGGCGCACTGCGTAGGAACACAACACCTGACCATGGCTCGTCAGCATCGTTCAATAGGTCAAGTGCACCCGC
The DNA here is from genome assembly GCF_020193935.1 of Bradyrhizobium sp. NBAIM08. Lineage (NCBI taxonomy): Bacteria > Pseudomonadati > Pseudomonadota > Alphaproteobacteria > Hyphomicrobiales > Nitrobacteraceae > Bradyrhizobium > Bradyrhizobium sp. NBAIM08. The sequence goes on along the minus strand of NZ_JADYVR010000007.1, from coordinate 21,816 downwards.
CGCGAACAGACGAACAAATTGCTCGTCATGCACGGAGCGTTTCGAAGCACGTAGGCGGAATGGATTTCGCATCTAACCTCCGCGCTTGTGCCGGCTGACACGAGGGAAAAGACCCGTGAATGTCTGCCGGTATTCGCCCCATAGAAGGTAGATTGAATTGTTTGGCGCATTGTGCGGCAAGATCAACGGAAGACGGCAATCTGCATATCCTAACCGCATGGAGGTTCCACCGACCTCCGCATGCTCGTCGTCAACCTCCTTGTCAAAATATCGATCGTCGTTGGCCAGTGCGATGATATCGCGATCCCGATCGGCGTCGAGACGCGCCTCCTTGGGAAGAGCGTGCACCACGCTCAGGCGCACTGTACCTTTCGGATAATTGTACTTCTTCAGCTCTGCTTCGATATGTTCGATCGCTTGATGAGCAGCGACATAAATGCAAACTATAACGTCAAGGTTGTCTTTCGCCACAATCTTATTAAGAGAGCTATTTTCTTCGCAGAGCTTCTGTAAAATTTTTGGAATCTTACCGTCCCAAGCGCCTTCTTCAAATCGGATGTATGAGGTTCCGCTAGCCGTAAAATCATCGAGCAAGCAAATGGTATGAAAGCGCGCCTCGTCGTCGGTAGGCTCCCGGCCCAGTTGTGATTTGAGCGCCTTCTTGAGCTTGGCTCCCATCGAAGCAGCTTTTTCATCCGAGATATCGTAGGCGTGCCAAAGCTGCTCATTACTAACTTCAGGGTGCGAGCGGCGAAACACGTCGGTACGCGCGCCATCGCTCAGGCCAAGAAAAAGCGTCTGGCGTAATATTCGTGAATAGGCTGGACTGGCGACGACTTGCTTGCAGCGCTGAGGATCCGCCGATGAGGCGACCGCGGCCTTGGTGATGAGACCGGGTCGGATTACGACAGGAAATGCTAGCTCAATAAGATGGCGTATCTCTGCGTTGGAGACAAAAATCAAACGAGTCCGAAAGAACTCATAGGCTGCCTTTCGTTCTTGAAGGGTCTCGAACTGCCGCAACCAAAGCGCGAGACTCTCAATGAATCGTCGTCCCGGCGCGTACTGCTGATATTCGTCATATTTATAGCGCGCAAGGTCCTGAAGGATCGGGCGCTCCCGAGCCTTTTCTTCATCCGACCAATGCATGACCTTGGCCAGGAGAGCCTCTGCTAGCTCGTCCCTCATTCGATGAGACCTATTCCAGCTGGATGGTGCCAGCGTCGTGCTGCCAACCGATTCTATCGAGATAATAGAGGGTAGCTTGCACGCCAAGGTAGCCGCGTGGCGATAATCCCCAGCAAGATTCGGTACTTGCGCTGACTTCGTCGACACTCAGGCCGAACGGATCGTCAAGCAGTTCGCTATCATTCCCGGGCCAGCGGCCCTTATCGCCGACCCTCAAGACCGGAGCCCCGGAGGTTGCGTGCGTACATGCGCGAACGGCCTCGACCACGGCCGTCTTGCCGCCGCCGCCCAAAATGACGTCCACGGAGTGATTTGAGCAAGTTACGGAAGCCTTTACTCCCGATTGCTCAACAATAGCGGTCGCGACTCGGACCGATGTCGCGGGTTCTTCGAGCGTAGGAAGCGAGATTGCGATTTGGCAGTCGTTGGATCGGAAAGAACTCGCCGAGAAATGACGGGACGAGCGCAGCAATTTCTCGATGCGAAGGACATCTGCCGTCGGATTGCCAGGCGTGGGAGGGCCCTCTGCTAGCATTCTAAGAACAGCGCCGTTGTAGAATCCAATTATCACATTCGACCAATAAGATTTCTCTATTGCCTCCCGGATTCGATCAGCGGCCGATCCACCGCGCCCGGTCGCAATACCGATGACTGCTCCCTCCGCAAGAAGCCGATTCAATCCATTTGCAATGGGCGTTGACAACGGCTGGAAGCGTCCGTCGGGCTCGCAAAGCGTTCCGTCGTAATCAAAGACGATGCCTACAAATTTGCATTGATTGATTCTTTCAACGCCGCGCTTGCAGTGCTCGCGCAACTCCTCGATCTGGTGCGCGGTCTTCCAACCTCCGGCCATTTCCTTTCGCCAGAGCGCCACATCTGTAATCTCTGCACGTTTGGCTTTACGTCGACGCGCGGGCGCTAGGTGATAAAGCTTCCGCCCGAATTCTGGTACGCCCGGCTTCCCAGGATCGATGTTCCGGACCTGTCCTGCGGCGGCGGCAAGATGCAAACTAACGACCATGCCGGCAAGTGCTTGCTCATCGCGGGGACCGCTAAAGTCGATGCGTGCCTTTGAAATTTCGTTCGGAATGAGTTCCAGAGTACGCGTCGCAAGCGCTTCTTGATCATCGCCGATGAGTGCCAAAATCCCTGTAGTATCTGGCCGCTTGGCAAACCAGTGATGACGGCCGTGACCAAAATTCCGGAGATCAGTTGCGTGCACGTTTCCAAGTGCTGCTTCTACGAAACGCGACTCTATGTCCACAGCTGCCGGGCGGAGTGAAGACGAGCAGAGCACGCTCGTGGTCTCGGAAACAACGGCTGGACGCATATGGTCAACAAGCGCATCAAGCGGAACGCTAACACGGCACTGCATGAAAGAAGCAAAAGTCGAGGGAAGAGCCGCAGTGTCTCCAATCAGCAGCCGATAGGCTCTTAGAAGCAAAATTGAAGAACCGAGAAGAGACGCAACGGCCAGAAAGCCGTCTTCGAAAAGCTCTGAGGGGGCAGAAACTACTCTGCTGTACCGATAGCGCTCCGATAACTCGTGAAGCGGAGAGTGGTCTCGCATGACAAGACCAATCAAGGGTTTTGCTTCGCGCTGCGCGGCCTCATCGAAAGCCGCACAAATATCCTTGTTACGTCCGCTTGCCGTGAAACACATTACCGCGGCATCGCGGAGAGACAGGGTCATGTAATCGAGCGGAGTCGAGGGCGAGGCCAAGCGACCGGTTGTAAACTGGTGAATGTAGGCCGCGAATGATGCGACGGAAAAAGAACCACCTGAACCAAGCATCACGGCCGGTTTTGCAGCACAACTTTCGATCGCTACTTTTAATGGACCGGGATCAAGTCTGTTGGCGGCCTCATACACGTCGGGAAGATTGGCTAACTCCTTGATATAGCGCTGCGTCACTAAAGCCTCGGCCTTTAAGGGCAAACAGAAATTCCCTCCACGAACTGCTCGTAGAGCCCATCAGGTTACGGCGGGGAAGCCCCACCGAGAAGACGGAAAGCGCCAGATTATCACAGGAACAAAAAGAGAACAAGCGATCGGGTGCGAAATACGATGACAGTCCTGGACTATCACCATAACTGATGTCGCCCAACGCGGGCCTCGACAACCTACCCCTCCAAAATCGCGACCGCTCGCGTCCAGCCCGCCGAGGCTCGCTCGATCTTGACGGGGAAGCATGACACCTTGAAGCCGGTTGGCGGCAGCAGTTCGAGATTGTGCAGCTTCTCGAGATGGCAATAGCCGATATGGCGTCCGGCCTTGTGGCCTTCCCAGATCAGGCTGGCATCTTTCGTCTCGGCATATTTCTTCGCGGTGTGAACGAACGGCGCGTCCCAGCTCCAGCCGTCGGTGCCGGTCAGGCGCACGCCGCGCTCGAGCAGGTACATGGTTGCCTCATAGCCCATGCCGCAGCCCGAGGTGACATAGTCCTGCCGCCCGTATTTGGCGCCGGCGCTGGTGTTGACCACGACGATCTCGAGCGGCTTCAGCTCGTGGCCGATGCGCTTGAGCTCGGCCTCGACGTCCTTGGCCGTCGCGACATAGCCGTCCGGCAGGTGCCGGAAGTCGAGCTTCACGCCTGATTGAAAACACCATTCCAGCGGCACCTCGTCGATCGTCCAGGACCGCTCGCCGCGATTCATGGTCGGGTGAAAATGCCAGGGCGCATCGAGATGCGTGCCGTTGTGGGTGGAGAGGCTGACCTGCTCCACCGCCCAGCCCTGGCCATCGGGCAGATCCTCGGCCTTCAGTCCATCGAAGAACTGCAGCATGCGCGGCAGGCCCTGCTGATGATTGATGTACTGGATCGTCGGATGATTGCCAGGCGGGTCGGCCGGCACGTCATTTTGCAGCGGGACAGAGATATCGATCAGCTTGGTCGTCATGGCGCTTCCTCGTTGATTGTTCTCGTTGGCAGCGTCGGCCGCCGCTTCAGGCGTCCCCCTCAGGTTCTTGCCGCTCGACGCGATTCTTCAGAATGCCGATCTTCTCGACCTCGAGCTCGATCGTATCGCCATGCTCGAGAAACCAGCCGAGCTCGAGGCCGCAGCCATTGCCGACCGTGCCGGAGCCGATGAATTCACCGGGCATCAGCGTCTCGTCCTGGGAGACGTGCGCGATGATCTCCTCGAACGAAAACAGCATGCCCTCGGAGATGCCCTTGGAGCGGGTCTCGCCGTTGACGCGCGCTTCCATCTTCAGCTTGTAGGGATCACCGATCTCGTCCGGCGTCACGATCCAGGGCCCCATCACGTTGCCGCCGTCAAAACTCTTGCCCTTGGCAGGGCCGAGCCGCCCCTCCATCTCGATGCGCTGGGCGTCGCGCGCGGAGAAATCATTGAAGATGGTGTAGCCGAAGATGTGATCCTTGGCTTTCGCGGCGGAAATGTTCGCGCCCTTGTTCTTGGTGATGATCCCGAATTCGAGCTCGTAGTCCATCACCTTGCTGTAGCGCGGCCATTTCACTGTGGTGTTGGTGCCGCGGACGCTGAAGCGGTTGGTGATGTAGAAGATCGGCTGCTTGCGATAGACCTCGGGCAATTCGCCGAGCGGCTCGGCGTCGATGCGCGCCAACTCTGCCATGTCGCCCTTGGCACGCGCGGCGAGCTTCAGCTGCCCGCGCGGCGCCTGCAGGATGTGCAGGGGAAACGACATGCCGTCGCGCATTTGCCTGGGCTCCGGCACCGGCGCGAGGATGTCGACGGCGCTGACCGCCGCCGACAGCGTCGCGTCCTGACCGTGCTTGTCGAGCAGGGCCCGGGCCCGATCCAGCGCACGGGGCCCGGCGTCGATCAGCGCCAGCATCGAGCCGAAGGCCGGATCGACCCCGCCGTCCCGTGCGGCCGCGGCGGCGAGATCGAACACCTGGCTGTCATTGCTGTGGACGGCGCCGATCTTCTCCTGACCGGCCGTTTTGAATGTTGCGAGCTTCACCTTGGGGACCCCTTGTCGTCGTTTCGAATATATGATCAGATAAAATATCGATAAACAAGAACGAAAAATATAATGTGGGGAGAGCGCAGTGAGGCGAACGCAGATCACAGCGATGTCGGCAGGTCTCGTGCTCGGGATGTCTGCCGGCTTGACGGCACCCGCGCTGGCGCAGGCCAAGATCCAGATCGGCTGCACCGCCACCTCCGACTGCGCCTCGGCCATGGTCGCGGTCGACGAAGGCATTTTCAGAAAGCACGGGCTGAACGTCGAGATGACGCCGATCGCGATCAACTCCAACATCCCGGCGGCGATCCTGTCGAACTCGATTCAGGTCGGCGGCCCCACCTCCACCGTCTTCCTCCAGGCCGTCGACGGGGGCCTCGACCTCGTCGCGATCGCCGGCGCCTCGGTCATGAACCCGACCTCCAACACCGCGATCGCGGCCTTCGTCCGCAACGGCATCACCATCAAGGATCCCAAGGACTTCATCGGCAAGAAAGTCGGCGCGCCCGGCCTGAACGCCTTCCTGCACGTACTCTTCGTGAAATGGCTGGTCGAGAAAGGCGTCGATCCCAAAAGCGTCAATTTCGTCGAGGTCACCTTCCCGACCATGGCCGACATCATCAAATCAGGCGGCGTTGATGCGGTGCTCACGGCCGAACCGTTCGTCACGCGCATGAGCAATGCGGGGCTCGGCTCGGTTGGCGCGCGGTACGGCGCCGAGCTCGGCCGCACCGATCCGATCATCTTCTATGCCGCATCGCGCGACTGGGCGGAGAAGAATGTGGCCACCGTGAAGAAGTTTCGCGAGGCCGTCGCGGAGGCCGCCGCGATCGTCAACAGCGACCGCGAGAAGGCCTCGGCCTCGATCGCCAAGTTCACCAAGCAGCCGCTCGATCTCGTCAAGGCGACGCCGCCGAACCAGTCCGAGCCGAACCTCAAGCCGCAAAACCTCAGCTGGTGGATCGAGGTGATGTCGTCGCAGAAGATGCTGCAATCGAAGCTCGACACGGCGAAACTGGTGCTGAACTAAGGGATATCGACGATGCCAGCTCCCGAGCGCACTCTCGAACGCCTGCCGACGGAAGCCGGCACCTTGAGCGAGCGTGCCGCAAACCTCATCGAGCAGGACATCCTGGCGGGAGATCTCGCACCGGGATCGCGGCTGGGCATCCTCGACCTCGTGCAACGTTACGATATCGGCGCCACGCCCCTGCGCGAAGGCCTTTCGCGGTTGATGTCGCGCGGCCTCATCGTCGGCATCGGCCAGCGCGGCTTCCGCGTCGCCGAGGTCAGCCGCGAGGATCTCGCCGACATCACCTGCATGCGGACGGCGGTCGAGATCGAGGCGGTCAAGCTCGCCATCCTCCACGGCGATGCTGCCTGGGAGGCCGGCATCATCAGCGCGCTGCATCAGATGCGCCGACACATCGAGCGCACCGGCGACGAATTCCGCGAGGGCGCGGCGGAGTTCGACCGGCTGCACAAGGGCTTCCACACCGCGCTGCTCGCCGCCTGCGCCTCGCGGCGCATGCTGGCCGCCCACTCCGACCTCTACGACCAGGCCTACCGCTACCGCCGCGTGATGATGGGCGCCATCGACAGCGGCGAGAGATTCATCCGCAGTCACCAGATGCTCGCCGACCTCGTGCTCGCCCGCGACGTGGCCGCCGCGCAAAAAATGCTGGCGGCGCATCTGCACTCGACCATCGATTTCGTCTATCCGCAGGTGAGCGGGGAACAATCATGAGCGTCGTTGCAAGGCTCATTGAGGCGCGCGCCGCGCGGCGGCAGAAACCGCTGATCGCGTTCAATGCCGCGACGCTGCGGCTCGGCGGCAAGACCATCATCGAGAATCTCGATCTTCAGGTGCGGCCGGGCGAATTCCTCTGCATCGTCGGCGCCTCCGGCTGCGGCAAGACCACGGCGCTGCGGCTCGCCGCAGGTCTCTATCGCCCCACGAGCGGCGCGGTGACGTTTGAGGGCGAAGAGATCACCGAGCCGCGGCGTGAGGTCGCGATCGTGTTCCAGGATTACGGCAAGGCGCTGTTGCCGTGGCGAACCGCGGCCGGAAACATCTCGCTGGCGCTGGAAGCCTCGCGTGTGCCGGCGCGCGAACGCGGCGCGCGCATCGAGGCGCTGCTGCGCAAGGTCGGACTGCCCGGCCATGCCGACAAATATCCGGCCGAAATGTCCGGGGGCATGCAGCAGCGCCTGCAGATCGCGCGCTGCCTTGCGCAGGAGCCGACCACCCTGCTGATGGACGAGCCGTTCGGCGCGCTGGATGCGATGACGCGGCAGGGCTTGCAGGACGAGGTCCTGTCGCTGACGCAGGCGAGCGAGACCACCGTGATCTTCGTGACCCACGATCTCGACGAGGCGATCTATCTCGGCGACCGCGTCATCGGCCTCTTGCCGCATCCGGGCCGGATCGGGATCGAGCTCGACGTCGACCTGCCGCGTCCGCGCGACCAGCTCGCCACCCGCGAGCATCCGGAATTCCTGCGGCTGCGCCGGCAATTGTTCGACTTCATCAAGGCGACCGAGCATTGAGCCTCGATCGCACCAAGCCCTTGCTGCTGCCGCTGGCGCTGGTGCTGGCGTTTGAGCTCTGGGCGCGCCTCACCCATCTGCAAAGCGACAGCCTGGCGCCGCCGAGCGCAATCCTCGCGGCGCTGGCCACGGCGCTCGCCGATCTCTCGATCCCGGTCGCGACCCGCGACACGCTGTTCGCCGCCTTTGCGGGTCTGGCCATCGGCAGCGCCATCGGGCTTGCGCTCGGCATCGCCTTCGGCATTTCGCGTCCTCTCGATCGGCTAATGGAGGTGACGGTCGAGGCGATCCGCCCGATTCCCTCAATTGCGCTGCTGCCGATTGCGTTGATCGCGCTCGGCTTTGGCTATCGCATGGAGATCGTGATCGTGGCGTTCGCCTGCGTCTGGCCGATGCTGATCATGACGCGCAGCGCAGTGCGCAGCATCGAGCCGCGATTGATGGAAGTGTCGCGGGCCTTGCGGCTGAGCGCGCCGCAACGGATCGCGAAGATCGTGATCCCGGCCGCACTGCCGCGGATCTTTGTCGCCTTCCGCCTGTCGGCCGGGATCGCCCTGATCGTCGCGGTCACCGTCGAGATCGCCATCAACCCGATCGGCTTGGGTGCCGGCATCATGCTGGCACAGCAGGCCCTGCGCGCCGACCTGATGCTCGCCTATCTCGTCTGGATCGGCGCGATCGGCTACGCGCTGAACATGCTGTTGATCGCCGCCCAGCGCCGTCTGTTCGGCCGCGCCGCGCTCGCCGGAGACAATCCATGAAGCGCACCGCGATCCTCTGGCGTTTGGCAAGCGCCCTCGTCGCAGCCGGCTTCATCGCGGCGTGGCAACTCGTCGCCAATCTGAAGCTAGTGTCGCCGGTGTTCCTGCCCGGTCCGGACCGCGCCTGGGCCGCTTTGGTGCGCGGCTTTTCCAGCGGCGATCTCGCGGGCAAGCTCATCGGCACGCTGGAGCACATGGCCTATGGCTGGTTCGCCGCCTCGATCGCCGGCATTGCGCTTGGCGCGCTGATCGGTTCGTCCCGGATGATGCGCGCCTATGTCGCGCCGTCGCTGGAATTCTTAAGGCCCCTGCCGGTCTCGGCGATCATCCCGGTCGCAATCGCGATGCTCGGGCTGACGCAAGGCATGGCGCTGTTCGTGATCGCCTTCGGCGCGATCTGGCCGATCATCCTCGCAACCGTTCACGGCTTTGCCGCAGTCGAGCCGCGGCTCTATGAGGTCGCCCGCTCGCTGCAGATGTCGCGCACCGCAATCATCGCCAAGATCGCCCTGCCCTCGGCATTGCCGGATATCCTCGCGGGCATGCGGCTCAGCCTGACCGTCGCGCTGATCCTCTCGGTGGTCTGCGAGATCCTGGCCGGCCTCGACGGCCTTGGTCACTGGGTGCTGCTCTCGGCACGCGCGTTCCGGTCCGCCGACCTCTTCGCCGGCGTCATCCTGCTCGGCGCGACCGGATATTTGACGTCGATTGCGATGTCACTGGTCGAGCAGCGGCTACTCGCCTGGCGGACCGCGGCGAGGTAGCGCGGATCCCATCGCCAAAACAAAAACGGCCCGCATCAAGCGGGCCGTTGTCGTCTCGGATCCGGTCAATCCGAATTTGGTTGCGGGGAGGCGCAACACCCGATTGTTGCGATTGATTGAACAGGAGATTCCTAAGCTTGCTGCATAACTGATTCGGACCGGGCCGCTGATTAAGAGACAGCCCCGGGGTGAGAACAATCAATGACTTACTGGTCGCACCACTGGGCTTATCCGACTGAAAGTGGGCATTCGTCGCACGATCTTAGTGATTGCACTGCTTGATATCCGAACACGCGCTACTCGGACTTTACGGGGTCAACTGCGACCAGGTTTTACGCGGCATGGCGTGCCGACCTGGCCCGGGCTGAGGCTTTCAGATTCTAACTGGCCGGGAAGATTTACACTGGCGACGCGCCTCATTACGATCCGAGGCAAACCGGTGGCCAGCTTCGAGGCATTGATAGCCGCCGTCGACGCCGCCGTCCAGCGAGGGCTGTGCGCCTGCCGGGGGCTGTCGCCACCGCCGAAGGACAGCTTGTAGGCGTCAGCGCGTCGCTGCGCGGTTTGACGTCGCCTATGGAACTAGGCTTTGAGCAGCCGTTCGGCATGGTGATTGCGGCGGCGTTCGTTGGAGAGTTTTACCACAGGGACCACATGTTTTCTGAACGTGCGAAGCATCTTCCCGGAACCGAGCCTGCCGTAGCATTATTCGTCGAGTTCTTTCCGAACGAAATCGCGGCGATCCTATCGGGCCGCGCTTGCGAGCCCAACCACGCAATCTGGCTACTTCGAATTCTTCCGCGCCGAAGACGTTGTCGCGAAGTCTCTTGAAATCCTCGGGCTCTTCGGCAACGCCGGCGACATTCCCGTCCTTCGTACCTGGTCGATACACCCTACTCTTGATCGTCTCGCCGTACAGGCAATCAGAATGATCGAAGAAGCACCGCCTACTCAGAAAACGAGCCAGGTCGGATAATTCATCCCGAGGCAGCACCATCATGGTGAGGATTGCCCGAAGCTCCATTTTATAGAGCTTCCGTTTCAGGACCTCCGTAAGGCGGGCGTTCTCACGCTGCCCCTGATCACCTCGGGCTAACTACTCGCCACTCCTTCCTTCATTCCTTGTAGTAATCCTTCATGACCTCGTTGGACCAAGCTGGTTGCGCTATCGCTCCTCGCGGGCCAAATTCTTCCATGTAGGGTTTCACATCGATGACCGGGCTGCTATCGATTGCGTCCAGCCCGCGCACATGGAGTGTGTGGCCCGAAACCCCGAGCAACGCGCAACGTGAGACACCCAGCCGGTTCGGCCGCGACTTGCCGCGCTGGGCAAAGATTCCCACCAAGGGCCAATCCGCTCGCTCCCTCGGGTGCCGCGCGCCCTTCTCTACCGAATCCGGTGGCACCTTGTGCATCAGGAAAACTACTTCAACGTGAGAAAACTCCGAGAGCCCCAGTAGCGCGTTTGCACCGAATTGGCGTTGATCGAAGTCGATGTATGATTCCACCGCCCCCCAATGGTCATCTTCAGGTGTCTTACGCGACGACCTGACGGTCGCCACGGGTCGGATGCATATATCCTGCTTCGGTCACGGTGCCCCCTCAACTTCCTGCCAAATCCCGCCTCGCACCAGGGTCTCTCCCGGTTGAACGCGCTGCACGGTCGCGTAGACGGCAGCCGCATCGCACGACAAGCCACTCGCAAGCGTATCCCGCGTGAAGAGCAACATCCGCGAGATCTCCTCCTTGTTGTATGTTCGCTTGCAGTAGATCGTGACGATCGGCCCGTTGTCCATGGCGCCGTAATGCCAGCCGTCGCGATGGAAATTGTGGGGCGCCACCTCGTGCCAAATCGCCCAGCAATGCCCCGGCGGTAGGTGAAGAATGCCGAGGATCCCCGAGCAGAGGTTCTCGAGCAGCGCCGATGGCGGCGAATCGAGAGGTGAATAGATATGAAGGACAGGCACCTGAACCTCACCCACCAACCGTGACACACGCGCTTCGCAACAAAGGCCCCCGTCCCCGCTCAGTGATTAACGGCCGGCTTGCGCGCAACCGCAAGCAACGTCCTCACCGGAATCAGGAATTCGGCTTGATCTACCGCGAAATCAATCCCCAAGGCGTTCAACGTCGCCGCGGGGGCCGACGCAAGCTGCGCACGGATAGCCTGTTCCGCCTCAGGGCCAGAGGCTGCAATTTCGCACCAGCGCTGTATGCTGACACCTTTCGGACTCTCTCGAAGATGCGTCTCGAAGGTCAGGATCTCCAGATCGGCGCCCGCCAGGGTATCTCGCCAGGCCAGCGGCGTGTGGCTTCGGACGTGCGTTGGATCGTGCAAAACTTCCAGCCGATGGTTGAATTCGTCAAGGTCGGAATCGTCGTAGCCATGCAGGTCGATAACTGCGACATGCCCCCCGGCCGAACCAGCCTCGCCATCTCCCGCACCGACGCTTGCAGGTTCGGAAAATGATGCGGTGCAAGCCGGGAAACCGCGACGTCGAATTCGCCGGATCGCAGCGAGACAGAATCGCTCATGGCCAGCACAGTTTCGACCTGGATTGCCTTCTCGTTCGCAAGTCTCTGGAAGGCCCCCAGCATGGTCGGGGCACCATCGACTCCCACGATGCGTTTCGCGCGACCTGCAAACGACAGAGCAAGATGGCCAGCGCCGCAGGCTATGTCGACAACCGACGCGCCGGCCGGCAGGTCGAGCAATTCATGCAATCGCCTGATGGAATGACTGCTCGAATGGACCTCGCTTGTCGCAAAGTTTGTCGACAGTTTGTCGAAGCGCTGGGTTGCCAAAGACGTCATCGTCGATCTCTCCTATTGCGCGGCCGGGGCAGACGGCGGAAAAGCGGATTGCTTCGTTAGGTCGACGATGACATCCAACGTGTCATCGTCAGGCGCGTGGGCACCAGGCCGCGCGAGCATGTGTCCGACCCCTTCGATGATGCGGGTGGTAACGACGGTTCTCGGCCGAACGATCAATTGCTGCGCCGACCGAGGTCCATACGTGTCCGGACCGACGACTTCGCTCAGTTCACCGTCACTGTTACAATATCCGACCAGATCCCGCGCGCCGTAGAGGAAGTCGATTCGCTCGACCGGCGGCATAACAACGCTGGGTTCTTCGATCACACATCCAAGCAGAACAGCCGCGCAGATATTGAGCGAGGTCGGGCGTCTTAGAACGTCAACAATCGAAAGTGCGCCGAGCGACACGCCGAGTAGAATGAGCGGAGATGATCGTGCCGCAATCGCCTCGTGTTCCAAGATCTCGGACAACCGCCGCGTCCGGTTCGCCCGGCGCGCCGGTATCGACACACCTCCGCGCGGTCGATCGGACTCGACATCAAATCGAACCGTAATCATTCCGGAGGAAACGAGCCTGCCGGCCAGCCGCTCGTACAATTCGGATTCGAAGCCGCCCTGATCCATCGGCCCGACATTTCCGGATGGTACAATCAAGACGCGGCCGATCTCGGATCCCGATATCGGTACGAACTCATGAATGCGAATTGCTTCCGGGTTCATCGTTCTCTGCGTTTGCAACATGAGTAGGCAGCCTCTTAGCGCCGGCAGACGGCGGCGACGACACCGCCGATACGGCCGTGGATATGCGTCGTAATGATCTCCTCGTGGAGGGTTTCACCATCAAGCGTCGGCTTCAGGTACTCCGACGACCCATTGACCGGCTCGAGCAGTCCCTTTGCCATGAGGTCTTCGATCACGCCGGCATAGGGCTCATCGGACAACAGATTCACGCCATAGATCCGGGCAAACCGCTGCACGGAGATCGGCTGGTTTGACTTGAAGGCGAACCCAAGCGCCGTCGCGACGGCTTCCGCGCCGGTCAGGCGCCTGCCGGACGCGAGCGGTGCGGTGCTCTGAGATTCCACATGGCGCGCATGGGCGGAGATGTCGGCGATGTTGCGGGTCTGGATAGGATCCGGCCGAATACCCGCGAGCCAGCCATAGGAGCCGGGACCGAATCCGATCATCGTGTCGTAATTCTGCCACTTGTTGCGCGACACCTGTGGGATGTTGCCGTCAGGATAAGATCCTGGCGCACTCCACCAGCCGCAGGGGCTGGGTTCATAGTTTGCATCGAGCAGGACATCCACCATCGCTTCGCGCATCGCGTAGGTGGTTTCAAGCGTCGGGAACAGATTCTGGTCGTGCAGACGGACTTCAGCGACATTTGTCGGTCGTGCCCCCGACCAGCGAAGGCGTTGACCTTGCTGTCGAGCGACTGGAGGCCGACGCTGAACCGGTTGAAGCCGATCTCGATTGCATCACTGACTTCGTCGGCGAGGAAGTTGTCCGGATTGCCTTCCAACGTCGCCTCGCATCCCGGTATGACGGAATAGTTGTCTTGCACATGCCGCATGATCCGCGCCAGGTGCCTGGGTCTGAGCAGCGATGCGGTGCCGCCCCCCAGAAACAGCGACTCAACGCGAGCCGCTGACAACCACGGCGCTCCCCGCAGATATCGTTGCGATTCCTCAATCAGCAAGCCGGTCCAATGATCGAGGGCATCATCGAGCTTCGCGCCGGTCGGGGCCTGCCGCTTGACGTAGTTACAGAACCGGCAAACGTAGCTGCACAGGGGCAAATGGAAATAAAGATGGACTGGCTTCTGCGCGCCATCATGTGTCGCGATCTGCTGCCAAGTCTCTGATGCAGTCAGCGTCGCACCGAAGTTGGCCGTGACATTGATGTTGTAGATGTCTTGATCTATGCGCAATTCGGGGTGTAGCGCCAGCAGAGCACCTGGATTTGTGATGCGCGATCGCGGCGGAGCCGACCTCACCAGCGGAGTAGCAGTCGGTGCATGCATGATCTTTCTCCGGATTGTAATCCCGGCCACCGGTGGCGGCCGGGATCGGCTTCTTAGGCCTTGGTTGCGGAGGCGCCCCGACAAGCGCAAGGGTGATCCCGTCGTTGCTTGGGGTAAGGCGGGCGACGTGCCGATTGCCGCTTTTGAGCGACGGCAGAGGCGGCGCCGACGGTTGCCAGCGATACTCCGTCTTGCGCCAGATCGAGGCCGTTGCCGGGACTCGCGCTGATCTCGATGCCGTCAACTGGCAACAGCTGTCGGCCAATGGCTTTCGTGCTCATGGTTCGATGTCTCCTTTCATTGCAGCCCGCCAAACCATATCGGCGCGGGGCGGGCGACCGGTGCCGATCTCAGGCGACGGTATGCTCCGCTCGATGTGGTCGGGACGGCGCCATCGTGAGCCGGACACCCGCCTTTCGTCTCTCTTCCCACAAGGCGCCCGCACGCAGCATGAACAGGCGAAGGTATTCGGTCGCGCCGCATCCCTTTTGATTCCGGGAGACATTTTGCGCGAGTGGCGGACACCGAAACTGACACCAGATTCCGGCATTGTGGACAGGACATTCCTGACATCCATTGTGATCGTCGAACGTGATGCGCCTGAATTCGTCAAAACCATTGGCCCATATCTCGGCGAACGGCTGATCGACGACGCTGCCGGCCCTGTAGAGCCCGCCGCTCATGCAGTTACTGCAGGGAAACACATCGCACGCTGTTGACGTAGACGAGCGAACGTCCGCACTTCTCCTGCCCGGTCGCGCGCTCGAGCCTCTGGCAGAATTTGATCGTATCGACACTGCGGACGGCCACCGCCGATGCTACGCCCCCGACTTCCTCCGCCTCCGGCGCGGCCGAGTAGCGGTCCATGCACCGACGATACACCTCGAACACCTCGTCGATCTGATCCGGCTGGAGAAGAATGCCTGGGTGCAGAAGAGCCCGGCCGACCGGGCGTGTTTCAAGCCATTGCGGCCGCGGATAGTCGTTGATCGCGCACCATTCAAAGATCTCCTCCGCGTCAGCTACATTGTTGCGATGGACGGAGATCGCAGTTCGAAAGGCGTGACCGTGCGTTTTCATCCATTCGAAGGCGCTTCGGAGCTTCGGAAAATCCATCTTACCGCGAACTGTTCGCTCAGGGTCCGCGGTGTCGAAGCTGATGAAGAAGGAGGTCCCAGGGGTTATGCGCGCCAGGGCTTCTTCCGTGATCAGAAGACCATTGGTGAAGATTTGCGTGCTGAACGGCTTAGTTCGGGCATAGTTTATGATTTCGATTGCGTCCGGGTGGGCGAAAATCTCGCCACCGGTGAGAAACACCTGCAATACGCCGGATTCCGCAAACTGATCCAGCAGACCGATGATCTTTTCGGTCGTCATTTCGTTGGGTCGCTTCGGACCCGACCACGTATAGCAATGCTTGCAGCGCAGATTGCAAAGGTTGGTGAGCTCGATGAAGGCAATGGCCGGCGCGGTCAAATGGAATTGCTCGAGCCGGACCAGAGGAGACGAGAGGATGTTGTCGTCAATGTCCGGCAACTTGGCGTCGCCCGCGCGGGCGGCTTCGAGTAGAGGGAGCGCCGCTGGATGAAGGAATTCGACCCGTCCATCCGGCAAGAGCGCAACAATGCCGCCCTCATTTTGCTGATAGGGGGTGTTCATCGCGCCACCCGCAATGGCTGGATGGTCCGCGAGATTGCAGGTGCGTATCCGCGCAAATCCGCTGTCAGGCCGATGCTTCTGGAAGCCATGTGTCAGTCCTCCGTCAACCAGAACGTAGGCGGCGACACTCACCGGGGAATCTCAGGCTGATCTCCAGCCAATCACCGGAGCAATTTGCACCAGAGTTCGTGTTGGTTGGACGGCATTTGGATCGCAGCCACTCGCACCGCGGGCGCTATTAAGGGACTCGCATGTCCAGCGGATCGCATCTCCATCCCCAGCCAAACGGTCAACGCAAGTCCTAGTCACAAATGCGTTCCTACTTCTCGAGCCGCGCAGAACAGCTCATAGATGTCGCTCTCGCGATCACCGACGTGAACGCATCGTCCTGGATCGCCCAGCAGCCCCGTGGATTGCTGGACATTGTCCAGCCACCGAATGCTCTCCTTCTTCTCGATGGGAACGCGCGTCGGATTGATCGTTTTCTTAAGCGCGGCGGTCCCCTTGAATTTCTTCCGGGTCCAGAATTTGACCGCCGTCAGTCCAAGCGGCAGCCCTTCGGTCGTCACCGCCAGGCTCGAGTGCATCAGGATGCCGCAAACCGTGTGCGATCTCAGGCCGCCCGCCTTGTCCCGGCCGCTGTTTATGCTTTTGGTGGTCCCGATCGCGTCCGAGCTCTCTCTGATAGCTGAATTCGGTCGTATCATGGAGCACTAGAACAGGACCGTCGGTGCCAATCGTGCGCTCCCGCGTCGATTGAAAGTGGCCGGCCAGAATGTCCGCCTCACTGACCCGGTCGTTGGAGAAAACACGATACGCAGCCTTGGTATTGGCCCAGTCCTGGCACACCAGCGGAATGCTTTCACCCATCGCGCTCGCGATCTGCGCTACCAGTTTGCGGAGCCGCTTGTTCAGGCGCTCGTCGGCAAGGCTGCAGCCAGCGAGCTCGCGATCAAACCATGCGTCGGCTTCTTCGTCCATTGGCACCGCCCCCTGCGAATCGGTGCCAGACAAGGAATCCGGTCGATTCCTGCGATGCAATGGTTTGTGCGCTCCCTCAGCCCGTTCGGCTAAATGTGGGTAATTGAAAGCGTCACCGGACGCGTACGCTCATAATGGTCTCGTTGCTGGTTCAAGTCCAGCCGGGCTCACCACTAACTTGGTAAAATGTGCGGACACCGAAAGAGTGACTCGATTCCTCTAAACGCGCCAAAAAACGGACTCGTCGTGTTCCAAGTAAACCCTACATGCGGATTCCGACGAAGTCGCCCAGGCGTACCGATATGAAGTCGCCCGTGGATTCCGAGACGATGTCGCCCACCTTTCCGATTTGATCTCGCCCAGCGGCGAGGCGTGCTGGCCGGCTGGTTCTCTGGCATCGGTCAAGCCGCGCGGTCAATCTGGAATCGCGACTTCAACCTTTTTTCTTCTTCTGCGGTTGCTGTGATGGGGTGGACGCCCCCTCGACGGCATCGATGTGCCAAAGTGAAGGGTGTTGAACAACCATCACCAGAGAGGAAGCGTCCATGAACGAAGTTAGCACGATTGGACTAGATTTAGCGAAGTATGTCTTTCAGGCCCATGGAGCCGATGCCGCCGGCAAGGTCGTTTTTCGCAAACAGCTGCGCCGGAATAAGCTGCTGGCATTCTTTGCCGAGCAGCCGGCTTGCCTCGTGGCGATCGAAGCCTGCTCGGGCGCGCATTACTGGGCTCGTGAGATCGGCAAGCTCGGCCATGAAGTGCGGCTGATCCCACCGGCTTATGAAGCCCTTCGTGAAGCGGCAGAAGAACGACATGGCCGATGCAGCGGCGATCTGTGAAGCGGCGCAGAGACCGACCATGCGTTTCGTTCCCGTCAAGAGTGAAGAGCAGCAAGCGAGCGCGGTGGTGTTTCGGACCCGCGACCTGCTGATCCGGCAGCGGACCCAGGCGATCAATGCTTTGCGTGGTCATCTCGCCGAATACGGGGTGATTATGGCAAAGGGCACGGCCTATGTCGCAGAGCTTGTCGAGCGCGCAATGGATCCAAAAACCGACGTGCCCGAAGCGGCACGGTTCGTACTCGAGATATTGATCAAGACGATGTTGACGCTGGAAATGCAGATCAAGAAACTCGACAGCGAGATCACCCATCGCGCCCGAAAAGAAGAAGATGCCCGCCGTTTGATGACAATCCCAGGCGTGGGACCAATGACGGCGACGGCTTTGCTTGCTTGGCGAACAGCGGGCGGTCGAGACCGCGCGGGGTGCGATAGTCGATGTCCTCGACGCATGCCTGCTGGCGCAGCTTGGCGTAGCGCAGGCGAGTGGCGAGCCATTTTGTCGTGCCGCAGCGAGGCTTCACGTTCGAGCAGCAGAGCAAGCCATTCGGCGTGACCGAGGCTGCCAGCCTCACCGGCGGCTTCAATGTCGGCGAAGGCCTTGGCTATGCCGTGGAGGCCGAGGGCGTTGAGGCGGTCGAGGGTCGGATGGGTGAGCAAGGGACGGTCTCCTAATTGTAGTAGCGCGGTCCGCGGATGTTGGCATGCAGGATCGACGCATCGTCCGCGGAGCGCTGGTGAGCGGGACGCCGATCGAGATTGTTGGCGAGGATCGACTTGACCGAGCCATAGGTGCGCGCGCCGATGTCGATCGCCCGCGCAGCCGCCGCGTCCAGCCGTTCGCGCCCATAGGAGGCGGCGAGCCTGAGGATGGCGAGGCAGGCGCGGAAGCCTTGTTCGGGGTGCGAGCGCTCGTCGAGAATGAGGTCGCACAATGCGCTGGTTGCCGGCCCGATCGCGGCGGCGTCCTGACGGATACGCCCGATAGTCCAGCCGGCGTAGCGCCGATGGCTGGAGGCCATGTGCTCCGGCACGGTGGTGTGCTTGTGATTGCCACTCATGCGCTGATGCGCGGCAATCCGCTCGCCCTTGTGGAAGATCTCGACGGTGCGGGCGGTGAACCGCACCTCGACCTCGGCACGCGCGAAGCGATGCGGAACGCTGTAATAATGCTTCTCCACCTCGACGTGGTAGTCGAGGCTGACGCGGCGGATCCGCCACTCGGCGAGGACGTAGGGGCTCGCCGGCAACGGCTTGAGCGCCGGCCGGTCGATCTCCTCGAGCAGCCGGCGGCGCGTCACGCCGAGCCGCCGGATCGGCCGCTCCTCGTTGAGCCTGGTGAGCAACTCGCCGATCGCTGCATTGACCTCGGCGAGGCTGTAGAAGACGCGGTGGCGCAGGCGGCCGAGCAGCCAGCGCTCGATAATGAGGACGGCCTGCTCGACCTTGGCCTTGTCGCGCGGCTTGCGAGGTCGCGCCGGCAAGACGGCCGTGCCGTAATGCGCGGCCATCTCCGCATAGGTGCGATTGATCTGCGGGTAGTGGAGGCTCGCCTTGATGACTGCGACTTTGGTGTTGTCAGGCACCAAGAGCGCCGGGACGCCGCCGATCGCCGCGAAGGCGCCAACATGGGCGCTGATCCAGTCGGCGAGTCCCTGCGTCCACGTCGCCTGCGCGGAGGTGAAGCTCGAGGCGCCGAGCACGGCGACGAAGATCTGCGCCGTCCTCCGCTCGCCGGTGAGGCGGTCGACGACCACCGGCACGCCGTCGCCCGCGTAGTCGACGAACAGCTTGTCGCCGGCCGCGTGCGCCTGGCGCATCGTCACCGACAGGCGTCCCTCCCAGGCGCGGTAAAGCTCGCAGAAGCGCGAGTACCGGTATCCGCCGGGCTCGGCGCCGATGTACTCCTCCCACAGGATCGACAGCGTCACATGCTTGCGCTTGAGCTGCGGTGCACCGCCGCCCAGTCGGGCTCGGCGATGCGGCGATGACCCTGCCGGTTACCGTTGCCGGTCTTGGCGAACAGGCGGGCCTCCAGGGCCGCGTCCGTGAGTTCGTCGGGCAACGGCCAGCTCAGGCCTGCGGCCTCGAATCGCCGGATGGTCAGCCGCACTGTCGAGGGCGCCGCGCCCATCCGCCGAGCAATCTCGCGGCTCGGCAGCCCAGCCGCCTTCATCCTGATCACATCGCGCACACGGCGCATCGCAAGCCTCTCCGTCGGCATCCAGGGTCCCCCTTCGCAAAACCGAAAGGTTGACCCTATGGGAGCCAGAAGAGGTCTCGTCACCCCGGGTTCGCCCTTGCGAGACCCGGGCGACATCATCCCGGAATGGTGGGTGACATCATCTCGGAACGGGTGGGCGACTTCAAATCGGAATGGTGGGCGAGATCATCTCGGAATCCTGGGCGACATCGATCGGAATCCGCAACCCTACAAGCACGCCACTCGAATCGGTTGGCTTCTCCGTGGGTCCTCTAGAAGCGCGCGTATGCGCGCTGCGATCTTCCGTGCCTCCTCAGGCCCGGGTTCGAGCTTCACGCAATCGAGGATGCTGAGCAGCGCCTGGGCCTCCTCAGCATTAAACGTCGCGACTTGTCGATCTGCCAGGCTCAAAGATTGATCGGCCGCCCGGGCCTGATTGGCTGCAAGCACCGCAAGCGCCTGCGAGCGTAGGGAGGTGGCGTGTCGCTCCAACGTGTGCATTCCGTTTGGACCTGCAAGGTGGCGTCGCAAGCGATGGTGGCCAGCCCGTCCTCGAAGACTGAGGCTGACCACCTTTGCTCCCGAGAGGCTGAAATTCTCAAGATGCTACCAATTTGTATTCTGAGAACAGTTGGAGAGCACCTACCAGCACGAGGGGGTTGCCGCATCCCGCGTGCCTGTATAAAATGCTCGGCCTGTAACTGTTCGAGCTGGCTCCGCTCATAGGAGTAACGCCTTGCCAAGGACCGAAGTGGCAATCCAAGCATTCACGGACTACGTCCGTAGGCCAAGCCATACACCGGCAGAAGACACGTACGGCCCACAGCGAACTAAAGAACAGCTGGCCGATTGGCGATCCCGGGTTGAAGTTATCCGCTCAAAAATGGACGCGGTGGCGGATTGCCCGATTTCGACCTTATCCGAATTCGAGGCGCTCAGACGCGAGATGGGGACAGATTTTCCCGCAACGCCACCCGCTTTACTTAACCGTGTAGCGGACGCATTTTTACACCGTGGTTCGGCGGATGCCCGACCCTCAATCAGGACGGAGCCGGATGATGCCTAGCACATTCTCGCTGCACAAGATCGACGAAGCGATACGCGACCTCGAAGAAAAAGTTGCTCACGGTGCAGAAATCAGCCGCGAGGAGCTCGCGAGCAGCATTCTGCGGATTACGAAGCGTCTTCGAGATGAACTCGAAGCGGCGGTCACGGTAGTCGATAGCCTCAAGGATCACACCGGACTCACGGTGGCAGCCGCGCGACCTAAACAGCGGGAACGTTAGCGGCAACTTGACTCGACGCTTGGAAGTGGACCAATAAAGTGCTGTCCCTGCCACTCGCTAGTGACTTCTACGCAGCCAGCCTCAGCGACGAAAGAAGCTGACGGGGATACATCATCCCGACGAATGCCCTAGCGCAACTACCAGGATAGGGCGGTGACTTGGCGATCAGTCCCGGATCGTAGGCAGCACGGGCGCGGCGCGCTGGCGAAAGTCTCACAGGCATCCCACCCGAGAACCGGCTGGTACGGGGATGTCCCGGGTTCTGTTGAATTTCTGAAGAGGTCGGCGTTGCTCACCTTGAGCCGGTAGGCTCGGGGTGCTGATTCCACAAAGGAGAGCAACGCCATGACGAGAGATATCACACCGGCTGGTTCGCCGGCGACTGGGGCTGTGGACGAAGCGTTTGCGGAAGTGCGGGCGAGCTTTGATCGGTTCTGCCTTGCGGCGGGGATCGAGGCGCTCGGCACGATGATGGAGGCGGACGTGACGGCGGCCTGCGGGCCGCGCCACGGTCGCGATGCGGCGCGGCGGGCGCACCGTTGGGGCCGAACGCGCGGACGGATCGGTTTCCACGGCGGCAAGATCGAGGTCGAGCGCCCGCGGGTCCGGGGCGTGGACGGCCGCGAGGTCACGATCCCGAGCTGGGAAACGGCGGCGCAGGAGAGAGCTGGCCCCGGTTGTCTGAACAGCAATTCCGCGTCGATAAGTGGAGTTTCTGCCAGAGTTAGGCTGCCGCGCGGAACGGCAGCGGGCTGAAGTAAGCTTGATCGGGGGTGCCGCCGTCAAGGCT
>NZ_JADYVR010000698.1:0-421 GCF_020193935.1 Bradyrhizobium sp. NBAIM08 | reverse complement strand
CCCTGACCACCAAGACGGCCTGCTCGGACTACATCGGCTGGGTCGGCTCGAACTTCGTGCGCCAGGGACAGCAGGCGGCCGCGGCGATGATCCGCGAGACCGGTGACAACTGCAACCTGGCGATCCTCCTCGGCGCCGCGGGCGTCAACGTCACCGACGACCGCAACGCCGGGTTCAAGGAAGGGCTCGCCAGTGCCAACTCCCAGATCAAGCTGATCGCGGAGCAGGCGGCGGACTACGAGCGGGCGAAGGGCCAGACGGTCACGGAGCAGCTCATCACCGCCCATCCCGAGATCAACTGCATCTACGCCCACAACGACGAGATGGCACTCGGTGCTGTCGCGGCCCTCCAGGCCGCGGGAGTCCAGCCGGGTGAGGTCAAGATCATCACCATCCATGGCACCAAGGGCTGTCTCTTATA
>NZ_JADYVR010000697.1:0-421 GCF_020193935.1 Bradyrhizobium sp. NBAIM08 | reverse complement strand
CTTTTCGCCAGTGCGGCGGTCCTTCAATTCAGCTGTGCCCGCGGCGACCCCGCGCGGGCCAAGGATGAGCTGCCACGGAAGGCCGATCAGGTCCATCGAGCCGAGCTTCACCCCGCCCCGCTCATCGCGGTCGTCATAGAGCGTTTCGACATTGGCGGCTTGCAACCGCGCGTAGGCTGCGTTTCCTGCCGCGACCGTTGCCTCATCATCGCCGCGCATGGTCACCAGCCCGACGCGCCACGGGGCGACCGCTTCGGGCCAGACAATACCATTGTCGTCATGGCTCGCCTCGATGATCGCCCCGACCAGCCGCGATACGCCGATGCCGTAACTGCCCATGTGCGGAGTGACGAAGTTGCCGTCCCTGCCCGAGACCTTGAGGCCCATGGCATCGGAATATTTTGTGCCGAAGTAGAAAATG
>NZ_JADYVR010000696.1:0-421 GCF_020193935.1 Bradyrhizobium sp. NBAIM08 | reverse complement strand
GGCCTGGGCGACACGATGGTGTCGGGCTCCAACGTGTCGATCGCCGCCGGCAAGCGGCGCGAGGTCGGCGCGATCCTCGTCGGCGTGTCGCCCAAGGCGCGGCAGGTCGGGCTCACGATCCCGATCGGCTACGTCGAGCGGTGGAACCGCGAGTTCGCCGGCGAGCAGGTCGCCAGCGAGTACTCGTCGATCATCGTGACCTTGCGCGACAAGGATCAGCTCGCGCCGTTCTCGCAGTGGCTGCAGGACGAGATGAAGCTCAAGCTCGACGACTCGCTCGGCGAGCAGTTCGCGACCGCGATGTTCGTCATCACGAGCGTGCTGATCGCGATCTCGTTCGTGATCGTGATCATCAGCGCCATCAACATCGCCCACAACTTCTTCATGCAGGTCAGCGAACGGCGGCGCGAGATCGGCGTCC
>NZ_JADYVR010000695.1:0-421 GCF_020193935.1 Bradyrhizobium sp. NBAIM08 | reverse complement strand
GCACCAGCCCGGCCACCCAGGCGTCCGGCGGCAGGCCGACCGCCATGGCCGGCAGCGGCATGGTCACCAGTTCGGCGACGAGGGCGGCCGCCCGCGCGCCGCCGCGATGGCCGCCCATGCCGTCGGCGACGGCGAGGCAAGCCGCCGTGTCCATGACGCGGGTCGCGAGCAGGGTGCGAGGAGCGTCGCCCTGAACGGCCCAGCCGTCCCAGCCGGCGGCGTCCTCGTTGTGGTCACGCACTTCACCCCGGTGGGACGCGAGGGCGACGCTCAAAAGGAGCGCGGCCACCTCAGGCCACCCTGCGCACGGTGATCGGGAGGTCGGCGGCCAGCCTCAGCGCGCTGCCCTCGCCCAGCAGGGTCGGCGCGTCATCGACGAGTCGCACCCCGTCGACGAAGGTGTGATTGCTGGAGCCCAGGT
>NZ_JADYVR010000694.1:0-421 GCF_020193935.1 Bradyrhizobium sp. NBAIM08 | reverse complement strand
GATTCTTCCAGCCCGGCGTACTCGCGCTGGGTGTGGAAGCGCAGCTTGCCGAAGCGCTCCATCCTCACCTCCAGCTCCGGCTTGCTCGGCGCGAGGAAGGCGAGCACGCCGGCCGCGTCGCGCACCATGAGGTGCGGGTAGGAATTGCTCAGGCGCTGCAGCTCGACCGGGTCGCCTGAAACCCAGCGCGCGCCGTAGTAGGTCGCCGGCGTGAGGCGCACCTCGGCGCCGTACTCGTGCGCGAGGCGGTGCACCACCACCTCGAACTGCAGCTGCCCCACCGCGCCGAGGATCGGCGCGCTGCCGTCGAGCGGGTGGAAGATCTGGATCGCGCCCTCCTCGCCCAGCTGCTCCAGGCCGGCGCGCAGCTGCTTGGTCTTCATCGCGGTGGCGAGCTCGACGCGCGCGAACACTTCCGGCG
>NZ_JADYVR010000693.1:0-421 GCF_020193935.1 Bradyrhizobium sp. NBAIM08 | reverse complement strand
CCCGTTCAACGTCGTGACGGTCATCGTCGACGCCACGTTCGGGCACCGCATCAGCCCCAAAGAGAAGCGCTGGTATGAAGAAGCCATCTCGTCCAACGGCATGATCACGCCGCCCGCGGGTGCGATCGGCCGCGGTGATGCGTTCATCCTCGAGGTGGCACGACGGGCCGATGCCGTCGTGTTGTCGAACGACTCTTTCCAAGAGTTCCACGGTGCCCACCCGTGGCTCTTCGAGGAGGGTCGACTCTTCGGCGGAAAGCCAATTCCCCACGTCGGATGGGTATTCGTGCCTCGTGCTCCGGTGCGAGGAGCCACGAGCCGGCGGGCGGTGCGCACGGCCAAAGAGCGCGACACCGAGACGGTTTCCGACACGCGCGCGCCCGCGGCCAAGCCCGAAAGCCCGCCGCGCACCACCACTACC